>CAIKNE010000031.1 GCA_903828695.1 uncultured Burkholderiales bacterium | reverse complement strand
CATCGAGCAGCTCGTTGCGTATATCCAGGATCAAGAATCGCCTCCGTAGGTGACGCATGTCGCCTTCGGCTCCTTTCGCTTGACCCGCGACTAAGCTTCACTGTAGTCGGGGGATGCGCGAAAATTTTGCTCAAGTTACGCAAGTAACGCAGCCCTAACTCCTAGTTCTCAGCGACCGCTGAGGCTCTAGGAAAAACCACCATGGTGTCTTTGCGGGGTTGAGAGACAGTCTTCGCGTCCAGTGGGTTGTCAGTTTTCTCTGAATTCAAAGCCACCCTCTCCCTAGGCTCTTTGGAGGATTTAGCGTCCTTCAACTCTTTGAAGTCCTTGGATTCCTTGGATTCCTTTAATGGCTTAGATCCTTTGGCATCTTTGGCATCTTTGTTCTCTTTGGATTCTTTAGTCGTATTCGCATCGGCCGTCTTTATAGACTCCTCCCTCTCCTGCGCCTTGGCTTGAGGTTTGGGTTGCTTGGTCTCTTCTTGCTTAGCTAAGTGCTTCACCTCTTTTACAGATCCTTCCTCCCTAGTTGGCACGGCCTTTGAGGACGCCTCCTTCGCAGCGCTTTCTAACTTTGCACCTGGTTTGGGCTCTTGTCTGGGAGCTACAGGGGGGGGAGTCGGGGTTTTGACTTCAGCCTTTTCTTTAGCCTTCGCATTGGCCGCGTCAAGCTCTTTCCTTAACTTTTGAATATCGCCTGAGCCTGCGGATTGCACGGGGGCGGGTCGGTTAGATAACGCTTGTACTTTAGCGTCTAGTGTTTGTATCTCTTTCTCAAGCGCTTGTAACTTCACCTCCAAAGACTTGCTGGATTGATCCGCAACCTGAGAGGGCATGGAAGCCATTTGTTTGTTGATTTCTTCAAACTTATCCTGCAATTTATCTTGATTCTTATTCATCTCCTCAAGCTTCTCAGTCAACTCATTCATAGAGCGGCTGGCCTGAGTAAAAGCACTCACTGTTGCATCCAAATCAACAATACGTTTACCCACAGCCAAGGACATCGAGTCCAGTTGGCCTATGTTTAATTGCATCTTAGTTGAAATCCCAAAAAACGTTCCCAACCCAATCACCAAGAACGCGAGCATGGCGATAACCATCATTCGAGAGTTCTTGATATTACTTTTATGATCCTCGCTAACACTGTCCATCACCAAACGCATGTCGTGACTAACGTCAGCAGCCACAGACGCAGAGCGTGTGGAGACCTCAGCGGAGCTTAAAACAACGTCAGTCAGTTGCTCAAGTTGCTTGGCAACTTCAACAGAGTTGAGGGCTTGGTTTTGCAGATCATCAAGACCTGAGGCCAGCGCCTCAGTTTCGTCCACCTCTTGGTCCTCTGAGCCATCATCATCAAACTCTTCATACTGATCGCCCTCGACATGCTCTAGGGCGGGGGCTGGTAATGCTGGCACAAATCCATCCCCAGCGTCTGCGCCTTCAGCGTCGCTTGGGTTTGTTGGGTTGTCTTTGTCTTGCGCCATCTTGGTTCCTTGGTCTTCGCCTTGTGAAGAGAGATCACAGAAATTTATTTGTCAAATTCGTCGAGTTTGTGATTCAAAGATTTCACTTGGTCATTAATTGCAGCTACTCGACCTCTAAAGGCCTCAGACCAAGTATCGGAGGCTTTAGGGACTTCTTTAGGTCGAGAAGCAGCACTCCCTGCATTAGCGCCCACTTTTTTGGGATTTTTGGCGGCCTGGGGGCTTGCGACCCGCCCCGTAGCAGCGCCAACGCGTTTAATGGCTTGGCCAGCACTTTGGCCCTGGGCAGGGTGTTCGGGGTGTGCCGTATGAGTGTGACCTGCCGCTTGGGCTGCGCTGTGCCCCGTCTGGCTCGGGTGAGGCATGCCCGTGTGGGGGTCCGTTTGATGAATGCGTCCACCAGCACCGTCCCCGTTGGCGTGTTGATGAGCTGAGCCCGCTCCCAAACCCTGTGAATCGGTATTCGGATCAGAATAGGCTGCGCCTGACTGGTCTTCAGGCAAAGGCTCTCGGTGAGTTTGTGTGCTGGGTTGTTGGATCTCGGCTACGTTTGTGGCTTGAACATCAATGGGTATCTCAGCTACATTGTCTTGAAGACCCGCGCTTGGGATTTCAGCTAAATTATCGGTAAGCCCACTTTTGGCAACGCCGGCTGTATTGGGGTCTACATGATCTTTGGGGACACCTTGGTGGTTCTCACTCGCTTGGTCTGCTGGTATTGAGGCGTGGTTGGACGTCGATGGATCATCCTCAACGCCTTGTTGATTGGCAGCTCTCATCGGATCATCAACCTCAGCATGGTTCGATCCGTGGCCCAGTGTAGGTATTCCCTGTTGATTACTTTTTACACCGCTGCTTGCAATTTGTGCTTCGTTGTCCTCTAGCCCGTCGCTTGGAGGGAGTTGTGCGAGGTTATCATTTTGCCCAGACTGATCAATACTCGCTTGATTCGGATCCACCCCATGAGTGGGCACCCCTTGCAGGTTATCTTTAATTTCCTCCTTAGAAACACCTGCTGAGTTGGAGCGCCCAGGGGTTTCGGATACAACCGCTTGATTGGTCTTGGAAGTATCGGTTTGGGGCAAGTTTCCTCGGTTATCTTTTAAGGCATCCTCATCAATGCCCTCGTTGTGAGCTGTGGATTTATCGGCGTCAATTTGCGCCGTGTTATTTCCCCCCGCATGCGCGCCAGGAATTTGCGCCAGGTTGTCCTTCAAACCGGCGCTATCTACTGGCTGAGTGTTCGCGCCGGCTTGGCCCGTGCTGGGGACCCCAGCCCTTGTCGTTTTAGCAGCGCCGGTGGGCACTTTTGCCAGATTATCCCGCTCTGAATCGGTAGGCAAGGCTGCTCTGTTGGATCCCTTGCTGCCCTGCTCAACTGCATCTTGAATGTTTTTAGCAGATTTATCAGCCTCAAGCGTAGCCCGGTTAGCGCCTGCGTTTGCACCGCCTGGGACGTTTTGAATGTTATGACCAAGCCCCTCATCCTCAGGTAGCGTGGCGTGCTCATCGGATACACCCTCAGTGCCTGGTAAGTCTTGAAGATTGGGCTTGGCTTGTCCCGCCTGAGCAAGTCTTGCCTTAGCTTCCTTGAGCGCGTCCATTGCCGCCGAACCCCTCAGTCTTGGCCTGGGTGCAACGTCAGTAGGAAGGGTTGCTTTGGAGTCTGTGACGCCGTCTGTGCCAATGCCTTGGATGTTTGCGCCCAAGGCGTCAGAACCTGGCAGGGTCGCTTTTGTGTCGCTGACGCTTTGGGAGCCAACTCCTTGGATATTCGCCCCAGCCGCTCCCGTGCCTGGCAACTTTGCTTTAGAGTCAGCTAAGGCGTCAGAGCCGACACCTTGGATATTCGCGCCAATTGAACCCGCTCCTGGCAAATTGGCTATATTGGGGGCAATAACTTCTGAGGAGTTGACATTTTGCAGATTCGCTTGGATGGCACTGCCCGGCAAAGTCGCACCCCCTGCGCTTGCACCGGACCCATTGGAGAGCTGCGTTTCATCCAAAGTGTTGTGGACACTGCGCATTTGACTATTCAAATCCGCCATCTTTTGGGCCGCAGTTCTGGTGTCCGCGCCTTGAGGGGTCAGGCCAGCGCCGTCTTGCGCCCCAGAACCTTGTTCGACATGGATGGAGTTTTGGAAGACTTGATCTTCTCCCGGCTTACTAAGAGTGCTCTCTAAGAGATCAAAACCCTCCTCCAAATGCGCAGAGCGACCTTTGGCATTCTTCGATCCCTTTTCAATAGTGACCGTATGGTTCTTACTTCTAATTATGTTGCCTTCGCTCATTTATGCCTCCAAGGTCTATATTCGACTCTAAAGCACAAATGTTAAGGGCAAACGGGGATTATTCTTCGAATTGATTTTTTAAAGACCGCGCAGACCGAACCCACGATTTAGCCATGATGGGGTGTTTGCGAGTCTCAGACTCCGCATCTTGACGACTAGAGTAGGGTCCGGTCACAACGATGTAGTAGGGAGGAGCGTCCCGGCGCTTGGTATACATAACTTTTGCGTCCCTGTAAAAGGGAGAGCTTTGTTGGAAAGCACGAGCCTCCTCAAAGGAGTCTAGTGCTGCGTGCTGCATCACCCACCCCTCCTCGGGGAGTCCTTGAACCCATCTTTGATCCTCTGGCCTGGGCTTAAAGGCTGCAGGTGAGTCAACTACAGCAGCTTTGGGCTTGCTCTCCTCTGCCTTATCCGCTTTATCGGCTTTGGTATCGAGTTTAGGGAGTGGCTCGTTGGATTTCGCAACAACGGTGGCCTTGGGCGCGGGGGCTTTAAGAGGGGCTTTTGTCTCCCTTGGGTCTCGTATCTCCCTGGTTGGAGCTTCTTTTACGGTCTCCTTCGGTATATCCCGAGCCGAGGGTTTTGCCTCCTTTGCTTCTGGCTTTACATCTACTTTGGGATCTACCTTCGTATCTGACTTAACCTCGCCGCGCGCTGCAACCTTAGCGTCGGGCTTGGGCGCACCAGCAGTTGCGCTGGGCTGAGAAACCGCTGATTGGGGCTGCACATTGAGGGCGGTCACACCCTGGGTTGGCGGTGTCGTTTGGGTTTGAGATTGAATGGGGGAGGTATTGGCTGCAGAGGTTGGACTAGGAACTGCACTGGGGGCAGCTGCTAAGGGAGCGCCAGCAGCCTTGGGTGCAATGACCACCTCCTTATTCGGAATCAAAGAGTCATTGGTTTTAACCGGAACCTTGACCGAGGAGGACATCCCAACTGCCGATGGGGGTGCGCTAGGGACGGTTGAGGCGGTTGAGGCGGTTGCTGACTTTGAAGCTGGTGCTGGTGAAGATGTAGGTGCTTGGGCTTGGACAGGCGCTACAACTGAGGACGGTGCTTGAGGGGCAGAGCTCAAAGGCGAGGGGGAGGGCGACGGGGACGCGGACGCGGACGAACTGGGCGCCGTTGAAGGCGCCATTGAAGGAGCAGTTGCCGAAGTATTCGCTGTTCCAGGGTTTGGGGCATTGGCACCAACTGCAGGAATTGCAGTTTCCCCAGGAGTTACCCCAGCAACTGCAGGTTCAGTGGTGGTTGCAGGTGTTGTCGGAGCAGGAGTTGGTGTCTTAGCCCCAGCACTGGTTTTTGCAGTCGCCGGCTTCTTTCCAGAAACAAAATCCTGCAAGGCCTGGGCCTCTTGTGCAACCTCGTCTTTATATATCAAACCCAACGCGCTGACGGTCGCAACAATTGCAAAAATAAGAATCGCGGCAACCCGGCCACTGAACGAAATTTTGTTTTGTGATTCCTCATCTGCTTGTGCCCTTCCCTGTCCGGGAGAGTCCATCAAAGGATCGAATTCCTTTTTGTCCCCAGGAGAGAAATCATCTATCCCCGCGCTGCCAGCCTTTAATTCCCCAGGGCCAGGAAACTTACCGCTTGCAAGCGTTGCAGCAAAGGTCGCTGAAAAGTCTGCGATCGCATCCTGCGCTTCTTTGGGCTTTTCATCCATGGTTTCAATTTTATTGGACCGCTTAGGGGCCTTGACCGCTGATGGGGACTCTGACTCCAAGATCCACTGCAATAAGTTTTTACCGAAAACGGCTAACTTTTCTTCGTACGGATCTTGCTGATTAACGACTAAAACTAAATTAATGTTGCTGGTGGGAAATCCGTTAATAAGCCGAGCAAGGAGTTGTAACTCGAAGTCTTGAATTGCATGCGTGTCAGGGAAAATCATGTAGCGCTTGGGCGAGCGTTTTTGGCTCTTGTCCAAAGCTTCGTCGACAGTCAACTCTGACAAAATATCGTTAAAGCGCTGAACCAACTTCTCAGAATCTGCGGAGGACCACCACTCCACATAATCTTCGCCCGACTCGTTGAGATGATCATAGATTTGACGCGCGTAGTTGGCTAAAGCAACTTCGTCATCCCCGACGATGGCAAGATTTAAGCTGCCTTCACGCAAAGATTTGAGTAAGATCTCAAATCTTAGTTTGTCAGCGGGGCTTTGGTAGAAATCGGTCATGAATTAAGTCTATATGGGTCTAATTGGCTGTCTATCTTCGGTCTGTATCGGGGCGGGTCGGTAAATATTATCGTTTTGTTTTACCCCTAAGTATGATCAATAGGGGCAGAGATGAAGTAACTAGGGTCTATTGTCTCCAATTTTCAACTTGAATGAGAGAAAAAATGGCTGCATCCTTATGCGATTTTCTCACGAGTGCAGAGAAATCCTCATTTGACTTGATTTTGTTATTTTTATGGACATCGCCTGAAACACCAAACTCTCCCAATGCATACCCAAAACTTACCCCCGTATACCCACCACTGAGGGAAGGCCTTAGGCCTTAGGCACTAGGCCTGAAACAAAAAGCCATTCTCATCGTATTTCATTTCATCTGGAATTTTAGGGCTAGGCCTTGGAAGACGCCTAGTCGCTGCGTAAGACTGGTTCAAACTAAACACATAAGCAATAACTTGCGCGACAGCCTGGTAAAGCGCCTCCGGAATAGACTGATCTAAGGGGGTCGTGAAGTAAAGCGCACGAGCAAGATCGGGGGACTCAAAGATATGAATCTGCTCCTCTTGTGCGAGCTCACGAATTCGTCTGGCGAGCTCATCCGTGCCCTTGGCCACCAAAGTCGGGGCCCCATCAGAGTTGGGGTCATAAACCAGTGCGACTGCAAAATGCTGGGGATTTGTGATCACAACGTCCGCGTCCTTGACTTTGGCCATCATGCGGTTGTTGGCCATTTGGCGTTGACGGCGCCTGATTTGGGCCTTAACCTCGGGGCGACCCTCGGCGTCCTTCATCTCATCTTTAACCTCTTGCTTGCTCATCCTCAAGCGCTTATTGATTTGGTAGCGCTGCAGAGGTACATCAACAAATGCAATAAAAAGCAGACCCAAACTCATCCAAAAGCAAGCATCAATGATCAATGCGCCCGCTTGCTTGACAGCCAATCCAAGTTCCATTTGATTGATATTGGTGAGCTCCTCCAAGTTATTGGTCACAGATAAATACAAAATGGTGGCAATGACTGTGAATTTTGCAATCGACTTGACCAACTCAATCCAAGCTCTCAACCCAAACATACGGGACAGGCCGTTTAAGAGGCTAACCTTTCCAAAATTGGGCATGGCTAGTTTTAAGGAGAAGATAAATCCACCACTCAGCCCCGTAGATAAAACGGAGACAAAAAGTAGCACCGCCATAAACGGCAGGATCAACAAGTACGCATCCAAGACAGATTGACCAAAAATCGCAGGCAACAACTCAGCCTTGTCATAGATTTTTCGATCAAACTGAAGCTGGGATGAAAAAAGGGTACCCATTCGGTTAAAGAGCCACTCACCCGAGAAACTAAAGAAGAGGGTTGCCGTAAAAAGCAGCACCGCAGAAGATAAATCGTGGGAACGGGCAACCTGGCCATCCTCCCGGGCTTTTTGAAGTCGCCTAGCTGTGGGTTCTTCGGTTTTTTCCGCCGATGAACTATCTTCTGATGCCATAAATTAATTTAATCTTTGTTTTGAACTTGAGTATGGATCATTCATTTTGGATTAATGAAGAATCATGTCTCTGAGATTATTGAAGCTTTGAACCCACACCCAATTGATTCGGCCCACCAAAGACGGGAACGAGAGCCAAAGCACAGCGTATCCAATCAAAATCATCGCGGGTAACCCAATCGAGAAAACGTGAAGACTTGGTGCAGCGCGGTTCACAAAACCAAGGCCAATATTGATGAAAAGCAGGGTCACCATCACAGGCAAGGCGATCAACAACCCAGCAATAAACATGAGACTACTCCAAGAGATCATCTTGCCCAGCAAATCCTGGGTGAGCAATGCTTTACCAATGGGAAAGTAATGAAATGACTCCAGCAAAATACCAAACATGATTAAATGCCCGCCCGTGAACAAAAACACCAAAGTTCCAAGCAGCACAAAGAACTCAGAGAGCACAGGCACGTTACCAAGACCTGGGTCAATCAATGTTGCCATGGTCAGGCCCATGGAGTTGGCAATGGTTTGACCGGCAATGTCGATGGCTGCAGTCGTTATCTGAAAAATCAAGCCCATCGTAAAGCCTATAAAGAGTTGGTTAAACACCTCCAACACTCCGCTTGCGGTTAAAGGATCGATCTTTGGGATCTCCACTTGCATGGACAAAAAGAGCGTGAAAGTAAGCGCCATCACGATTCGAATGGGTAAGCTGAGGGAGCTGACAGGAAAGACGGATGTGAAGGCCAAAAAAGCTGAAATCCTGAGCATGGGCCAGATGAGCGCGTAAAAGCGGTCCAGCAAATCAAGCAGCATGATATTCATATGAAAACCCATTCCTCTCTCAAATGTAGATGCGCATGAGCGGCTAAAGGATCAGAAGTTAAAGCTCCTAAAGCGGGCGAAGCCGTTGAAACCATGACAGACAAAGCTTTAGGCCTTGTGAGTTTCATGATCACATGAAAAGCGCTGGAATTCGCCCAAAAATAATTCGCGTGTAATCCACCAACGAATTGATCATCCATCCTCCAAAGATGGAAAGCGTCAGACCCAGACCCAAGAGTTTGGGGATGAAACTGAGGGTTTGCTCGTTAATGGATGTAGCCGCCTGGAACACGCCAACCAACAAACCAATCACCAAACCCACAATCAACAAGGGACCTGAGATGAGCATCGTCATCCAAAGCGCTTGACGGCCTAAATCAACCACCATTGCTGTATCCATAGTAGTTCCTCTCGTTATTTAAAGATGAAACTCGATGCCAGAGAACCCATAATGAGACTCCATCCGTCAACGAGTACAAAAAGCATCAATTTAAAAGGCATAGAGATGATCATGGGCGAGAGCATCATCATCCCCATTGACATCAAGACACTGGCGACCACCAAATCAATAACCACAAAGGGTATGTACACCATAAAACCGATCATGAACGCGCTTTTAAGCTCAGACGTCAAAAATGCGGGCATGAGGGTTGTAAAGGGGATATCGTCGGGACTGTTAACTTCCTTTTTTTGCGCGATCTGCATGAACATGGTGATATCGTCTTCACGCGTTTGCTTCATCATGAAGTTGCGAATCGGAGCCTCCGCTTTGCCAAGTGCTTGCTCAAAGGGCATGCTGCCGTTCATGTAAGGGGATAAGGCGTTTTTGTATACATCATCAAACACAGGCGTCATGATGAAGAAAGTCAAAAATAAAGCCAAACCCACCAAAACCGTATTGGGCGGGGTTTGCCCCGTTCCAAGCGCTTGACGCAAAATGGAGAGCACGATGATGACACGCACAAAGGACGTCATCATCAAGAGCAATGACGGCAGCACTGAGAGCACCGTCATGAGCGCCAACAACTGCAGCGTTAACGTGTACTGTTGCCCGGTTTTGCCGCTGGTAACGTTGACCATCGGAAGCCCCTGAGGCAACGCGCCCTCAGGCCAAAGCATCGCTACAAAAACAAAGGACAACAAAAATAACCGCACCCAAAAGCGAAGCGGTTGCAGTTTAAGACGCGCCATTCACATCTCCAAAGGTATCTTTAAAACTCTTAACCGCTACCGCGCTAGAAAGCGGTTCGGTATTCGGATCTGAGTCCTCACGCCATGCGTGAAGTTTTTGTAAATCATTGGGAGTGATGGAGACAAGAATTTTGTGTCCATCAACTCTCACAAGCATTAGTTTGTGTTTAAGACCGAGTTGCAAAGTATCGACAACTTGAATGGGCTTATTTTCTCTGTTGACGAGAAAGCCTCCTTTGCGCTTTGCAAGCCACCACAAGCAAGCGGCGAGCAAAAGAAACACAAAAGTTACACTGAATGCGAACTGGACCCAATCATGAATCGGCATGGGGTGATTATCTCTCCGACAAAGCCATAATTGCGATAAGATTTAATAAAAATTTCATTTAAAAAGAATTTTGCGACTTGTGTGGGCACAATTAACTCGTGAATTGAAGATTTCCGGATTTCTTTACGCCCACTGACCCAACTCTCACTCGCAATCAGCGGCATCCAAAACCCTTTGTAAACTCGCAAACCAAGTTGAACGCCCTACCCTTTTTTCAAAATATCAAGAATGCTTTAACCGCCGGGGGTACAGGTGGACTGACGTGGCATTTGCATGCGGCTTTGTCAAGGCAGCGCTGGGAAAGCACTAAAGCTCGAATTGAGACGCATCTTTTTAAAGGCTTAAAGCTTAAAGCCCGCTTGGCTCAACACAGCGCGGGGGAGCTCAAATTGATCCTGATCGGCGCAAGCGCTGGGTGGATGATGTCGACCCCTTGGTTGGAGTCGTTTACTGAGATTGAAATTTACGATATAGATCCTTTGACACCTGTGCTCTTCAGACTCAACCACGGGCGAGCACTCAAACAAAAGGGAATCCACGTCCGCTTTCACATAACAGACGCCATCGATCAGTTGGACCGAATTTTAAGCAAACACCCAGATTCGCTCATCTGGTTTGATAATGTGCTGGGCCAGCACCGTATTCGCTTGAAAAATTCAGATTTAGCGAGTACTCAACTGAAAATACTGCAGCGCCGGTTAAAGGGTCGGTTTTGGGGTAGCGTGCATGACCTTTATTCTGGCCCGGTCCAACGGGTACCAGACTCACCCGTTGACGTGGTACTTGAGCTGGCGCGCATTGAAGGATCCGACCAAGACAGCGCCCGGGTGCACATCACTGGAGACGAGAATCGGCCCATAGACCATGAAGAGACGAGCCTAGGGCAAGCTCGCCAGAGTTTTCTCCAGAAACTGGGGGCTACACCCAATGGTGGTGCTTGGCTAGATCATGAAACAGCAAAAGTATTTCCGCCTGGAACGGCGCTCACATGGACAGGATGGGATTTCAAACGGGACTATTGCCATTGCCTGGAGTTGGGCTGGACCGCCAGCAGCGCAGACACATCTTGAATGGGCATGCTTGTTTTGAAGCTTAAGTTTTCAAGTTATACAGCGTAACCCCTAAAGCGTCCATTTGTTTTTGCTCCATCTTGCGCTCCCAACGCTTCACCGCGGCCAAGTCTTGCTCAACCAAGGCGTCCATCTTCATCTTCTTCAGTTCAGCTTGCATCAAGTTGCTTTTCTCAGTTGCCAGATCAGCTTGTGCTTGAGAGATTTGTTGTTCAGCTTGCTTTAATACGAGTTGAAGTTGAGTGATGAAATGCCTGTAATTGGTGGTCTCAGACATGGAGTGCAGACGCGCTTGGATGATATTGGACTGTGATTTGTACTCGGCCATCATCTCTAAGATTTTGCCGCGACTGGTCTCTAATTGGTCCAGTTTATTTCGAGCAAGCGTGACCCGCGACTGAGCAAGCTCAACTCCTTCAAGCGCTTTTTTAGCAAGTACGGGCCAACAATCACGAGGTTTCATCTGGGGTTAATCAAAGAAGATAGGCATTGAACAACAACTTCGCTCACGCATAGTAACTTGGGTGCCCTTAGGACTGTCCATGACACCGTCGTCAAAGACCTACCAGGCATCTTAAAGGCATCTTAAAGTCAACTAAAACGCACCTAGAAGTTCTCTCAACTGCTCTCTAGTGCTTGCATAGTCCTGTGAGGTGTTCATATCTTGCTGGAGGAACTCCGCCATTGCGTCGTGCAAACGAATTGCATCGTCGACCTCACGGTTGCTCCCGCGCTCATATGCGCCCACAGAAATCAGATCTACGTTTTGTTGATACAAAGACCAAAGTCTTCGCAACTTATTAGAGAGTTTTAGCTCCTCGGGAGATAATAAACTCTGCATGATCCGAGATATTGATCCGTTCAATTCGATTGCGGGGTAGTGGGCCGCATCAGCGAGTTTGCGGGAAAGCATGACCTGTCCATCAAGTGATGCACGGGCAATATCCACAATAGGATCGGAGGAGTCATCGCCTTCGGCCAGTACGGTGTAGACAGAGGTAATAGCGCCGTGTCCGTGTCTGCCGACCCCGCCTCGTTCAATCAAATTTGGGAGTAGTGCAAAAACTGATGGAGGATAGCCCTTTGCAGTTGGCGGCTCACCGATTGCCAATCCGATTTCGCGCTGTGCGTGCGCAACACGGGTCAAACTATCACACAACATCAACACGCTCTTGCCCTGATCCCTAAAATACTCAGCAATCACATGGGTCATTTGAGTGGCTTTAAGTCTCAACACGGGGGAGACGTTCGCGGGGGCTGCGATCACGACAGATTTAGCCAACCCCTCAGCGCCTAAGGACTCTTGAATAAAAGCTTGGACCTCACGCCCACGCTCACCTATCAGTCCAATCACAACCACATCGGCTTTGGTAAAGCGCGTCAACATGCCTAAGAGCACACTCTTGCCGACGCCGGAGCCCGCGACCAGTCCAATACGTTGCCCCACACCCATGGTGAGCACACCATTGATGGCCTTGATACCAACATCTAACACCTTGTGAATGGGTCCCCTCTCCATTGGGTTCAAGGGATGCCCCAGCAAGCTCACCCGGTCATGACAAGCAGGAGCGGGTTTACCGTCCAAGGGTTGACCGCGTCCATCGATGACGCGTCCCAGTAACTGAGAACCCAGGGTCACCTCTGGAATCTCGCTAATCACGCGAACTATATCGCCAGGACCGACACCGGTTGGCTCGGTAAAGGGCATTAAGAAAAGTACTTTGTCGTTAAAACCTACGACCTCGGCTTCTATGCGGTGACCACCTCTTCCGATCACCTCACAACAAGCGCCTAGGGGTGCCATCAGCCCCCGAGTCTCCAGGGTCAAGCCGACCAAGCGCGCCAAGGTTCCGCTGCGCTGGGGTTTAGGGGCATTGATCTGGGGTAAGCAGTCCAGCACTTCATCGGCAAAATTGAGGTTCATAGGAGAAGTTATATTTGAATCATTGACTTGATGACGCTTGCGACTCTGGATTTCTCGTGCTCTACAACGTAGCGAGCAACCATTAACTTGTCATCAAAACTGTTTGCATCGTTCAATAGCTCTGCGGGAATGGTTGGCTTGGATTTCTTCTTCTGATCTTTCATGCGTTGCTTCATCGCATCCATTCCGTCCTCTTGCGTGTCCTCAGCACTTTGCGCGTCAACCGATGTACTGTCCACATCAACCACGACCTCACGCGCAACTCTTGGACGCATAAAGGGGTTGGGTTTGGGTGGCAAAGGCTCGAGCGCAAGCAAAGGAGGTGTCTCCTGTGCGGGCTCCTCTGTCAGCTCGGGTTGCAAGGTAATAGTGGTCGGCGCGGGGGCGTTTAGAACTTTATCAAACTGGCTCTTAAATGCAGACATCACTGCGAACTGCGCCGCTTGCTCGATACCAATGCGGTCGGTCTCGCGGCGGAACATGCCCATGAGCATGGGACGCACGACAAAGAAAATAAATCCTATGCACATGATTGTGCGAAGGCCTACGTTGATCATATCAAGCATCTTTACCCTCCTTGTCGCTGTCGTTAACGTTTAAGCTGTCCTTGCCTTCCTCTAAGCCGTGGATCTGCTCTAAGTCCTTGGGCATTGGGGTCGTTGCTGAGGGTTCTTCAAAAGCAGACAAGCTCTCAGTAGCTTTAGTTTCTGATTCAGCCTCTAGTGCAACTTCATTTGCATCGAGGGCTGCGTCCTGCCCAGACTCCCCCGTGCTGGTTGAGCCCTCCTCCAGTGACTCGACTTGCGTAGACTCTGTCCACTGCGCGTCTAAGGCCTCCTCACTATCTGCATCAAGTTCATCTTTGTGATTATTTTCGTCAAAATACTTTTGATCAACCTTCTTATTCATAAGCGTAGAGCGCTCCTTCCACTCCTGGGGTTGGCCCAGCAAGCGATTGGCGATGGTCTCCAGTCGATTTTGAATTAAATCTTCGATCTGGGTGTCGTTAACAGATACCCGAACACTACCGACCTGCATATTTTGAGCAGCGCTGATCTTCAGGCGCTCAAGATTCGCCCCCGCAGCAGACTCTAAAAGTGCTTTATCAAGCGGATTAAGTTCAACTTTAACAACTGGCGTGTCCCTCATATCCAAGTCATCGATACAACGCTTGATCAAGCGCTCAACCACTTTGGGTGAAGCACTCAACTCACCCAATACGAGTTGCTCAGCGATATGAACGGAGAGTCTTTTTAAAGGCTCAAAAAATGTTTGTGAATCCTCTGTTAATTCTTTTAATTGATCACATAAATCCGTTAAAACCTTAACCTTAGGCTTCATATCCTTGTCTAATTGTTCTTTCTTTTTCTCTAATTCACCCAGTAATGACTCGTCAAAGGACTTGATCTTGTCCTTTAAATTTTGAATCTCACGCTCATACTCTTTGCGCTCGCTCTCGCGTTGGAGTTGCACTTGAGCTTCCTTCTCTTTTTGCGCGAGAGCTCGACTCTCCTCTTCTTTGAGGGCAATCTCCGTTTGCAATGACTCTTGAACTGCGGCTTTCTCTTTGGCTTCTAGGAGTCCTTTTTGGTACCCCTCTTCGAATGCCTTGTCTGTGGCGAGTTTGGCTGCCTCAGCGGAGACGTCCGCTGCATCACTTGAGTCGCCGCTCTGGTCCTCAAATCCATTCGCCTCTGACCCCTCGAGGGAGTCCATCGACTGAGCCGAGGAATCTGTATCCGTAGAGGAGGCACGCTCACTCAAAGACTCCAAAGCATTTTCACCCTTATCGGATGAATCTTTGAGGTCTTCCGATCCTTGCGCATCCAAATTTTTGAAATCAGCGTTTTGTGGATCAAGCCCCGCTGCGCTGAGCTCGCCAGACTCACCTGAATTCAAGGAGTCCTCTTTCGATCCACGGCCCTCAGCGCCTAACTCACTCTTAGGGTCGTCCTTAGAATTATTTTTGACATTGGTTTCGTTCTTGGCTTGAGCTCTACCACTTAAGCTGAGTTCATAATCATCGCTAAACCCGAGTTTCTTTAAAAGCGCACGTCTAGACTCGCCGTAGGTCGGTATAAACGGCTGATCCGCATTAGAGTGCGCCTCTGGATTCTTTAATTTTTCCCTGGCCAATCGTTCTGATTGACTCAAGTCTTTCACTTTATAAGTGGTTTTTACAAGCTCTAGCGTCAAAGCACGCGCGTGGCGGTGTTGCTTTGACTTGGAGTGATCCTCGCCTGCCTGCTCAGAGTTACTATTTAACGCGGATCCCTGTGAGCTGCGCTTGCCCATTTGCCTGAGTGAGTCCAGATCATCTAAGACAAACTCACTGGCGTCGTCTACCACCTCAGCAGGCTCTGGAATGGAGAGTTGTGTGAACTCTCCACTGGCGTAATCAATTTTCGGTACATCGGTCCAGTCCGTCTCACCGAATTGGCGCCCTTTAGAGCCATCGCTAAATAAAGCCTCCTCCTCCCACCGTAAGTTTTTAGGTAAAAAGGACTCGAGCCTATAGTCGGCTGGTCGGTGTGCGGATAGATTAGACAAAGTCTGCCCCGCCTAACATCAACTCACCCGCGTCGGAGAGTTTTCTAGCCATACGCATAATCTTCTTTTGTGACTCTTCGACATCGGCCATACGAACGGGGCCCTTGGCCTCCATATCGTCTTTGAACATGCCCCTTGCCCGCTCAGACATGTTGTCAAAGAATCTGTCCTTGGTTGCGTCACTCGCACCCTTCAGTGCAATCATCAGCATATCAGGCTCAACAGCGCGCATCAGTACCTGGATACCTTTGTTGTCCACAGTGACCAAGTTCTCAAATGTGAACATCAAATCTTGGATCTTCTGCATCAGTACGGGGTCCAGGGCCTCTAGCCCATTCATGATGGTCGCTTCAATCTCAGTTTTGGTGAAGTTCATAATGCCAGCAGCGGCTGCGAGGCCACCAAAGCTGGACGAGGCATTTGATGCGCTCTTAGAGAATTGCTGCTTCATGATCGCCTCTAACTCAAGCATCGCAGCCGGTTGCACCGTATCCAAGCTGGCAATCCGCTGGATCACCTCGGGTCGTACATCCATCGGTAGATAAACCATGACATCCGCCGCAGTGGAGTTCTCCAGGAGTGACAAAATAATGGCAATCACCTGTGGGTGCTCACCCTTGATCATCTCTGCAATAGAGCGCGGATCCATCCAACTGAGAATATCAAGTCCTTTGGTACCCTGGCCAGGCATGATGCGGTTCAAAACGGAATTGGCTTTATCGTCGCCGAGTGCCAAACGCATGACTTTCTCGACATAATCATTGTTACCTAGGCTCAGACTGGTTTGTTTTTTCAGCATCTCCACAAACTCATCAAGCACCACATTCACTGCATTTTGAGAAAGTGAAGCGGCTTGCACCATCGCCCCTCCAAGGGCCTGCACTTCTTTAGGACTCAAGTACTTGATAATCTCTGCAGCCTGCTCCTCACCCAGGAGCAGCATCAGTACAGCAGCCCTTTGGGTCGAAGTCATCGCAGCCATCTCAGCCTTCAGCTCCGGTGTCCATGCAATTGAGTCGGTATCTGCCATTTTTAAATTTCCTGTTTAAATAGTTTTAACGATGCGCTATAACTATTATTGAATCATATTTTTGAGCACACCAGCAACACGGGTCGAGTTATCGGAGACGATCATTCGAATCAGTGCAACCTTGTCATCATAAGTGTTAGCTGTATCAAGTAAGTCCGCTGGGATGGCTTGTTTCTTAGGCTTCATGTTAGCCATCTTAGCCTTCAAATCATCCATGGTCTCGCCCTCTTCCATCTCAATTTCGGAGTTCGGATCGAGTCCAGCAGCCTCTTTCGCAGCTTGAAGCTCTTGGGCCTCCTGCGCTTCCTTGGCCAAGAAGAGCTCAGCCTCAATTTTGGCGCGTTCTTCAGCTGCACGTCTCGCCTCTTCAGCTGCTTTGGCCTCTGCAAACGCAGCCTCCCTTGCAGCACGCTCAGCGATGGCTTTGGCAAGTGCGTCGGCTTCGGCCTGTGCGATGCGCTCGGCACGCATTTTCTCAGCAACCGAGGCCTCAGCCGTTGCCGCAACCAGTGCTGCCTTCGCAAGCTCAGCTGGATCAACCTCAGGCTTGGTCATACGCTTAACGACTGGGCGAACGACAAGCAACAAGAAGAGTATAAATAATACTGCGATGCCTGCGCTGTTTGCAATAGAGGCGACACCCTCATCCTTGTACCAAGGCACTGCATCGGGATCAAAGGGTGGCTCAAAATGTGTTGATACAACAGTAACAACATCCCCTCTATCGTTGTTAAATCCTACTGCGCCCCTCACCAATTGGTTCAAACGGTCGAGCTCTTCTTGTGTGTAAGGAATCGTCGTTTGGGGGGGCATGCCGTCCGCAGGCTTTTCAACCTTCATGCCTGCTGGAATGGGACGTTCGTTGATCAGTACACCAACACCCATGCGCTGGATGGTACCCATTTGATTGGTTGTGTGACGCACTGCTCGGTCGAGCTCATAGTTCTTCGTACTCCGCGCTGTGACTTGAACACCCTTCTCGCTTAAGCCCTTATTGATATCTGCGCTCGTATTAGGCGTAGCGGCAGGATTTTGGGGTGGATTGGGCGGCGTGTTGCTCAATGAGCCTGGGATGCCAATCGCATCTTTAAATGTATTGCGGTCCTCTACGAAGAGTTCAGAACGCGTTTTAGGGCCCTTGTCTCTTTCGTCAAAATCCTCAGTTGTGGTCTCTTGCTGTGTGAAATCCAAGTTAATAGATACCTGGGCACTCACGTTTGCTTCGCCAACGATTGGGGCCAACAGCTGAATCAAACGCGTACGGTACAAGTCCTCCATTTGTTGCTTTTGTTGCAACTGCGCTGCTGTAAGACCTAAAGGAGCCTCTAAGAGCATATCGTTCATGAGGGAGCCGTAGTTATCCACCACAGAGACATTCTCAGGAGCTAGGTAAGGAACGCTGGCTGATACAAGTTGAATGATGGCTTGTACATTGGCAGCCGATACGATCTTTCCAGGTGCGCGTGTGATCACTACAGAAGCTTTTGTGGGCACCCGGTCCCGAACAAAAACGGTTTGTTTAGGCGCGGCCAAATGCACGCGAGCGCTCTTGATGCCGGCGATTTGAGCAATACTTTTACCGAGCTCTTGCTCCATTGCGTTGTTGTAGCGAACTTGCTCCATGAACTGGCTGGTCGTCATGGCTGGCATATCTTTCAGACCTTCCATGCCCTGCATGTCTGAATGGGGGAGTCCCTTAGAAGCAATCAACATTTTGGCTTCTTGGTAACGGGTGGCAGGCACCATAATTTGTCCGGAGTTTTCGTCGATTTCAGGCTTGAAATCAGCTCCCTTTAAAGCCTCTAAAGCGATTTGTTTGTCTGCCTCTGGGAGCATCAAGTTCAGCGCCTTGTAGCTGGGGGACTTCATAGACATAGAGGCCAAACCAAACGCTGCAACAACCAGCATAATGACCACGAGGGGCAACATCTTTTTGACGCTGGGTTGACGGATGATTTCTTTCAGCATCCCCATCGGATCGCCCAGTACTTGAGAGGCCATGGGACGCGCGAGTGCGCCTGACTTTGCGCCCTGAGCGTTGGCAGCAGAATCCCCGCCTTCAGTCATTTCTGAGCCAACGGGGGAGGGAATGCTCAAAGAATTGTTTAACGTTGCACTTGCGGTTGCCATAGTTTTCTT
Organism: uncultured Burkholderiales bacterium; assembly: GCA_903828695.1. Classification (GTDB taxonomy): domain Bacteria; phylum Pseudomonadota; class Gammaproteobacteria; order Burkholderiales; family Burkholderiaceae_C; genus Limnohabitans. Next base: position 10,791 of record CAIKNE010000031.1, on the reverse strand, counting down.
TCAGTCTTAAGCCTTAGACCGGCATGTTCATAATATCTTCGTAAGCCTTGAGCACTTTGTTGCGAACTTGGAGGGTCGCTTCAAAAGACAAGGACGCTTTTTGCATTCCCAGTACCACGTCGGTGAGTGGAATGTCCTCACCCCTTTGGTACGCATCTGCCATTTTTTCTGAGTTGACATTGACGTCGTTGACTTTGTTAAGCAAATTTCGAACCGAATCGGTGAAATTGGGTAACTCGGTCGTTGGTGCCGAAATGTTTTTAGCTTGGTAGGCACCACTGGCGGCATTTGCACCCCCTGCACCGCCAACCCCGTTCATTCCGTTCATGCTCATTTGTTGAGCAAAACTAGCTCCGCTGGTCATCCCGGCTGCATTGCCCGAATTCATAGCGCTCGTTGAACTAGCCGCCTGCGATTGATACGAGCGAATAGTCTCCATCATCGACTGGATACTGCTTGCTGAGGTGGGATCAATCATGGTTTGCTTACTCCGCTCTTTGTTTGAGGTTGTGGTTCAAATAAAAAGTATGTAATTACTCTGCAGCCGCTAAAGACATTCCGCGGTCTCTGAGCTGAGCCAATTTGTAGCGAAGTGTTCTAGGACTGATACCAAGTTTCTTAGCTGCTTCGATCCTGTTCTCACTTGTCTTGATCGCGGACATGATGACCAAATGCTCGCTCGCCTTGACAGCGGAGCTCAGGTCAACATTGCAGTTGCCATTGACTGCGTCGTCTGAGAGACTGTTGGGACCTTGCAGATAGGATGTGCCGTTCAGTCTGCTTGACGGTATTGGCAAATACTGCTTGCCCTCGTTAGAAATTACGTTTTTAGCAAGCGCTGAGGTGATATCAGCAACGGGCGACTGCAAAGAGTCTGCCTTAAAAGCGCTGAAGGATACCGGTGAGTTAGTAGTGTCTAAATGACTGTGACCAAAGGATCCGTTGCCGTAGCCATTTCCGTTATTGCCCTGTCCGCTTCCACCCATACCGCCTTGAGCTGCAAAGCTCGGTGTAGCTTCATCGAACATCAAATGATCGGTGGTGATGATCTCAGCAGAGCACAAAACAACCGCGCGTTGAATCACGTTCTCGAGCTCACGCACATTACCGGGCCATGGATAGTTGTTCAACAACCCTTGGGCTTGCAGGTCCACGCTATAACGAATGGCTGGATTGCCGTGTCTAGCGAGGGACTGCATCACCAAAGGCATGATGTCTCCAACTCTCTCTCTCAAGGGTTGTATAGAGAGTCTAAAGGTACTGATACGAAAATAAAGGTCTTCCCTAAATTCGCGCTGCTCAATCGCCAAGCGAAGGTCTTTGTTGGTTGCAGCAACGATTCGGACATTCAAATCAATTGCGGACTCACCGCCCAAGCGGTTTAGTTTTCTTTCCTGCAGTACACGCAGTAACTTAGCTTGTAGGTGAATGGGCATTTCACCAATTTCGTCCAAAAAGACTGTTCCGCCGCAGGCCTGTTCGAATAGACCTTTGTGGTCTTTTAGAGCGCCTGTGAAAGCACCCTTCTCATGACCAAAGAGCATGTCTTCAATTAAATTTTCGGGCAGTGCTGCGCAGTTCATGGCAACAAAAGGCCCCTTGGCTCGGGGGGATGACTCGTGCAGCACACGAGCCAACACTTCCTTACCAGCACCTGTTGGTCCAACCAAAAGAACAGTCACATCGGTTTGGGCTACTTTTTGGGCCAAAGCAAGTAAGTGTTGGCTGATGGGATCCACGAAGACGTAGCTTGCGGGCTTGGCTGCACTTGAAGCGATAGGGCTTGTCTCTTGTGCCTTCTCGCTTGTGATACTACTCACAACATCGGACCAAATGACAGGACCCATCTCCTCGCAAGAGATAACGTTCAAAGCACCCAAACGCATAGCGTCCACGGCGACTTCGATTCTTCTGCGCTCTACTCTGCAAACAACAGGTACTTTGCGACCCAAGAGTCCGATCAAGGTTTGCACCTCTTTCAAAAGCTCTACGTTGTCACTCAAGCGGATGATGAGTAAATGTGTCTTTTTCAACGCCACATTAAGTTCATCAAGTGTGTTTACCGTTCTGAGTTGAATGCCCACTTGGCCCAAATGCGAACGCTCTGCGTCACTAAGAGGGCTGATGGGATCTAGCCATACAGCATCAATTGAGTTTTCTGTCGAATGAATCACTTTTATTCAGCCTGTTACAATGGTATAGCTTTAAAGCAATACGTATGCCAGGTTAAATATAGATTCCTAAGTATTAATTTATTAAGTTTAAATTAAATAATAAGTACTAATAAATGCATTCTAGTCGTAATATCGACACGAATATTTAAGCTCTCCAGCCTGTCTTTGACGTCTGAGTGACGGATTGAGCCTTAGCAAGGTTAGCATTAAATGCGGGTGGTAATGAGGAGCCAGGGTTACGAGCCGAACCAGAGCTGACGTTTTGCCCGCCCTGGGTAGCTTTAGGCATAAAGCCTCGGCATATCCTACCGTCTGCCCTTAAAACTTCTATGGACGGCATGAGTCGACTCTTAAATCCCATCAAACTGCACATGTAAGGAGTTGCAGGCTCCCAACTGATGGCAAAGTGCCTGCATTGCCAACAATTTGGAGAATTGTTGTACTCAGCAGTCTCACTGGGCTGTTGATTTAAAATTGAACTCATAAAGTCATTGTGTATCTTATTTCAGGACATTGAAAGCTTTTTTGCTTTTATATCGACTCAAAAGCCAGTCAATTATCCTTGCAACAATTTCAGAACAGTTTGTTGACTTGTATTAGCCTGAGCCAACACAGCCGTAGCAGCTTGCTGCATGATCTGTGTTCTGGACAAGTTCGTACTCGCCTGAGCGTAGTTCGTGTCTTGAATCGCACTTTGTGATGCGGTCAAGTTAACAGACATACTCTGTAAGTTATTGGTCACATAACTCAGTCTATTCATCACAGCACCCATCACAGATACTGTTGCACTGATGTTATCAATGGCCTTACCCAGGCGCGTAATCATTGCCTCAGCCGCGCTTTGCGAGCTGATGTAACTGCGCTGAGGCTGAGCAGAAGGTACACCGGTTGTGCTGGTCGGCATCACGGTTCCCGCTGCCGGCGCAGTTTGGTTAACGTCCCAGGTAATATCACCCGTTATAGATCCGTTGGATCCAAAGTCTGGCAGATCGATACTCACCGTCTGATTGGCATCAGGTCCAATTTGGAACTGGAGTTGACCAACGAGTGGAGGTGCTAAAAGTGTTTGCGCATCTTTCGCCAAACCACCTGAAGTACCCGCAGAGAAGCCTAGGGCCGTGAAATTGGAAGCTGATGTGTACCCGTTAATACCAGGCTGAACATCGATGGGTTTATTGGACTGCAAACTGACTGTGCCGTAGACCGTAGATGCATAGCTACCTGAGCTCGCAGTGGCTTGAGGGATTCCTGTTACACCCGGTGCGTTCAGTTGTGGATTACCACCTAAACCAAAGTCACTCGCTGTGTACTGAGCACTATCGTACCAAACAGATAAGTTTCTACCGTCTGTCGTCGTCAACTGTACGCCCTGCCCCTGAGGGTTAATGGAAGCGCTCACACCTGTCTCACCCACAACGGGGTTCAAGGCGTTGATGACAGCTTGGATACGCTGGCTTGGAGTCTGACTGGTCTCCAAATCGACTTGTACGCCCACTCCGTTGACATACAGTGTCGCAAATCCGTTTGGAATGCTCTGGTTTACACCCGTCACACTTCCAGCAATGGTTGCAGGATTGGCGACAGCTGTCACTCCAGTCAAGCTGGTCTGCGTGTTAATCGCTGCAGCTGTTGCATTGGCACTTGCAATCTTCGCACTTGTAGCGGAGACACTTGCATTTTGAGAAAGAATGTCACCACCTGAGGTTGCACCTGGAATGGCCACACCGTTGATGACCAAATCTCCTTGGTTCAAAATCACTGGACTTTGACCAGGATTGATCACTGACTCACCGCTGTTTAAAACGGTGGGTTGTTGACCGGGCTGCAAAGTGGTGTACTTTTGCATTGTCACTGTTGAGACGTTAGCCGTGTAGTTACCTGGACTGAGTCCAGAGTCACTCAAATTACCGTTAGGTGTTGTGCCAATGGTGATGGGCTGAGCAACCTTAGACTCTAAAGAGTAAGTACCGCCTTGAACACCTTGAGTCAGGCCCGTTCTAGCCTGGAAGTCCTGGGTTGTTGCGTTCCCAATATTCTCAAACTGAACTTCAATATTGCGTCCATCAGGCGCCACCAAACTCACACCCTGACTGTTGTTTCCAGAATCAACGGCGGTAACGCCGGTTAATTTTGAGATTGAATTAACAGCCGTAATCACCGCGAGGCGTGAAGCACGTGGGTCATTTAAGACAGATGTAATTTGTGGTGTTACGATTCCGTTAATCATCACGTTACCGTTCACAACGGTGGCACCAGACATTGCTGAGCCCTCCATTGTGTTTTGATTCACAATCGCTGTCACACCCGTTTGAGCTGTCACTTTATTGATAGCTGCAGCCTTTGCAATAGCGCTACCTGCAGCGTTGTTAGCTGGTGAAACTTTATCGTCTGTAGAAAGTGATGTAGGAACGACCACTCCGTTTATAGTTAAGTCACCCGCGTTCAGCGTCGGAATACTGCCTTGCACGGCTATATTCACAGTTGTCATGTAATCCGCGTCCGAGGGATTGTTGATCTGAGTGGGAGGTGACTTGGTTAAGTCAACCTGAGTCGGGTTGGTCGCATCTTGAAGAATGTTGACAGTTAAGTCGCCACTGATAACCTGTGCATTAATAGGCAAAGTAGAGTCAAAATTGACTGTTCCAGTTTGCGGATGCAAAGTTCCGACCATGTTGACAGTCTTACCGTTGGAGGCCAAGAAAGTAGCGGTCACTGTGGACCCATCTCCCTGCCTGGAATCCAAATTCATACTCAGTGCGCCGGTTTGTAACCAAGTGCCAGGAGAGGCAAAGGACTGTTGTCCAAGTAGCGACGCAGAGTTATAGTTAGACGGAGCTTGTAAATTGGGGTCATTGACCTGCTCAGAGTTCGCGCCTGTTCCGTATGCGGTTTCAACAGGCGCAGTGTTGTTGACGAAAGTAGACTCCGTATGTACACCGACTGCTAACGCAGAAGGTGATCCAGCAACAACTTGGTCGACATTAAATGTAGACTGAAGCGTTGACAAAGATACAGTCGCATCTTTAGGGATAATTTGCAGTTGTCCGGTACCGGCGTTGATTTGTGCGTTATAACTTTGATTAAAAGTTGTGTTCGCATTCAATTGATTGGCCAAATCACTTGCCACAGCAGCTGGCGTCGTGTTGACTGAGTTCAGAGTTGATGAAACTGTGGTGTTACCAAAGGTGACACTCAAAGAATCTCCTGTACTCATTGAACCAGTTGCTGGAACCACATAACCAGAGGTTGCAGCAAGCGCACCAGTCGTCAATTTCATGGTCGACGGTAAAGCTACACCAGGTGTATTTGCACTAAAAATCAAATTACCGTTGTTTACCGAAGCCGTGTAGGGATTGTTCCCGCCATTGATTTTCTGTACCAATGACGTCAGTGTGTTACTTTCAGTCGTAGAGAAGGGTACAGAATAGGTGTTTGTGCCGTCCGTAAAGACTGCGCTAGGTACAGTTGTGAAGTCCGCCGGATTGGTCTGGGTGAATGCTAATGGAGCGGGAGTACCTGCTTGCGTACTACTTCCGTAAAGTGTATCAATTGTTGCTGATCCAAATCCAACTTGCTGCGCAATGTTGGGCTGGGTAACAGTGATGGATGGGCTAGGAGAAATAAAGATGTTTGACTGCTTGGGAGCAGATACCGCTTTGTAAACGGGGTAAGGACTGAGCTGTTTGCCCGCGGTACCGTTCAACACAGGGAATCCATTCCACTGTGTGTTGTTAGATATCGCAACAATTTGTTGTTTCAACTGTTGAAACTCCAAATCCAAGTCTTGACGTTGTGAATCGTTGTAGGTGCCGTTGGCAGATTCTGTAGCGAGCTGCTGCATACGCTGGAGCATCGTCGTAATCTGGTTGGCAGCGCCTTCAGCTGTGTGAATTAAATTGACAGCATCACCAGCATTTTGAATAGATTGTGAAATACCGCTGATTTGTGTATGCATCCGGTTCACAATCGCCATACCCGCGGCGTTGTCTGCAGCAGAATTAATCTTCATGCCGGTGGACAACTGCTGCATCGAGCTAGATTGTGATTTTGATGTATTTTGCAAAGCTAATTGCGAATACAGTGCATTTACGTTTGTGTTGATAACTGTCATTTTTTCAACTCCTAGCCTTTATGGCCATTCAAATATTGCCACATACCAAGCAATTCATATGCCAAGTTTATTGTTGGATTTTGAAAGCTCGAATTCATCAAATTACTCAATTAAATAGATACTAAAGTTCTGGTAGTGGCAAAAAAGTGTCGCTTTAGTGGCAGTAGGGTTTCCAATTGCCACGTCAGCAATTTTCTTAGTGAGCCACCTCGGTTGAATGAATCGCATCCGTGAAACCTTCTAATGAAAGGCTTTCTGCCATGAGGTCAGAGTGCTCGGGATAAGCTTTTAAGCCTTTACGAACAACTTCAAGGGCGCGTGCGGGATCTAAATTGCATCTCAGAGCTCTGACCAACATCACAAAGGTGAAGGGTTGGGTATGTTCGCCCTGCAGTGTCATTAGGTCTTCTAAATAGTCAACGCCTAAACGCCAGTCTTGACGCATGATGGCGAGGAGTCCGTTAATAGCAAGCATATCTTCGCTATTGGGATACAAACTGATACCAGCATCGCCGAGCGCGTATGCCAAATCATTGTTATCGTTGGCCACCAATTGTTGAATGGCTTCACGGATCTCTGTGGGTGAGTATTGGGATACTTCGCCATCGGAGAGCATACGTCCCAGATTTGCGTGGGATATTAATTGATTGACTAAACTCATTGATTGCTCCTAGTTTGAACAAATTCCACCAAAATTGGTTTAAGGTAGTCATTCAATGCAAATAGGATGCCAACTCATTTGAACTGATCAATATGCAATATCGATTTGAGTCGAATCTAAACTTATTAGTTATATATAACTAATTTTTAAAATTAAATAATACTAAAAAACTAAAATAGTAGTGGCAATAATTGTAGCAACTGTCCAGATTTTGCCGTTCGGCAGGAACAAGCTTGCCTTTAATATTCAACTTACTTTTTATTCAGCTCATGCCACTGAAATCTTAACAAATGGGTTGGTCTGACGGCACCCGGACCCTGGTGCTGGGCCAGTAGAGCGACTTTTTGATTGCCCAAGGCTGCATTACGTTCAAGATCACGGTTCAAGCTCTCTGTACGGAAGTTTAGATTACCTTCAAAAAAGAAGGGTTCACGAAGCAGCGTTTTAAGACCCCCATTCTTCTCCCACATATACGGCAAATAAAGGTCCTCATACCCGTAGTGGCCCGTAAAGTCCTCGTCGTACAGCCCTATCGTCTTAAATTTGGAGGTATTGACAAGAAAACTATTGACGTGGAATTCGGACGTTACCTTATTGATATCATCGTACGAGTCCTCAGCTCTCAAATAATGAAGGGTGGATGGATCAAGTCGGTCCAAATTAGCCAAAATCACAGGAACCGCAGCAGGTGTCAATTTTTGGTCAATATCAAATAACAATGACCACTCGCCCCTTGCATTCAATACACCAAGATTTCTGCAACCCGCCTGATTCCAGTCAATATCCGTATCAACCTTAAAGCATCTGAGATTCAAAGGCGTAACGGGAGGCACGAACTCGGTATCCGAGAAATCATCAACCAATATGAACTCCACCATAGATAAGATTTGCTCAGGGAGCTGAGACCACCTAGCCAGTTGCTCATGCACTTTTTCGATATGATTGTAAAAATGACTTATTATGGATAACTTAATCATGAAAACGTCCTGGTTCTTTTAGGGCTGTGGCTGTGGCTGTGGCTGTGGCTGTGGCTGTGGCTATGGCTATGGCTGTAGTGGCTGTTATCAAACTCTTTGTGCCCTTATCTTTACCTATTTAGCTTCTCAGATATTCTAAGTGTCAAAGGCCTCCCAAAGCATACCCTTAAAATAAGTTCTACTGGATCATTTTTTACAAGCTCTTGCATTCAAAACGCCACCTAGCTTAGCACCACACCACATGAGTTTCAAACCCAAAATTGCCGTTATCCGCCAATTGGCCCTAGGTGACGTTATTCTCACGACACCCATCGTTAAACAAATCTATGCAGATTATTCAGGTGTGTGCGATATTGACGTTATCACGCTTAAACCTGAAGCGTATAAATACAACCCCATGGTCTCCCAGGTTCGCTTGGCAAGTGAGCCTATGAACTTTATTGGCACCTACGACAAAATCATCAACTTGGACTTGGCGTATGAAAAGTATCCAAAAGTCCATATCTTAGAGGCCTACGCACTCTACTCACACGGTAGTCTTGAGCGTATTCACGACAAGAAAATTGATCTTTATTCAAGCCCTGAGGACCATGCGTCAGCACTAAAGCTCATCAACGAGCAGATACAAGGCGAGTACTTGGTCATTCATATGCGCCGAGACACCTGGCCTAGCAGGAACCTAAAGCCAGAAGTGTGGAAGAGCATTATTGATCAAATATTGATGCAAACCACCTTGAAAATTGTTCAAGTTGGATCAGAGAGTGAAATCGCCTTTGATCACGATCCCCGAATTATTAATTTGCTTGGGGCACTGAACTTAGCAGAACTGAGGGAAATCATCGCGAGCTCTAAGCTCTTCTTTGGCATCGACTCGGGAACGCTTCATGTTGCGAGCAGCACCAATACGCCGATCATTTGTTTATTCACCAGCGCTCACCATAGTCTGCGCATGCCGCTTGAGCGCAGTCCAGGTGCCGTGTTTCTGCCGATCGCCCCCAGAATCGGTTGTTATGGATGCCAATCTAGCTTTGCACCGCCCATTACCGGAGTGGTTTGCCCCATGGGAGATCCTTTTTCTCCTCCTTGCAGAGATCTCTTTGACCTGGATGACATCTCTAAAACAATCCGAGCAGTTCTAGGTTAAGGACAGAGCACGGGCATTAGATGTATGCTGTATTTGAGTTCAATATTAAATTGAGCTGATACCTTACAGCCTATTGAAAGAGCGCTTTCAGTGCTGCCTCAAACTCACCACAAAACACTTTCGTATTAAATAACCTTCCGTTTGCTTTCGCATCAGCCAATTCATTTTTATAGCGATCTAAGAGTCCCCGGTTCAGATAAAGTTCTATCGCTTTCTTCTCGTACTCTTCGTGTGTGAGAGCAATCAGATCGGTCAAACCAACGCTGTTTAAGAGACTCCCAGCCATCCTAGAAACATAGGTCTTGCCCGATAGGGTCAAGATCGGTAGGCCGGCCCAAAGCGCGTCATTGGCTGTGGTGCCTGCGTTATAGGGAGTGGTGTCAAGGAATAAGTCTGCAGCTCTAAAGCGCGCTAAATAATCGGCCGGATGGATACGACCTGCAAACCGGAGTCGATCAGGATGGATTCCGTGAGCCATGGCCGACTTGGTTAGATTGGATTTAGACCAAACGTTATCCTCTAACAACCACAAAACACTGTTTGGACAAGCTCTCAGAATTCGCATCCATGACTCAAACACCTCAGGTGTGAATTTGTAGTTATTGTTGAATGCGCAGAAGATAAGCTGATCCTGGGGAAGTCCAAACGACTCACGACTAGGAGTTGCAGCAATTGGTCTCTTTGAGTCACTCACCTGAAAGACCGTTTGCATGTACAGAGGTTTCTCAGAGAAGTGAGGTAACAACTCAAGCGGCATGATGAAATGGTCCGCGACCACATAGTCAACGTAGGGCATGCCAGAGCTTCCTGGGTAGCCCAGGTAAGCCACTTGGACTGGTGCAGCACCCCGAGCAATCAGATCTGGCCTGGCACCAGAGGTGAGGCCCTGTAGATCAACCACAACGTCAATCTCGAGAGATTTGATCAACTCAGCTGCAGCCTCATCACTCAGTCCTGCTATCGAGTGAAAATGATCAAATGCAGACCTGACTCGCTCTCGAAAGGGGGTTCCGTCCTCGGGACTCCAACAAAAGGCGTGAACCTCAACATTTTCTCGGTTATGGGTCTCAAAGAGCTCGACCGTTAGGAGCGAGACCGCATGCATGGATAAATTAGATGATAAGTACCCTATCTTTAACTTTGCGTGTCCGTAGCGGTGTTTGAACGGCACCATTCGCTCAAAACGCCCTACCTTCTCTTGAACAAATTTAAGGGCACTGTTCAACTGATCTTTCGGATCTGCACTCAAGCCCAGCATGGAGAGCGGCGAGGCTGAGCTCATCACCTCCTCTTGGGTGTGCACGGTTCCGTAAACCACGGGCCACTCACACTGCTTTTGTCTTAAATGAATCCAGTGATGCAGGACTGGACCCTGGTTGGGGTCGGCGATTAAACTCTTAAATAGCGATGCTTCAGATTCATCGTACCTTCGCAAATTCTCCTGAACCCGGCCAATATTATTTAAGAGTTTGATCTTGGTTTCTAGATTACTAGGATCCTCAATCAAAGCGTGATTAAACGCTGTAGACCAAATTTCAATGGCCTCATCAGATTTACCCATCTGCTCAACAATAGTTCCCCAACTGAGATAGGCAGCAAAGAAATCTATTTTGATTTGTATGCTTTGCTTCAAGAGTGCTACGGCCTCATCCATCCGCTTCGATTGGTTTAGTAACACCGCCAGATTGAACATGGCTATGTATTTGTGATCTACATCTGGGATG
>CAIKNE010000030.1 GCA_903828695.1 uncultured Burkholderiales bacterium | reverse complement strand
TATGGTTCGTTCACAAGTCGACGATATGCGCAAGAAAGAACGTCAACTCAGAAGAATCATTGTTGACAAATGCCGCATGCCCCAAGACATCTTCATCAAAGAGTTCCCGGCCAACCTACTGAACCTAAGATGGGTTGAAAAACAATCCACCGCCGGTAAACCTTGGTCCGAGACGATGACCCGCAACATTCCTGCTATTCAAGAGTTGCAGCAAAAACTGATCGATCTACAAACCCGTGTGGTCGTGCCTTTAAACGAACTTAAAGGCATCAACAAACGCATGAACGAGGGCGAAGCCGCCTCGCGCAACGCAAAGAAAGAGATGATCGAGGCGAACTTGCGCTTGGTGATCTCTATTGCCAAGAAATACACCAACCGCGGGTTGCAGTTCCTTGACTTGATTCAAGAGGGCAACATCGGTTTGATGAAGGCCGTCGATAAGTTTGAATACCGCCGTGGATACAAGTTCTCAACCTACGCCACATGGTGGATCAGACAAGCTATTACACGCTCCATAGCGGATCAGGCAAGAACTATCCGTATTCCTGTTCATATGATTGAGACCATCAATAAGATGAACCGGATATCTCGTCAGCATTTGCAGGAGTTCGGTTTTGAGCCCGATGCATCAGCGCTGGCCGAGAAGATGGAGATGCCAGAGGACAAGATCCGCAAGATCATGAAGATCGCCAAGGAGCCTATCTCCATGGAGACACCCATTGGAGACGATGATGACTCTCACTTGGGTGACTTTATTGAGGACTCTGCCAACACGGCTCCAATTGAGGCAGCGATGCAAGCAGGTCTCAGAGATGTGGTCAAAGAAATCTTAGACGGCTTAACACCCAGAGAGGCTAAAGTGCTTCGGATGCGATTTGGTATTGAGATGAGTACGGACCACACGCTTGAAGAGGTGGGCAAGCAGTTTGATGTGACCAGAGAACGAATTCGTCAAATTGAAGCCAAAGCCCTCAGAAAGCTAAAGCATCCCTCACGCTCAGACAAATTAAGAAGCTTTATTGATACTCTTTAATAATGCTATGCGTTGACTTAGGTGCATATTCCACCAAACGCCGCCCCCGGTGTCCTCTAGGAAGTACGCAGTTGCAAGTCAACGACTTCAATTGTATGCTACTGAGTAAATTTACTCAGTATTATGCAAATGCCGTACAACCGCCCTCATCTGAAGTCACTCGAAGCTCGACTCGAGGAACCTCCCAAGTTCATGGTCGTTGTAGGCGGACCGCGTCAAATTGGCAAATCGACTATGGTCCGCCAAGCTCTGGGCGGGCGCCCTTCTACCTTTGAAGCCACGGATCAGTCAGCCACAGTGACTGTTGACCCATTTAGTGACACAGCCAGCACCATCCAGGGTGCGTATTCCAGCACACTTGGACACCTAATCCACTAACACTTGGACCCATTGATCTCACTAACCTGCTGTTAAAAGTCCAAGCGTGCAGGCCCAAGTGGCACTTGGACTGTGGATCTCGAATTGAAAAAAACCCAGCAAAAGCCCTCCACCCACGTGGTCGAGACAATCCAGCGCCCAACGCAAGTTAGACCTGCAACCTTAGGTACTGGAAAGAAAAAGTAAAGGGCGGGTTGATGTCCCGCAGCATTCCTGTGCTGCGGGCATCTTTAATTGGCACGAAGTCAAATCGCTTGTCCAAGTTTTAGGGTTAGCCGTCAAGGTCAATTGCTCATTTTAAAGTCTTGGTGATTGCGCTCTTGCATCATTAGCTGACCAGGATTAGTTCTATCCTCATGAAAAAAAGAAGACCCGTATTCTTGGCAAAAATTTTATGCAAATGATATATTTGAATTTTCATTTTTGAATTTCTCTAACAGTGGTTCTGAGGCACAGACCGTGTTCTTTCGATAAATTCCAAAAGTTCGCTCCACTCAAACAGGCTTTACATAGTCCTTACATCCAAATCAAGCCTTAACAATTGTTTACATATGCTCTTATACGAACATATAAAACAAAATTGTAATTACACTTAAATAAAATCATTAACTACAGTGGTGTTATTGGTTCACCGCTCTTTTTAAACAGATCGCCAATGATAAAATTTGAGTATTAAAACCCCATTAACAACTCATGAACTCCAAAGATATATACGTCCGGTTTTTAACACTCTTTCAAACTTTGCAAGAAAAAGAATTAGAAGGAAAATTAGATACCACGGCTGAGAAATTACTTGAAATCATCAGCATTCAATTTGGTCAAGAGCAAACGCTTACAGTGACTGAATGCATGGAGCTCAGTTCAATCGCGTCCCCCGCAACCATTCACAGAAAGCTTGATGAGTTGCGCGTCCAAGGGTGGATCGAATTTACATATGCCGGAGAAAACAGGAGGACCAAATATTTGGTCCCCTCCTCTAAAGCCAATAAATATTTCGACAAGATCTCAAAACTAATGGCTAAAGCAGTCGCTTAATAACTCAAGCCAACTTGCACGAAGACCACTGAGCCACGTATCAGCTAAAGTCTTCTGTGTCGACTTCGCCTCTTGCTTGCTCGTTGTATCGATGACCCGCAACATTTTGTTGATTGATCAATTGATCCAACTGAGCCATCTCCGCAGTTGTGAAACTGACACTATGGGCTGCGCAGTTCTCTCTTAGGTGCTCCAGGTTCTGAGTACCAGGTATCGGAATAAGCGTCTCATCACGCGTGAGCAACCACCCCAGTGCGACTTGTGAGGGTGTTAAATCTCGCGCTTTGGCAAAGCTCACAAAGCCGTCCAGCAACTTCAGATTTTTCTCATAGTTCTCAACCGTGAAGCGGGGCATAGTGCGTCTGATGTCCTTCTCCCCCAAAGCGCTTACGTCCGTCAAAGTTCCAGTCAAGAAACCTCTGGCAACTGGACTAAAAGCAACAAAGGTCACGCCCAGTTCCTTGCAGACCTGAAGCAGCTCGATCTCTGGGTTACGGGTCCAAAGTGAATACTCCGTTTGCACGGCCGTAATGGGATGCACGGCGTGTGCTTTTCTGAGCGTTGCGCTTGAGACCTCAGACAAACCAATCGTTTGGATCTTACCTTCCCTGACCAAATCACTCAAAGCCCCGACGCTTTCTTCAATGGGCACCTTTTTGTCCCAACGGTGGAGGTAGTACAGATCAATCACGTCTGTTTTGAGTCGTCTCAAACTGTCTTCACACGTTTTTTTAAGCGTCTCGGGCCTGCCGTCAATCACCCGAACCAAAACACCGTCCCCGTTCTTATCCACACCTTGCATCCCGCACTTACTGGCTAAGGTGAATTTACTTCTGTGTTTGGATAGGGTATCTCCAACCAACACCTCACTCGCACCAAAACCGTAAAGTGCTGCCGTGTCAAAGAAGGTCACACCAAGGTCTAACGCACCGAGAAGAATACGCTCTGCCTGTTCTTTTGAAACAGGCCCACCGTAGGCATGACAAAGGTTCATGCATCCAAGACCTATGGAGCCAACTCGAAACGGACCTACTTGACGTTGTTGCATGGTGACGATTCCAAATCCATAAAGTTAAAGTGTGAATAAGACCAGCGTTGAGTACTGAGTTGATTGCATTAAGTTAGAAAGCATTCAGTGAGTTAGCATTCAGTAACCCAGTATTCAACACTAAGCGTTCAGTTGTTGTTCCAAATCGTGTAATACCTTGTAGCATGCAAAAACTTGGTGCACACTCGAGTTGGGCTCACGCCCCTCTTTGATAGCAGCAAAGAACTCGCGGTCTTGAAGTTCGATACCGTTCATAGAGACATCCACTGCGGAGACGTCAACAGGCTCTTCCTTGCCGGTGAAGAGATCATCGTAACGAGCAATATAGGTACCCGTGTCCCCGATGTATCTGAAGAAGGTACCCAAAGGTCCGTCGTTGTTAAAGCTCAGGCTGAGGGTACATATCGCACCGTTGGCCGCTTTTAACTGAATGGACATATCCATCGCAATGCCAAGCGTGGGATGAATCGGTCCTTGCACCGCATTGGCTTTCACAATGGGACTGCCCGCTTGGTAAGCAAATAGGTCCACCGTGTGCGCAGCGTGGTGCCACAGCAAATGATCCGTCCAGCTTCTGGCTTGCCCGAGCGCGTTCATGTTCGTGCGTCTAAAGAAGTAAGTCTGAACATCCATTTGCTGAATATTAAAAGCACCCGACTTGATCTTTTGATGGACATATTGATGACTTGGGTTAAATCGCCGCGTATGCCCGCACATTGCAACCAGACCCGTTTTCTTTTGCAAATCCACCAAAGACTGAGCGTCCTTCAGTGAATCAGCCATTGGAATTTCAACTTGTACGTGCTTGCCTGCGTTCATACAGGCTCTGGCCTGCTCAGCGTGCATTTGGGTAGGTGTACACAAAATCACTGCATCCAACTCAGGGATCTTCAAGCTATCGCTGAGATCTGTGCTCACGTGGCCTATGCCGTATTTAGCGGCTATCTCCTGGGTCTTGGGTAGCTCACGCCCAACCAGCGAGATCACCTCAACGTTGTCGATATTTTTAATGCCGTCCAAATGTTTGATGCCAAATGCGCCGGCTCCGGCAAGTGCAACTTTGATGGTTTTAGTCATTACATGTTCTCCAAAATTAGATGGCCCACAGCAGTGTTTGAAGCGGGCACGTGATAAAAACGGTTTTTAACAACGGGGGACTGACCCCCCTCGATATCATTCATCGCCCCTCTGGCGATGAGCCACATGACAAGCTCAATGCCCTCTGAGCCTGCTTCCCTCACGTAATCGATGTGGGGGAGACCGGCGAGTCCTTTGGGGTCAGATATGAGTCTGTCCAAAAACATATTGTCAAACTCTTTATTGATGAGCCCCGCCCTGGGACCTTGGAGTTGATGGCTCATCCCACCCGTACCCCAAATCTGAACGTTCAGATCCTCGGGATAACTCCTGATCGCACGACCTATCGCACGCCCCAACTCAAAACACCTGCGACCCGAGGGGACTGGATACTGAACCACATTCACGGCGAACGGTATCACACGACAGGGCCACTCAGCGGGTTGTCCGCACATGAGCGAGAGCGGGACTGTTAGCCCATGATCAACGTCCATTTTATTGACAATGGTTAAATCAAAATCATCTTGAATCACTGAGTGAGAGATGTGTGAGGCCAAATCAGCGTGTCCGTGTACAACGGGCACGGGTCTTGGACCCCATCCCTCATCAGCAGGTTGAAATCGCTCTGCAGTTCCAATCGCAAAAGTCGGGATGACCTCCAAACTAAACGCCGTTGCATGATCGTTGTAGACCAAGAAAACAACATCGGGTTTTTCTTCTTTTAGCCATTGCTTAGAGTATTCATAGCCTTTAAAAACAGGCTGCCAATAGGGCTCCTCGGTTTTACCGAGATCGATTGCGGCCCCGATTGCGGGGACGTGCGAGGTGTAAACGCTGGAAGTAATTCGTGCCATGTTTGAGGTGCCTCAGTGAGTTGTTTTAGAGTGTGATTTGCCTTGGGGTTGGTGCTGGGGCTGAGCGTCCCCGTCCTCACCCAGCACTCGGTTACCCTCAACCGAGCGACCTCCACTGACCATCATGTTGCGGTATTCCTCCTCAGTCATACCGGTCATGCTGCCCGCCATTTGTTGAAAGCTTTTACCGTCAGTTGCCCCGATTTTGGCGAGAAAGTAAATATTCCCCCCAAGTGAGATGCATTTATTCAAATCGCGCTCCATGACCGCGTCCTTTTGAGCCTCACTCATTTGCCACTCATCCAAGTAGGCGCGCTCATTGGCCTTAAAGCGTTCGCGGTTTTCAGCCTTCATGAGAGACATACAAAACTGATTGAGCCAGTAGCCTTTGCGCGACTGCTCAGCATCAAAGATGGTAGTCCCCGGCACATCTAGGTAGGGTTTATCTAAGGACATAGGGTTAAGTCTTTGTAAGTGAGGTTTTTAAAAAATTAAATGCAGGTACGGCAACGATGTAGCGCAACTTTATTTCAAAGTTTCAGGCCAATACAAACGGGTTGGGTTATCCACCAAAAGTAGTTTTTGCTCGTGCTCGGTGGGTGCAATGTGGGGAATAAAGTCAACCAACAAACCGTCATCGGGCATGTGGTCTTTTAAATTCGGATGCGGCCAGTCTGTACCCCACAAAACGCGCGTTGGAAACTTTTGCACGATGCGCCTTGCAAACGCAATGACATCCTGATACGCGTTTTGCTCACCCCCCAAGGCTTTAGGACCTTTGATGGACAAACGCTCGGGACAAGTCACCTTGCTCCAAACATTCTCATGTTCATGCATAAAACGCTCAAAGAGCGCAAACTCTGGATCGTCAACGGATTTGGATACATCGGGGCGACCCATATGGTCAACCACAACGGTTGTGGGTAATTGGGTAAAGAAATCGATGAGCTCTGGCAAATCTACGGCTTCAAAATAAATCACAACATGCCACCCCCAGTGTGCAATACGGGCAGCGATCTCCATCAACTCGTCCTTGGGCGTAAAGTCAACCAAGCGTTTGACGAAATTAAACCGCACCCCCCTCACACCGGCCTCGTGCATAGACTGGATTTCTTGGTCCGTAACTGATCGGCGCACCGTGGCTACGCCGCGAGCTTTGCCCCCAGAGTGCACGAGCGCGTCAATCATGGCGCTGTTATCAGCGCCGTGACAGGTGGCTTGTACGATCACATTTTTATCAAACCCTAGATGATCCCTGAGCGCAAATAGCTGCTTCTTGGATGCATCACAGGGTGTGTACTTACGCTCAGGGGCAAAGGGAAACTCTGCACCAGGACCAAAGACATGGCAATGCGCGTCTACGGCTCCAGCGGGTAATTTGAAGGTGGGCTTAGAGGGGCCCGTGTACCAATCAAGCCATCCGGGTGTTTTAGTGAATGTAGTCATTGTTTGAAGGATATAAGGTTTTAGTTAAAGATGACAGAATCCATACGAGTCATCACAACTTAAAAATTGTGAAAGTCTTTGAAATCTGAAATCTGAAATCTGGAATTTGAAGTGTAGTGTGTTGAATGACTTGTGTTGGCGTGATCAGTCGATGTACTTCAAACCCGCCTTCTCCAGCGGTCCACGCATGTTGTACATATCGATGCCCAGGATTCCTGAAGCCAGCTTAGCTCGTTTCTCGCCCTCATTGGACTCGCGCGCCTGCGCTGCGTCGGCGGTCTTTTGCGCCCACTCGCGCGGCACCACCACAACACCGTCATCATCTGCCACGATCACATCACCCGGATGGATGAGCGCGCCTGCGCAAACGACAGGGATATTCACCGACCCCAGGGTAGACTTGATCGTACCCTTTGCGCTGATGCCCTTGCTCCAAACAGGGAACCCCATCTCGGTCAATTCTTTAACGTCCCTAACACCCGCATCAATGATGAGCGCTTTAGCGCCTCTTGCTTTAAAGGAGGTTGCGAGCAAGTCACCAAAGAATCCGTCACAGTTCTCAGCCGACAAGGCAGCGACCACAACGTCTCCTGGTTTGATTTGCTCAGCAACGACGTGCATCATCCAGTTATCCCCTGGGTGCAGGAGAACCGTCACTGCAGTGCCCGAGACGTGAGCGCCGCTGTAGATGGGTCGCATATAGGGCTGCATCAAACCGACGCGCCCCATGGCTTCATGCACGGTTGCAACGCCGAACTGCCCCAACTGAGCCACAGCCTTAGCGTCTGCTCGCTCGATATTTCTTTTAACAATTCCAAGAGTGGTCATGGTTAGATTCCTTTTGCTTTAAGTGCAGTATCTAGGCGTTTAAACACACGGCGTGCGTTGCCCTCATAAACTTGGTATTTTTGCTGCGCGCTGAGCTGCGTTGACGCTTCAATGTAGCGCTTGGTGTCGTCATAGTAATGACCCGTTTCAGGATCGATACCGCGCACAGCACCAATCATCTCAGAGGCAAAGAGTATGTTGTCAACTGGAATGACCTTGGTGAGTAGGTCAATGCCTGGCTGGTGGTAGACACAGGTGTCAAAGAAGATGTTGTTGAGCAAGTGATCTTTCAGGAGTGGTTTTTTCATCTCCTGAGCAAGCCCCCTAAATCGTCCCCAGTGATAAGGCACAGCACCGCCCCCGTGTGGGATGAGGAACTTCAGAGTCGGAAAGTCTTTAAAGAGATCGGAGGTCAAACACTGCATAAAAGCAGTTGTGTCAGCGTTCAAATAGTGAGCGCCGGTGGTGTGAAAGCAGCTATTGCAGCTTGTACTCACATGCACCATGGCCGGGATATCGTACTCAACCATCTTCTCGTAAATCGGGTACCACTGACGATCACTCAGCGGTGGGCTGGTCCAGTGTCCACCTGAGGGGTCGGGGTTCAAGTTGATGCCCACAAAGCCGTACTCCTCAACACACTTCACAAGCTCTGGTATGCAGGTTTTAGGATCTACACCCGGGGACTGTGGAAGCATTGCAGCCCCGATAAAGTGATCGGGGAAAAGGGACGCAACCCGAGCGCACAACTCATTGCAAATGGCAGCCCAGGTCGAGGATGTTTCAAAATCCCCAATGTGATGCGCCATAAAGCTTGCGCGGGGGCTGAAAATCGTTAAATCACTACCGCGCTCACGCATGAGTTTGAGTTGATTGTTCTCAATCGTCTCGCGCAGTTCGTCGTCGGATATTTTTAAATTTTTTGGATTGGGTTTTAAAGCAGGATCCTTCAAACTGGCAATTTGCTGGTTACGCCATTCCTCCAACTGCTTGGGAGCGGTTGTGTAGTGACCGTGTACATCGATGATTAGGGGACGCTCTAAGCTCATGGGTAAATCCTTGCGTTTAGGTAAATTAAAGTGAAATAACTGGAGGTTTAAAAAAAGGGGAGCTTCAACTCACAAAAAGGACTAACTTGCGAGAACAGTTGCAGGCACCATGGCCTCGCCCCGCATGATGAGTCGAGCGGTTCTGAGAAGCGCTGCGCGGGTGACGTTTTGAGAGTTACTCGGATCAATCCCAAGCTCCACACTGAACTCCCCCGTTGGGTGCTCAACCGATACGGTTTTAGTATTACCCTGCGGCATCACCGCAATACCTTCGCAGACCGAGCCCTTCAAAACACAGGCAGTGCCCACTGTCACTGCAGCCAAAACGCCGATTGCGTCGTGGCATACATGCGGAATAAAGCTACGGGTGGTGAGGCTCCCGCCGTGCTGAGGGGCGGCGATGAGGGTCATCTTGGGATAATTCTTGGATTTAACGTCACCTAACCCCATGAGGTGGGAGACTTTTAACCGAAGCGCTTCAATACGTGTTTTCAGTTCTGTGTCTGCATTAAGGTCCGCAACACTCTCGCTGCCTGTTCTGCCCATATCACTCGCTTTGAAAATCACCAAGGGCATACCGTTATCAATACAGGTTACATCGATCTCAAAGGGCTCAAACCCAGAGAGCTCCGGTGTTGGCTCGACACGAACTGTGTCCAATACTTGCCCCGTTGGGAGTAGGGACGAGCACACTGAGCCGGCTGTGTCCAGGAAATTAATCGTGATAGGCGAGGAGCTCCCAGGGGCTCCGTCGATTCGTGCGTCCCCTTCGTAATTCACAAACCGCTTGGTTGAGGAGCCGGGTACAAGAGGTGTCTCAACCGTAATGTCACACAGCATGTCTGTGTTTAAGGTTAGAACTCTGAAGGTACTTAAATCTTTGGATACCTCAACCATGCCCGTCTCAACGGCGAAGGGTACAACGGCTGCAAGCATATTGCCACAGTTGGGTGTTGTGTCAACGGTGTCTTTATCGGGCTGGAGCTGAGCAAATAAAAACTCCAGATCAACTCCCGCCCTTGTGCTTGTGCTTTTGCTGACGATACCGACTTTACTGGTTAAGGGATGCGCACCCCCTACTCCGTCAATCTGGCGCTTATCGGGCGAACCCATGATCGCAAGCAGCGCTTTGTCTCGAAGGCCCCTGTCTTTGGGTAGATCATCCGCATTGAAGAAGGGGCCCTTTGATGTTCCGCCTCGCATGTACAAACAAGGAACACCGTGCTGGGGGGCAAATTCAGGGGCAGCCTTTTTTGAAGGGTTGACTTGGTGCGAAGACTCAGTAACAGTGGACATCCTAGAACCCATTTCACAAAAGTTACAAAAGTTACAAAAAGTTACAAGAAAGCAGAAAGCAAATGATTATTTATCTGTAACAACAAATTAACACTCATTCAATACGCACTCAACCCCTTTAAGGTGTTGAAACAAAGAGTCAATAGTATTCCTCATTTCACCCCGATATCCAACTACTCTGAGGATCTATCAGATATATAATTTAAGCATATCTAAAGACTGCTTATATCAAATACAAACCTAAAACAAGTCGAATAAGCTAAATATTTAATATTTAAGTACTATTTTAATAATGAAATGGATCTCAAACAGCTTCAATACTTCATCTCCGTAGCGGAGCTGGAGAGCTTCACCAAAGCCTCTGATGCGCTGGGCATCGCGCAGCCCGCTTTAAGCCGGCAGATCAGACTCCTGGAGGTCCATCTCAGGCAGAACCTTTTGATTCGAAATGGTCGCGGTGCTGTTCCAACAGATGCAGGCAAACTGCTTCTTGGACATGCAAGGGGGATACTGCATCAACTCGAGCGCGCGCGCGAGGAGTTGCTGCACCTGAGGGGTGGGCTCACAGGTCGCGTAGCCCTTGGACTGCCACCGAGTTTGGCCAGAGCCTTGACGGTCCCACTCACCAGGGCCTTTAGAGAAGAAATGCCAGACGCACAACTCACCATACGAGAGGGCCTATCGACTGCGATGCATGAGGAGCTCTTAAATGCAAGGCTTGATATCGCACTCCTCTACAACGGATCGGCCTCAACAGGCCTGCACACAGAACACTTGATCCACGAAGAACTCGTGTATGTGAGCCGCAGACCCTCTGGTTTGCTGGAGGAACCTCAAGACTTGTATGTCGATATGAACGAGATAGCGCACCAACCACTTGTGATCCCAAGCCGCCCGAACGCCATCAGAATGCACGTCGAAGCGACCTGCCTAACCCTTGGACTCACACCCAACATCACCCTTGAGATTGACGGCGTACCGGCCATACTTGACTTGGTCGCAGACGGCGCAGGTAACGCCGTCTTAACGCGCAACGCGGTGAGTAGCTCAATTCGACCCTCGGCCTATAAGACAAGAAGGATTAGGAACCCAGATCTGAGTATTCAAGTCGCTTTAGCGACCAGCTCAAAAAGACCGAGCACCCATATTCAGCGACTGACGATTGATTTGCTCAAGCGAATTACAACCGAAAAAATTGAAGCATCTTGATCAACGGCATTCGCCGCTAACTTTTCAAACTACCCCCAATGCAGCGCTTCAAGGCTTCACTTCAAGGCTTCACTTCAAGGCTTGACTTCACTGCTTCTCTATACCGGCTTTATCAATCACCTGTGCCCAGGTCTTCATCTCCGCTTTAAGCCACTCTTGGGCCTGGGCAGGGGTTGTGGGTTTGGGCTCAACATTAATGTTAAGCAATTTTTGACGAACGGCTGGATTTTTCAAAACCTCCACGATCTCTTTGTTGAGTCGCTCAATTGCCTCGGGCGGCGTTTTTGCGGGGGCTGAGAGTCCGTTCCAAGATGTCGCAATCATTCCCTTGACATGGAGCTCCACTGCGGTTGGCACATCGGGCAAAGCCGCAGATCTTTTATCACTCGTGATCGCCAAAGCTTTTAGTGAATGCGAATTGATTTGGGAGATGACGGGCGCCAAAATCTCAACTGCCGCATCAATTTGACCCCCTCTGAGAGCCGTGATCACTGCAGGGGTCCCGTTAAAGGGCACCACCTGAGCGTCGATGCCCGCAGTGCTTTTAAAGAGCTCAGCAGCCAAGTTTTGGGTGCTTCCGATATTGACGCTACCGATATTTAACTGACCGGGATGGGACTTTGCGAAACTGATCAATTCGTTCAAGGATTTGAACCTCGAGTTGTCCGCTGCCACAATCGCCATGTCAAAAGTTGCCAGTAAGGATATAGGTGTAAAGTCTTTCAGCGTGTCATACGGCAAGCTCTTAAAGAGCCCCGCACTGACAGCAGTGCCGTTGGACATCAAAAAAAGAGTATGCCCATCGGGCTCTGACTTGGCTACCAAGTCCGCAGCAACAATGCCCCCCGCTCCGGGCTTGTTGTCTATCACCACCGCTTGCCCCAGTCGCTCGGACAAAGCCTGCGCAACAACACGAGCCGTCAGATCCGCAACACCGCCTGCGCCGAAGGGAACCACAATCTTAAAAGGTTGCTTGGTGAAGGCAGCGCTGTCAAACCCAGTCCCCGCGCACAGGGCTAGACTGCACGCGCCTGACATGAACACAGCTACGATCAGTTGATGCACACCAGACATCAACCCATTGGCAGTGCAAATTTTTTCTTTGAAGTGTTTGTGCAGGTTCATTTTTATGGATGTCATTGTGTTTAAAAGGATTTTTAATTTCTTATTCAATCGATCTTGTGCGTCAAAACTTTGAATTCATTACAACGCATATGCCGCGTCACTGCGGGCTGCATACCTCATCAATGAATAAATGTAAGCAACAAAATTGTTCTTGAAATTTCAGCCTCAAAATATGAGCCTACTAGAGTTACTTGACGCAGATCTATTAACGCGTCACACCCAGATACTTATCGAGTGTAACTTGGTTCTTGCTTAGAGTTGCTGCACTCTCACGGTGAACTATCGTTCCTTTCTCGAGCACGATGGCCTCATCTGAGATGGCCAGAATCATCTGTGGGTGCTGCTCAACGATAATCGCGGACAGCCCCTCTTCTCGGGTGATCCAACGAATCGCTTTGAGAAGTTCTTCCACAATGATGGGCGCCAACCCCTCTAGCGGCTCATCCAGCAAAAGCAGGCGTGGATTCACCACCAATGCGCGCGCCATAGCAAGCATTTGTTGCTCGCCCCCAGAGAGCTGAGAGCCCAGATTACTTTTTCTCTCAAGGAGTCTAGGAAAGAATTCGTAGACCCGCTCAGGAGACCAGGCTTTGGTGCCATCAACCGCTCTATAGACAGCGGTCAAGTTCTCATGAACTGTAAGGGACTTAAAAATGTTGCGCTCCTGCGGTACCCAACCAATACCGCCTCGAGCAAGCGTGCTCACCCGCTTGAAGGAGGGAAGGTGTTGGATCGCTACGCCGTCCAAGAAAACCTTACCCGCGTGCAAACGAGTCGCGCCAGCAAGGGTGTTGATGAGGGTTGTTTTACCAACACCGTTACGGCCTAAGAGTGCCAAAGTTTGACCAGGTGCGATAGAAAAGCTCACGTTGTTCAACACAACGGCTTCACCGTAACCCGCGCTCAAACCCTCGACTCTCAGCAAGTCGTTGGTGCTTGTTGTCTGGTGGGTATGAGAGTCATGCATGAGAATGCCCCTCAATGAGAGTATGACCCAGGTACACCGCCTTAACCTGTGGGTCATTGGCGATTTCTTCAGGCGTTCCCTCTGTTAGGACCGCCCCATTAACGAGCACAGTCATCTTGTTTGCGAAGTTAAAAACCAAATCCATATCGTGTTCGATCAACAAAATAGAAACATCCGCTGGCAATGCAGCAACCGTTGCAAGGAGCTCATCACGCTCGCCTGTTGGCACACCCGCGACCGGCTCATCCAGCAGCAAAACTTTGGGGTTGCAAGCAAGAGCAATGGCCATCTCAAGGAGCCTGCGTTTGCCGTAGGACATGAGGGAGGTTTTAACGTCCATCACCTCCATCAGCCTGAACTGCTCCAAAAGTTCTTGCACCCGACTCAGCACATCCGCCTTATGGGCGCCTACTCTACCCATGGGTCTATACCAAACATTCCCCTCACCCATGTGCTGGGAGACAACAAGACTTAAGGTTTCCAGCGGCGTCAAACTATCAAAGAGCTGATTGATTTGGAAAGTCCTGACCAACCCTCGCCTGACGCGAAGATGGGGACTCATGTCAGATATATCCTCGCCCAAGAGCTCAATGCGACCACTGGTTGGTTTGAGTACGCCGGTGAGTAAATTGATTAATGTTGTTTTACCAGCGCCGTTGGGTCCGATCAGCGCGTGACGCGCGCCTTGCTGGATGTTGAGATGAACATTTTGCGTAGCCTTGATTCCGCCAAATGTTTTAACCAACCCAATAGCCGACAGAACAGTTTCAGGCTGACGCGCTACAGTTGACGCAGTTTGAGAGCTAGAAGTGCTCATTGTCCGCCCCCCTTTGAATCACTTTGTGTGGACTGAGCTGCATTTGCTTTGCTCGGTCCGCCCCATAGACTGCTCGGCATAAACCAACCTTTGATTCTGTCCCGCCCCACGTGCACGAGGATGATCAGCAAAAGACCAATCCAAAACATCCAGTACTGAGGAGTGACGGCTGAGAGCTCGCTTTGCAGGATTTTGAAAATAATCGCTCCGGCAATGCCGCCGTAAAGCCACCCTACTCCGCCAATCACAAGCATGAGCATCAGATCGGCTGAGCGGTCAAAGGCAAATACATCCAAAGAAGCAAAGCCCGTCGTTTGGGCAAGCACTCCCCCCGCAACACCGGCAATACTCGCTGCAAGGGTGTAAACACTGATCAGCACTCGGGAGACGGGGACTCCAATGGCCATTGCTCTTAGCCTGTTGTCTCTGATAACTCTGAGCGTATAGCCCCAGGGTGAGTTGATCAGCATGCGCACAAAGAGGAACAACACCAACGCCACACTGATGGCGTACCAGGCGGCGGTTCGTCCCGCCAGATCAAATTCGAACCGGCCTAAGACAGGACCAATCAGTACGCCCTGCAAACCATCAGACCCACCAGTGAGCCAATCCATTTGATTGGCAATCTCTAGGAGTATGAGTGCAACGCCAAGTGTCACCATCAGCCTGGTGAGATCACTGCCTCTCAAAATAGTGAAACTACAGATCCACCCGAGCGCGCCTGCAAAGACTGCGCAAACCAAAAGACCTAGGAGCGGATCAGCGATAAAGAATTTCGCAAACAAAGCAGCGCTGTAAACACCAAGTCCAAAAAACGCAGCATGACCCAAAGAAACGATGCCGCTGTAGCCCAGCACTAAATCCAATGAAAGAGCAAAAAGCGCTGTGATCGCAATCTCACTGATCATCATGTCGTGACTGGGAAGCGCTAAGGGCGCTGCAAATGCAAGGACCCAAAAGATGACCTCAGTCAGCTTTAGTTTTGATGTGCGCCCAAGTGTGCGACGCATAGCGTCCAAATCTTGTGCAGATGAGTTTGAAGAAGTATTCACGATTTACCTCCTCTTGAGAAAAGACCTTGGGGACGCCACAACAAAATGACGATCATGAGTGAATACACAATAAAGCCGCCCAATTTGGGAACGTAGTACTTACCAGCAACATCGGCGATCCCAAGCAGCAACGCTGCTAAAAGCGGACCCGTAATGGATGAGGTTCCACCAACCGAGACAACAAT
The DNA here is from genome assembly GCA_903828695.1 of uncultured Burkholderiales bacterium. GTDB lineage: Bacteria > Pseudomonadota > Gammaproteobacteria > Burkholderiales > Burkholderiaceae_C > Limnohabitans. Next base: position 4,502 of record CAIKNE010000030.1, on the reverse strand, counting down.
CAAAAAATAGATCATGTATTTCAGCGGGAAGATAGGATCAATGGAGAGAACCTCCGCACCTAACGCCCCGCCTAACCCTGCCAAACCAGAGCCAACGGCAAAGGTGAGTAAGAATACTTTGTTAACGTTAATGCCAAGCCCAGAGGCCACAACCGGATCATCAACGGAGGCTCTAAGTTGACTTCCAAACCTTGTTTTGGTGAGCGTGCTTTGGAGCACTACTGTCAACAGTGCACAAATAAGAATGATCAAAAGTCTGTAATGCCCCATACCCAAAGTCCAGGGATCTTCCCCTATTTCTGTGCGCCCTTTAAGCCAAAGGGGCAGCTGTATGTTTTGCTGACCCGACCCCATTAAATAATCAGCCCCAGCAACCGACATGAACGCCAGACCAATGGAGAATAAAACCTGGTCCAAATGGGGTCTGCGGTATAGGGGGCGGTAAAGTGTTCGCTCAAGAAGAGCGCCTACAAGAGCGCTCACAACAAATGCAATGGGTAGGCAAAGCAAAAAGGGGACGTCAAAGTGCTGCATTAAAAGCACCGTGCAGTACCCCCCCAGCATAGCAAAAGCACCGTGGGCTAGATTGATGAAGTTCATCAGTCCAAGGGTTACGGCTAAACCGACAGCCAACACAAAAAGTAGCATGCCGTAAGCAACACCGTCAAAGAGAATAGTCAACATGGGAGTGGATGCGCTTAGAGTTTAAGAACCAGAGTTCGAGTAACGAGCATGGATGAGCACGAGTCAATGAACAAGGGTCACTGAGGATAAGTTAAGTGTTGAAACTTTATTAATTATTGAAACTTTAACAACGCAGTTTGTCAGTACATCAGATTGCAGCTTTAAAAGCACAAAAAGCTAAAGCTCCATACCGGCAACTTTAACCTCCTGATGCCGCTCAGGGTGATGTCGATGAAGACCCATCTGCATCCACCCCGAACATAAAGCTAGGCGTTCACTGTTACTGCGTTTTGCCTGGATCTTTGACGTCCTTGATCGTCTCAAATTCGGTGTTGTAGTACTCGCCGTTGATTTTCTCAACTTTTCTGATGTACATGTTGTGCACAACGTCACGGGTTTGAGCATCAATGAACATGGGGCCTCTTGGACTCTCAAAAATCTGTCCCTTCATCGCGGCCAATAGCGCGTCGCCCCCGGCCTTACCCTTGGTGGCCTTCAAGGCTTCATAAATAACTCTTGTACCGTCATAGCCGGCTACAGCCATAAAGTTTGGACGCATCTTGTTGTTTGCTTTCTCAAAGGCTTCAACAAACTTTTGGTTGACAGCTGACTTATGGGTAACTGAGTAATGATGGGTTGTCACCATTCCAAGTGATACATCGCCAATACCGTTGAGCAAATCGTCATCGGTTACGTCACCCGTTCCGATCAAGCGGATCCCGGTCTTATCCAGCCCACGCTCAGCAAACTGCTTCATTACCTGGGTACCTTGTCCTGATGGGACAAATACAAAAAGCGCTTCAGGCTTTAAATCACGCACTTTTTGCAAGAAAGGAGCAAAGTCTGCGTTGCGAAGGGGAACACGCATGGCCTCCAAAATTTGGCCACCGTTGAGTTGCAGACGCTCTCTGAAGAATTTTTCTGCATCAATGCCTGGACCGTAATCGGAGACGAGCGTCACCGCTTTTTTGATCCCGTTCTTGGCGGCCCAGTCTCCCATCGTCACAGCTGCCTGTGGGAGCGCAAAACTGGTACGGATGATGTAGGGCGATGCAAGGGTAATGCTGGAGGTTGCTGCAGCCATCACGACCAAAGGTGTTTTAGACTGGGTAGCAATGGGCGCTGTCGCAAGGGCTAGTGGTGTTAATCCAAAACCTGCAAGCACGTCCACCTTATCGTTCACAACCATCTCTTGCGCAATACGCTTGGTGACATCGGGTAAACCCGTATCATCTTTAACGATCAGTTCAACAGTTCGTCCCGCAATCTTGCCCGCATTTTGCGCCATGTAGAGTCTGACCCCGGCTTCGACTTGTTTACCCGTCGATGCGGCTTGACCCGTCATTGGCAAAATAAGCCCGATTTTGAAGTTTTCATCTGCGATTGCTCCCATTGCAGAAAAAGCTGCTAATGCGAGCGCGGACTTAACTAAATGCTGGTTAAAAGCACGTTTACCTAGTTTGAACATTTCTTGTCTCCGAAATTCAGATTGAAAAACTCTTAGTATCAGGGCCTTGTCGTTTAAGGCGTGGCCTCTGTCTGCTAACATTATCGCTAAATTTTGCGAATAGTGCCTCATCATCTTCAGTTTTCTTTGCCATTAGACTCCAACCCAAAGCTTAAATGGATAGTCCGTTCAAGGCACCCCCCCAAAAACAGCCTCTCCCCAATTTGTGACAAGTCAACCCACACCATTAAATACCAATCCCTCCAAATTATGAACACACGCACTCACAACCGAATTTTGCTAACCGGCGCCGCTGGGGGGCTGGGCAAAGCACTCAGGACTCGGCTTAAAGCCAACTGCAGTGTTTTGCGCCTCTCTGATATCTCACCAGTTGAGCCAGCGCAGGACGCAGAGGAAGTGATGCTGGCTGATTTGGCAGACTCCGGTGCCGTTTTCGCCGCTTTGAAAGACGTTGACGCTGTAGTGCACATGGGGGGCATTTCAGTTGAAGGACCTTTTGGTCCAATTCTGCAGGCCAACTTACTGGGGGTTTACAACCTTTACGAAGCAGCCCGGATGCACGGTGTTAAGCGAATCGTTTTCGCCAGCTCCAATCACGTCACTGGCTTTTACTCACAAGGTGAGACGATCACCGCCGATCACCCACCCCGCCCAGACGGCTTATACGGTGTGAGCAAGGCTTTTGGAGAGGATCTTTCTCGGTTTTATTTTGACCGCTACGGAATCGAGACCGCTTGCATCCGAATCGGATCTTCTTTCCCAGAGCCCAAAGACCGCAGAATGCTGGCCACTTGGCTGAGCTACGATGACTTGCACAGACTCATTACGGCTTGTTTAAGCACACCCGTGCTCGGTCACTCCATTGTTTTCGGAGCCTCTAACAACAGTGTGACTTGGTGGGACAACTCAAGAGCAAAACATGTGGGGTACCACCCCGTGGACACTTCGGATATTTTTAAAGAGGCGGTCTTTGCTAGAACAACAACGCCAGATTTAACGGATCCTGTTGTTCAAAAACAAGGAGGAGCCTACGTGGTGATGGGACCTCACGGATTTGTCGATAAAACTTAAATCAGATAAAAACGAAATCCAAGGCATCATCAAGGGATTCATCAAGGGATTCATCAAGGGTTTATCCGCAGAGAGATTTTAGAAAGTTTGGGTTTCTGAGTGTTTCAAAATCTAAAATATCCCATCAAGTTTGAAGGGGGAGAATGATGATTTCTTCCCTTACGGCTTATCTTAAAAACCTGACTGTTTTGAAATCCCCAAGGAGACTCCATTGAAATTTAAAACCGCTCAACTACCCGCACTTATTTTGGTGGGTTTAATGTCTTTATCTAGCCAGGGTCTGATGGCAAGAACCTTTAGATGTGCTGATGTGCACTCTAAAGACTTTCCAACCAATATGGCAGTAACTCACATGGGCGAGGAGCTCTCGACAGCTACTGGCGGCAAGGACAACATCAAGGTGTTTGGCGACAGCTCCCTTGGATCCGAGAAAGATACGATCGAACAAGTCAAAATTGGTGCACTCGATATGGTTCGTGTGAGCTCTGCTGCATTTAACGGCATCGTGCCCGAGTCAGCGATTCCGTCTCTGCCCTTCCTCTTCAGGGACATCAACCACCTAAGGTCCACAATGTACGGGGCCCAAGGCGAAAAAGTACTTGCCGGCTTTGAGAAAGCGGGATTCGTTGGATTGGCTCTTTATGAGAGCGGTGCTCGTTCACTTTATGCAAAAAAGCCCATTAAATCCATTGCGGACACGAAGGGTCTGAAAATTCGTGTGATCCCCTCCGATTTGATGGTCGGTTTGGTGAGCGCCATGGGTGCCTCACCAACACCGATGCCCTTTGCTGAAGTCTATACAGGTCTAAAGACGGGTCTTCTTGACGCTGCAGAGAACAATTACCCCTCCTACGATGAGGCCAAGCATTTTGAATCAGCGCCCTACTACTCAGAGACCATGCATGTCATGACACCTGAGGTTCTCGTGTTCTCAAAGAAAATTTGGGACACCCTCACGCCGCAAGAACAATCCTCCATCAGAGCAGCTGCAAAAGCCTCAGTTCCTTACTACGTAAAGCTTTGGGAAGCCAAGGAAAAAGCGTCTAAGGACGCAGTGATCAAGGGCGGCGCAAAAATAGTTCCAGCCTCAGAGATTGACCGCAAGGGTTTTGTTGCTGCTGAAAAACCAGTATGGGATCAATTCGCAAACACACCTGAGCTGAAAGCGCTTGTGCAAGAAATTGTGAATGCAAAGTAAGTTGAAATGCATCTTGTTAAAGCCCTGCGGGCTTTAACAAGTACTTAACTAATGTTCAGGATAAGACGGATGATCGAAACC
>CAIKNE010000029.1 GCA_903828695.1 uncultured Burkholderiales bacterium | reverse complement strand
TAAAATGTTTCCCGGCTTGGTGCTCCAAAAATACAATCTTTCTCTAACAGAGAGTATTGAAAAGGCCGCCATATAAAGCATGCATAAAAAGCTAAATGTATTCAAGGCCGCATCGTTTGAGCGGAGGTCTAAATAACTCCAGCCAAACCATAATAGAAGTAAGGATTGCAGCAACATCAATAGACCCAGGACTACAGCCAACCCGACAAACCCATTAATTTCCCAACTCTCCGGATGAGTGGAGGGTCTGACTTTATCGGTTGCCAATGCAATCTTGGTTGCATCAGTTATAAGTACAAGTAATAGCATGGAAAATGCAGAAACAACAAACTTCCCAGTTGCAACATAGGCAATTGCAACGTAGGGTGTTTTTAAGATTGTTCTACTAATTTTATTGATGATCCATGTGAGAAGTCTTTGATAGACCATTCTGCCGTGTATGATTAAGTAAACAATATTGATCAAGCCGGCTTGCGTTAAAACGATACTTGCCGAGGCGCGCGCAATATCGGAAGAATTACTGACGGCGATGCCGACCTCGGCTTGACGAAGCGCTGGGGCGTCATTGACCCCGTCCCCGGTCATCCCCGTTACGAACCCGAGCGACTGCAGTGACTTGACCACCGTATATTTGTCTTCAGGAAATACTTCCGCAAAGCCTGCGTATTCCTGAGCTAGATCTTTATGGGCTAACCCAGGCGTCAGAAGACCGAGTTTGAAGTCTTCGAAAGAAACAATTTCGCCCAAACCAACTTTAGAGGCAAGCTCCTCAGCTACCACTAATGCGTCCCCTGTCAACATCTTCAGCGAGACACCTAAATCCTTGATTCGCTCGATGAATTTAACGGCATCCGCCCGGGGGGGATCAAATAACGCAACCAATCCTATAAGCTCAAGACTCTCTTTCGAGGCTCCCTTGGCTACTGCCAGGACTCGGTAGCCTTTCTGACCTAATTCCTCTGTCATTCTTTGAATAGTCTGATTGTCCGATGGACTCACTAAGCATGCATTCGTCACGCTAATCACAGCGCCTTTCATGACATATTGGAGTGCATTGTTGATGATGATGGTTGCTTGTGTGCATCTGGAGAAAGCATCAAAAGGCTTAAAGGAGACAATCTCAAAATCTTTATTCTTTTGAGTCGAGCTAAGGGTTTTCCACTCGTTAATGAATGCGGTATCAATTGGATCTTGATTGGACTCCTGTGATGCCATTGCACCGGCTGATATCACTTCTTCTTCACTGTGTGCGCCCATTGGCTTAACGCAGGCGATACGCAGTTGATTGAGTGTGATGGTTCCAGTCTTATCAATACACAGTTGTGACATCGTCGCTGCGTCTTCAACTGCACTCAACCGAGTGACCAGTACTCCGTGTTTGGATAAATCTTTTGCGCCAACAGATAGACAGACCGTAAACATGACGGGCAAGGATATTGGAATAGCACTCATTAATAAAATGAGCAAAATAGGAACTGTTTCCAGTAGGGCTGTACCGCGCATCATCGCAAGCGTGATGACCACCACCATCATGGCAGCGACAACGATAAATAACCAAGTGACTACTTTGATGACGACTTGTTCAATATGAAGTTTAGGTGATGCCTTTTGAATCAGCACTGCCGTTTGCGCATATTGAGTTCTCAACCCCGTACTTTCAACGACCGCCTGAGCCTCTCCTCTAGTGACCGTTGACCCAGAAATTAATTTCTCATGTGCAGTGAAATGAACATCGATCGACTCGCCTGTCACTGCGGACTGATCTACATCCAACTCTCCATTTGTGATCATTAAGTCAGCAGGGATAAAATCACCGGCGCGAATTCGAATAATATCGCCGGGCACCAATGCCTTGGCTGCGATCAAAGTCCATTCAGAATCCCTTAGAACACGGACTTTGATTTGCAGTCGCTGCTTTAAGGCTCCAACTACCTGTGATGCTTGTCGCTCTAGGAAATAGCTTAGACAAGCGTTTATAAGCAATAAGGCGCTGACAACTACTAAATCTTCATACTTATTCAATAGAAACGAAATAATGATGATGAGCTCTAGCATCCACGATGAAGGCTCCCAAAACTTTTTTAAAAACTGAATGAATGAATTAGGTTTTGATTCAGGAATTTCATTGGCGCCGTACTTTAGGAGTCTATTATTGACCTCAGCCGCAGAAAGGCCAATATTGGGGTCGTAAGAATCAATTAAGTTGTCTTTTTTATTGTTGATCACCCATGCCCTCTAATCCCCAAAGTAATTGAATACACAGCATACTCTTAGTTGATGGTGAGGGTAAATATGCAGCGGTAAACCCCCGTAATCTGCTCAGAGGTCCTAATTTTGAGAATATTTTGAATAAAAATCGAGAAATGAACCAGGAGTGTCTGCTGGGTGTGATGGCCAAGGCGCTGCAGATGAGTCGATGTATAAGAGCGGGAAACCCTTGCTTTTTTATTGAGAACATTGTGCTAAATTCAAGTCATTAATAGTTTGGGTAAAAAATGACAACCATCAATTGTCGGCATTTACTTGGCGCAAACATAGCTCTCGCCACAGGATCACTTCTCCCTACAGATTTGAGCTTTGCAAGTGATGAGCCAAATATCGAAGCCTTACCTCAGCCTACGGGGAGCAAATACGGTGCTGGCAATACCGGACTTGGTCTGAGTGCCCGATTGACCGAGTTCACATCTGGTATTCAGTTTCATCAACTCCCATCCAATGCAGTTCATGAGGCTAAACGTGCCACCTTAGATTGGTTAGGGTGCGCGTTAATCGGGAGTCGTCACCCAACATCATTAAATCTTGTCAAAACACTTCAATCGATTGGGTCTTATCCTGCGGTGCGCGTCATTGGACATCCTGGCCTAAAGTTGAGTTTATTAGATGCGCCTGTTGTCAATGGGCAGATGGGTCATATCCTGGATTTCGACGACACGCATCTCGGCGGAGTCATTTTGTATACAAGTACAGCCACTATGCCTGCGTTTTTGGCGATTGGCGAGCAAAAGAATTCAAGTGGCAAAGATCTAATTGTTAGCTTAGTAGCGGCCTTTAGAGGGTGCAATTCGAATAGGACAAGCAATGCCCAATCACCACCGCGGCGGATGGCATCTAGCTGGAACACTCGGAACGCTTGCCGCTTCGCTTGGGGCCGCAAGAATGCTGAGTCTCGATGCACAATCGACTTTAATGGCTATGGGGATTGGTTGCACTCAAGCTGCGGGTATGCAACAAAATCGCGGTAGCGACTGCAAATCTTTGCACGCTGGTAAATCAGCATATCACGGCGTTTTAGCGGCAACACTCGCTGCTAATGGCATCAATAGTTCTCCGGAGATTCTGGAGGGTAATTTGGGTTTTACCAGGGTTTACAGTACAACTCAAAATCTAGACTCACTCACGAAAGAGCTAGGTCGGGAGTGGCTGATTACTAAAAATGGATACAAGCCTTATTCCTGCGGCGTTGTATTGCACCCGCTAATCGATGCATGTATAGGCGTCTCTCAAAAGTCCCAAGTGCCGGCAACTGAGATTGCAAAATTTGAAGTATTCGTACATCCTGATGTGATTCGTATCACCGGGGTTGATAAACCTGGATCAGGACTAATGTCTAAATTTAGTGCCAATCATGCTGCCGCCGTATCTTATCTTGACAGGGCAGGAGGAGTGCCTGAATTCACAAATGAGAAGTCCCAGGATCCTCTTGTCATTAGTCTCAGACAATTGATATCCATTAAGTCTTCACCGCAATTGAACTTAGATCAGGCGATAGCTAAGATAACAACAAAATCAGGCACTCAATTTGAGATAACAATAGACCACGCTAAGGGGACGGTTCAAAATCCGATGAGTGATGCGGATATTGAGCAAAAATTCATCCAGAATGCTAAAGCTTGCCTTTCTAACGATAAAACGCAACGCATACTCAGTGCCGTGTGGAATCTTGAGCAACTAGGCGATGTCAATCAGCTAACTAGGCTCTATGCTGAGTAAGCCCATGTATTTCTAACCTTTTCACGAACGAGTGTGTTGACTATAAGTTAGGGGTAGCTCAACCCTAGTCAAAATTCAATTGGATTCAACACTTTAGGTAATGACATAATGCGCTAGATCTAAGGTGGGCACACCATGAACAAATTTTAGGCAAATAGAAATGAAAAAAGAGAGCTAAAAGCTCTCTTTTTGAATCTTGGTGGTCCGAAGTGGAATCAACTAGGGTCAAGGATTTCTTATACTATTTCTTAGCCCTTTAAAGAGAGTTGCTTATGAGAAGACTGATTATTGCCGTTGTTACGATGCTTGTGTCTAGCTTGTCGATGGCTGAAATTATTCTAGTTCCCGGACCCGATGGCGAAACCACAACCGCTTATTGGTCGAGCCCAGATTCGAAAGCAGTTTTAATTTTCATGCCCGGAGGGGACGGAAGTTTTAATGTTGGCGGGAAAAATCCAGCAAGGCCTTCTTGGGTTTTATCCAAGCTATATGATGCGAGCCAAAAAAGTTCTGGTCTAGATCTAATCTTTGTTGATAGTCCTTATTCTCTTGGCATGCGGGGCGGAAATATTGCTCCGAGATATTCAAAAGATCACCAATCTCGCATGTTGAGCGTAGTCCAGTTTTATAAAGAGAAAACTAAAAAACCAATTTATATTATTGGACATAGCAATGGCACCATTAGTGAGGCAGAATTTTTAAATCGATCGCCTGATAACCAAAAGCTTGTGACGGGAGTTATTTTCAGTGGGAGTCGAAACGAAACTAGCATTGAAGTCCCGCTAAATATTCAAATCTTATTTTTACATCATGAGGATGATGCGAATGGAAGGTGGACTTCTTACTCTAATGCTGAGGGCATATACAAAAAAGTAAAGGCCTTAAATGCGGGGCCAACAGAATTCTCGACCGTTCATGGCGGGGAATCTGGGGGCGACCCTTCTACCAGCGGCCACCACATGTATGAGGGCTCCCTTGAGGAAGCCGCTAATTACATCTGGAATTTCATTTTCAAGCAAAATCTGCCCAAATGAAAAAACCACCCGAAGGTGATTTTGGTGGACCGGGGCGAAATCGACCAAGGCCTAGGATCAACTAAGCATTTTTATATTCTTTTTTGTATATGAAATGGTCCATTTGCTTTCACGTTGGTCCAGTTTAAGAATATGGC
>CAIKNE010000028.1 GCA_903828695.1 uncultured Burkholderiales bacterium | reverse complement strand
GTAGTCATCGAGGGCTTAAAAGCGGGAGGCATCGTACCCATCTAACTGCATCTAGTGTCGTGTTACAAACGACACTCCCCCGCAAGCCAACCCGCCTTAGTGCGGGTTTTTTAATGTCCTATCACCACTGTCGTGTCACGCACGACACCATGATCTTAATAACTCCTCACCCTGCACCAATAAAAAACCCACCGTGCGGTTTTGCAGAGTGGACTAAATCAACAGCAATGCGTTTAATAAACTATGGAAGATTTGAAGTTGCTCCAGTTGAAATATTCACAACTCGAATTATTAAGCCATTTTGATCAACAACGTATAAATTGCCGTTTTGGCTATAGGCGAGATTAATAGGTGTTGAGAAAAGCGAAGTTGCTCCAGTAGATCCATTTGCAGATGTTCCAGTACCCGCCGCTCCTGATGTACTTCCTGCAACTGTAGAAACTGTTTGACTGCCCGCTATCGTAATTTGTCTAATCGCATTATTGCCTGAGTCTGCTACGTAAAGATTGTTGCCAGCGGTATCAATCGCTATCCCCAAGGGGGCTTTGAAATAGGCAGCAGTTCCGTTAGCAGTGCCAGTTCCAGGCACTCCTGAATTGCCTCCAGTGTTTCCGGCAAATGTAATTACGGAACCATTGCTTATAGTAATTTGCTTGATATTGTTATTACCTGTGTCGGTGACATATAAGTAAGTGTTGGTGGGATCAATTACTATGCCCCATGGACTATTAAATCCACTGGCAAGCGTAGTCACAGTCCCGCCAGATGTTATCTTTCTAACTGTATTATTCCCGTAATCAGTTACGTAAAAGTTGGTGCCATCTGTGGCTACATTCACAGGAACACCAAACTCTGGGGATCCTTGTGCTGTATCTACATTCCCGTACGTACCCAGTACGCCTGAAAGCGTAGATACTGTTGCTGTAGAAGTTAATCCCGCAATTTTTCTAATTGCATAATTATAGGCATCAGCTATATACAGAGAACCAGATGACAGAATGATGCCCTCTGGGCTATTAAACTGAGCTCCTGTGCCTGCTGCATTTGTATTTGTACCACTTACACCGCTTTGTCCGGCAATTGCAATTACAGCCCCAGTTTGACTGTTGACTGATTCAACCAAATTCAACCCAAAGTCAGTAACGTACAGCGTTGGGTATTGTGTATTTGTTCCGTCGGATGTAATGCCAACAATTTGTGAGCTCTGGGCTGGCGCCGAACTACCACTGCCGCCACCTCCGCAACCAGCCAAAATTAGGAAACCTATGATTGGTAACAAGCGAAGTAATTTGATTTTCATACCGATCCCATCTTTAAGATATTCAACAAAACTTAAAAGCTCTTTACATAGTCAAGATACTAAAAAACCCACTGTGTTGCCACAGTGGGTTTAAAAGCATTAACTTAAGATCTGACTTGTGCCAGTTTAAATTAGAAGCTTGTGCGTAAACCAACAGCAATCAAAGTCTGTGTGGTACCAGCAGAGGTTGTTTGATTCATTGGTGTAGTACCTGAAGTACCAGCTGTTACAGCAGCGTTACCAATGCCAGGATTGTCGATAGACTCATAAGAGGCTGCAACATACACGTTGGTTTTCTTGCTCAAGTCCATTACATAAGCTGCTGCATAGTAGTTGTATGTATTGGAAGAATAAACTTGAGTTGTAGGGCTTGTGCTATTGCCACCGTAGGCATTAGCTGTGTAAGCACCCAAAGTACCTCTGTAGTAAGCAGCAGTCAAATGGTTGGTAGGTGTCAAGTCATAAGTACCACCAACGAATCCAATTGTCCTTGTTTGGTTAGTTGCAAAAGGTTGAGTAACGATAGCATTAGGATTGATTGGAACTCCGTTGTTCTGGAAAATCAAAGCATCAGCTGATCCGTTTGAAGGATTAGATTGAGTAATTGTGATGTAACCAGCCTTCAACATCAAATTAGAACTAGCTTGGAACGAACCGCCAAAAATTGCAGTTGTTGCATTGTAGTACTTGGCAGCCAAAGCTGGGCTGTAACCTACGATACCTGCATTAGCTGCAGTTGGAATAGCCACCCCAGTGTCTTTGTTGTTACCTGTGCCAGCGGAATTGTTTATAGTGATGGGAGCACTGTCAAAGCTCACATCATCATTCATTCTACTTGCAGCTAAAGTCAAGCTCAGTCTGGGTGTCGCTTGAACTTTTGTCATCAAACCAACTTGTGAACCAGCTCCAGCATTGCCAGAAACTCCGCCCATTGCGTAGAATGCTTCAACTTGAGCCATGCCCATTGATGTTTTGTACTTGATGGAGTTGGAAGCCATACGTGTGTAGCTGGAGCCGCCGCCGTTCCATGATGAGTAGAAACCCACTGGAGAGATTCCACCCAAAGCAAAAGGATCAATCGATGCGTTGGCATCGATGTTGGCATTGGGTTGGAAACCTACATCGAATGAACCAAAGTCACCTGCCAACCCAACTGTTGCTTGGCGATCAAACATTTGTCCGTTTGTGCCTGAATCACCTGCGCCTGTTTGTGAACTGTTATAGTTTGCTAACAGCAAGTGATCATTGGGGTTTGTACCACCAGCGATGTTGAGTGCTGACTCTAGAACGAAGTTAGCTTTCAATCCTTGTCCAAGATCTTCAGAGCCCTTCATGCCCCAACGTGAACCTTGTAGGAGTCCGTTGGCAACTGCGTTAACACGTCCATTTGCACCGCTTCCAAGCAACGCATCTGCTTTGCCAGAAGCACCATTGAATACTTTTCCTGTCAAAGAGGAAACACCAGCACCACCAGAAGCATAGCTGTTCAGTGTGTTGATATTGCCTGGGTTGTTAGCATCTGAGTTACCAGCAGCAGAAACTGATGTAGCAGCGGCGTCAATAACACCATAAAGTGTTACGTCAGCGTGAGCAGCACCTAAAGCTGCAACAGAAGCGAGCGCGATTAGCGTTTTTTTCATTTATTAATCTCCAAGGTTAAACAAAGGGCTCCGGTAAGTGGGTTGCACTCAATTTGAATCGAGCCGAACCACCGGCTCCCCGGGCCAACCACCCCATTTCAGGGAAGTTGGTTGTATTTGACCAGAGTCGAGGCTAAAGTTCACAAATCCCCCCCCAAATTCTGATCATTACGTTGTGGGGTTGCAACATTTTTACCCCCTCGTCTGTCTATTGTGGTGAAATTCCCACCATGGACCCCCTACTTACATCTATTGACAACGCTCTTAGAACCTTATTTTCTAAGCCTTTGGCATCTAAATCACTCAAACATAATCCAGTCCAAACTAAAGAAGAACACGAAAAAGGCCTAACTCAAGCCGAAAAGCGCCTATCCGGCGCCCTCATGCGCGTCAACCACGTAGGTGAGGTCTGTGCCCAGGCCCTTTATGCTTCCCAAGGACTGGCTACCAGCAATAAGGCTCTTAAAACCATCTTTAGTGACGCCAGCAAAGACGAATTCGATCACCTAGCCTGGACTGAGGGCCGTTTGGACGAACTTAAAGACCACAAAAGCTACCTCAACCCCCTTTGGTATGTTGGCGCTTTTGGTATTGGGTATTTAGCTGGAAAGTTAGGGGGGGACAAAATTAGTCTTGGATTCGTCGCTGAAACTGAGCGTCAGGTAAGCGAACACCTTAGAAGTCACCTCAGCCAGCTACCCGCTGGAGACACTAAGTCCAGAGAAATCGTCAAGCAGATGATTGTTGACGAGGAAGGGCATGCCAAGCTTGCTGAATCTAAGGGAGCACAAGAGCTCCCCCCTCCTCTAAAACTCTTGATGCGTGCTGCGGGTAAAGTGATGACGACCACTGCCCACTATATCTGACAACAGCCAGTGACCTGCAGTGGCTGGGTTTTAATAGGCTTTAATTGAAGGTTTCATCGAAGTTTTCATAAAGATTTATTAGGTCCCCAGCCTCACCCGAACACAGCCTTAGAGCTCGAGAATCTCAAAGCTCGTTGTTATCTCAGCTGTCTTGCCAAGCATTATGCTTGCAGAGCAGTATTTCTCGTGACTCAGGGCTATGGCTCTCTCAACAGTTGCGCTGGGTATATCTTTGCCCGTAACCGTAAAGTGCATATGTATTTTGGTAAATACCTTGGGATCCGTCTCAGCACGGGTACTGGTTAGCTTGACAGAGCAGCCACGCACATCTTGGCGGCCCCGCTTCAAAATCAATACGACATCGTAAGCTGTACAACCGCCTGTGCCTGCGAGCAATGTCTCCATGGGACGCGGCGCAAGGTTTTGTCCGCCGTTATCGGGCTTTGCCTCATCAGGCGCTCCGTCCATCATGAGCACATGCCCACTGCCGGTTTCTGCAACAAAGCCCATTTTTGACTTGGTGCCTGTATTTCCCGTCCAACTGACTGTGCATTCCATATTGAGACTCTTAAGTGTTTGCGGTTATTGGAGAGCGCCAGAACTATAGATGGTGAGATCGAAAAATCAACGGTCCCTGGTTCTTAGGCAACTGGCTATATCTGGCTTTAACTCCCTATATCTTACTGAACTCTACATTGACTGCTGATCAACCCTTTCAGTTCGATTTCTGCCTCATGAAATTGGCTGAAACCATGTCTAATCATCTTTGTGCAAGCTCAATTAGTAATTTTTTTGATTTCAAGATGTCCTCTCGTAGAGGAAAAACTACAAAAAATCTAGGCAATGTTGCGCTGCAGCATTTTTGATATTAAACTAACTCCCATGCACCGTTTGCTCGGTGCGCCTTTTGTCTCCTCCACCCTTTGAAAAGGTGGATTTCAACCCCGGGTAGCAATATCCGGGGTTTTTTTGTGCATTATTTGAAATCCAATCAAAGGGATTCATGCCCAAGCATTTATGAGTTGCCCAATCCAGACACCTATGTGCAGCAGCGAATTCTGTATTGGGAACTCTGTTTAATCGACTAAGCTTGCGATTAAAACCGCGTTCGTCCCACCAAAGGCAAAAGAATTAGAGAGTACATGCTTTAGATCTTGATGAGTGTCTTTACCTTTGGAGCCTACAAAATTAAGCTTGAACTCAGGATCCGCCTGCTCAGCACTTAAATGAGCGTTGGGGGGCAGCATTTGATTCTCCAGCGCTCTGAGCGAAGCAATCAGCTCCAGCGCCCCAGCAGCACCGAGCATGTGCCCAAATTGCGCTTTTGTGGAACTGATGGGCACACTCTGACCCAGCACCTCAGCAACTGAGCGGGCTTCTGCCGCGTCTCCAGCCGTTGTGGCTGTTGCGTGTGCATTGATATACCCAATATCAGTGGCCAGTAGGTTTGCATCTTTGAGTGCCGCACGCATCGCTCTCACCTGTCCAGAGCTATCAGGCATAGTCATGTGAGTGGCGTCGCAATTCGTAGCGTACCCAGTCAACTGAATGCGGGACTTGCCTCCTCTCTTTCTTGCGTGCTCTTGTCTCTCGAGAATAAACGCACCAGCGCCTTCCCCTAAGGCGAAACCACTTCTATCGCTACTAAAGGGTCTGCAAGCATCCGTACCAGTCCCTTTTAAGAGTGCCAACACTCTGAGTGCATTCCAGCTCGCTAAAACACCCGAGGTGAGCATCGCTTCGCTACCCCCGACCAAGGCCACATCCAGCCATCCGCCCCGAAGCGCCCTGAGCGCCTCACCCATTGCAACGGAGGAGGACGCGCAAGCACAGGCGTAAGTCATACAAGCACCTTGTGCGTGGACCATGAGTGCCAATTCAGCAGCTGCAGAATTGGGCATGATGGTGACGACACTGGTTGGACGAACGCGTTTGCCGTGTTGGTAGATTTGTTCAGCGGTTTGATCAAAGCTGAAAGCTCCGGCCATGCCGCTCCCCCAAAAGACACCAACTCGGGTCGGGTCAACATTGCCCAGTTTCAACTCAATATCGGCATAGCTTTTATGGTTTGCATCAGCTGGCGCGTCTTTGTACACACCCAAACCCGCCTGAACCAGCGCCGCTTTAGCAGCGGTGAGCGCCATAGCAGCCGCTCTGTCCAGGGGTACTTTAGAAGCAGACTGAACCTTGGTGTGATCAAAGTCGCAAGGAGCAACGGGCACGTGGACTGTCGTTTGAGCGGGCAACTCGATTGCCTGGGGTTTAACGGCTGAAAAGCCTTCAAATAGTTTTTTATCAAACTCAGCCGCACTGTCTCCCAGTGGTGATACCCAACCATATCCTGTAATTAAGACGGGTTCAGACATTCAGTGAATTTGAGTTAGATTAAAAAACAATGAGCAAAGACGATGTACAAAAAATATCTAGCAGACCACACCGTCTGACTTAGCTCAAGAGACAGCAAACAGGGACAGTAGACAGGGACAGCAAGCAGTTTACTTCTTTGTACTCTGAATAAACTCATCAATGACACTTGCGAGTTTTTGTAAATCAATACCCGCTTGCCTGGGGTCCAGCCTGTCCTCGGGGATTCTAAGGTTAAAGGCATCTTCAACCGCAAATACAAACTCCATCAGGGACAAAGAATCTAGTCCTAATTCAGTCAGCAATGTTTGAGGGGTAATGGTGCTTTGCTCAACTTGGAACTTAGCCGTCAAAATCTCAGAGATAGCCCTGTAGGTAGAAGTAGAACCTTGATCAGCGGAGGAGGAATTTTCAGTCATAGATACTGGATTGAATGTGTCCAGATTGTAAACTTATACGCCCAACTCTCCCAATCTAAGGCCTGGTTTCTAGGGGGAATATACCCTAGAGGTAGCATTTAGTAGCACTAAAATACTCAGTTAAAAAATGAGTAGTCAACAGCAATTTACGGTAGTTCTTGCAGAAATTCAACTGTTCTCTTACAAACCTCAGCCCTGTCGTTGTCCCAACTGATCATGTGATAGCTGTTTTCCAGCACATGGCAACGGAAAATCGGAGTCTTCCAGTTCATTTGTATGAACCTCAGATTCTCAAGACTGGCGACTTCATCCTCACTCGCATGCAGGACTAGGGTCGGAGGTGCAGTAACGCTACTCATGGATTTCAGGAGGTGCTTTTGCAGTTTGTCGTGCTCACGCAGATGGGAGACTTCCAAAACGCTTGCTCCTGCGCTGGAGAGCCGTCTGGCCTTGAGGTCCTTTGCGACCCACGCCCGAATTCGCTCATTTTTAAGTCCGTAGGGCGGTTTTTCCTCATAATTCCACAACCATCCGATGGGTGTGTACAAGGCTAAGGGAAAGAGGAAATGATAAAAGGGGATATTCCATCCGTCTAAGATTAAGGGGGTGGACATTAAAACGAGCCCGTCTATCAGAGCGCTATTTTTAACCGCGACCCCCAAGGCCACATTGGCGCCCGCGGAGATACCGGCCAGGACAACCCTTGGATATTTAGCCTTTAGCTTATAGACCTCGCCCTCTACAAAGTCGATCCAGCCTTGAAAAGATTTGGCTACTTGCTTATTCTTGGTTTGCTCAAAGGAGTAGCCAGGGATGTGCATAGAAACGGTTGCGTAACCAGCCCCCTTGACCGCCTCGTCAACCGAGAGCAATTCCTGGGGCGAACTACACAGGCCGTGCAACAGGACGACTACCATATCGCTTGACTGAGGTTGACCACGCCCCAGGCCGCTGGTTAATGCATCCTCCACAGCGTTCGATTGCAGACCCGCAAAAATCTCTTGGGTAGCGCTGGGCTCAACGGGGGGCAAGTTCAGTGGCGGGGAATCGGAACTCATTGGAGGGAATTAGAGGGAAAGAGGGAAAGAGGGAAAGAGGGAAAAATTTAATTTAAGAATTCAGAAATTGAACCTGCACGCACAATTTTAAGAAGCAAGCTTTGTTAAATCGGCACATCACTGGTTTTATTGAGCGATAAAAGAGTGAATGCCACATTTCAAAGGTTAAGTTAAAAAGGGTAAGTCAAAAGGGGAAAGTTAATAAAGGCAAGTTGAAAAATTCAGTTCATGCGTGTTTGACGATGATCAAACACGCACAATTACCCGGTACTATACTCACAAATCCAGTTTTATTCCAACACACAGGACACGCAGAACACACCCGTCTTAAGTCTTGATTCTAAGGCTGAGCTGAATGGGCACAAAATCTCAGCACGCACAAACTTGCCACTTCACTAGCACTCCTTGGGATTACCCAAATTCATCTGTGCATTTATCCCTTTAACCCCAAGAACACAAAGAACACAAACCCCATGGTCATAAAAGCCAGAGTCCCCAAAATTGATTATCTGCAAAAAATCTTAAACGCAAAGGTCTACGACGTTGCAAAAGAATCAGCACTGGATATTGCCCCAAGTTTAAGCAAACGCCTTCACAACACGGTCCTTTTAAAAAGAGAGGACCAGCAATCCGTCTTTAGCTTCAAACTACGCGGCGCTTACAACAAGATGGCCCACCTAAGCCCCGCAGAGCTTCGTAAGGGCGTCATATGCGCCTCCGCCGGCAATCACGCACAGGGTGTAGCGCTGAGCGCCAGTAAACTCAACTCGCGCGCGATTATTGTGATGCCGGTTACGACACCGTCCCTCAAAATCGAGGCCGTCAAAGCACTTGGCGGTGAAGTATTGCTCTACGGGGATAGTTATTCAGACGCCTACAGTTGTGCGCTCTCACTGTCTCAATCCAAAGGGCTCACACTCGTACATCCCTTTGATGATCCTGACGTTATCGCAGGTCAAGGGACTATCGCCGCTGAAATGCTCAGGCAACACCAAGGTCCTTTGGACGCCATATTTGTGGCAATCGGCGGAGGCGGATTGATCGCTGGAGTGGCAAGCTACGTGAAAGCGGTGAGGCCTGACGTCAAAGTCATCGGCGTTCAAATGAATGACTCCTCGGCCATGCTCCAGTCAGTTCAAGCGGGCAAGCGCGTGATGCTAAGCGATGTTGGGCTTTTCTCAGACGGTACGGCTGTCAAACAAGTGGGCTCTGAGACTTACAGAATTGCCAAAGAGTTGGTGGATGAGTACATCTGTGTTGACACGGACTCCGTATGCGCTGCGATTAAAGATGTTTTCATCGACACGAGAAGCATTGTGGAGCCCGCAGGTGCCATGGCGGTTGCGGCCATCAAGTCCTACATACAGACGCACAAAACCAAGGGCGAGACCTATGCCGCCATTTTGTGCGGCGCTAACATGAACTTTGACCGACTGCGATTTGTTGCTGAGCGCGCGGACGTGGGCGAGGAGCGAGAAGCACTTTTTGCGGTGACGATACCCGAGGAGAGGGGAAGCTTTAAGCGGCTATGCGGATTAATTGGAGACCTCCCCTCCTACGGCGGCAATAAAGCCCCTAGGCAAGTCACAGAATTCAATTACAGAATGAACGATAAGGACGCAGCTCATGTCTTCTTAGGCCTGAGCACTTCAAGCAAGGGTGAGAGTACGAAAATTGCCAAAGCCTTATCCAAAAGCGGTTTTAAGGCGCTGGACCTGACCCACGACGAGTTGGCCAAGGAGCATGTTCGCCATATGGTGGGCGGCCCAAGTGAGCTTGCAGGGAACGAGCGTTTACTTCGCTTCGAGTTTCCTGAGCGACCAGGGGCTTTGATGAAGTTTTTGTCGTCCCTCCCCCCCACATGGAACATCAGCTTATTTCACTACCGAAACCAAGGCGCGGACTACGGACGCATTTTGATGGGTCTTCAAGTCCCCCCCAAAGACAAAAAAGCACTGGGGCAGTTCTTGCACCAACTGGGCTACACCTTTGTGGATGAAACGAATAACCCTGCGTTTCAGCTCTTTTTGAAACGCAGTCATTAAAGTGACTTTTAGTAAAGAGCCTTTTGTTGGGTTACTGGTTTTTTATGCCTGACCTGGCCGACGAACCTGGTCCAGGGCCTGGACCAGCGACAAGTCCGGGAAGGGATGTAGTCACTGAATCAGTGCCCCCACCCATATTAGTAGCGCTTGGTGCATTAGATATGCTGGAAGGGTTGTCCCTATTTAGACTAGCGCTTTTAGGCGAAACTTGCGTTTGCAATCCCATTTTCTGAGGCAACTCTAAACGAAGTACAGGTGAGGAGGTGGGTGGGTTTGTGGATACCCCATTGAAATTGGAGGTTGAATCATCACCAGCAACTTTAAAGGTCGCGCTTTTAGCCTCAATGCTTACCAAAATCAAAGTGTCCCCCACCTTGGCTCCGACTCGGTAGGGCTTAGGGGTCTGAGCGTCAAGGGAGATAAGTGCTACACCTTCTCTATCCCCCGTTTGAATCACCCCAACAAGTCCCAGCCGAGCCAAGGCCAAATCAGGCGCCTTTTGCTGCACTTTCGTCTCAGCACCGAGTAAAGTGCCAACGGATGAGTCTGTACTCAATTGAGTAGAGGAATTGGAGGCAGAGGTTGCGCTTTGTGCTTGACTCAGCTGCGCTGATTGCGCAGAGATAGAAAGGGCACTTGAAGTCATGAGAGGCCACAACTTAAGGCCCCACCCCACAACGCATAGGCTCACGGTTGCCCAAAGAAAGAAGGTTACGAGCTTCTTAAAAATAGCACTGGAAACGGGTTCATCCATGATCATAAAACTACTGAGATGTTGGGTTAAGTTCGCTTAAGTGAGGCTAGGTGGGGCTAGGTCGGGCTAGATTCGGTTGGTTTGGTTTGGTTTAATTTTGGATGAATTAAAGGGTGTATTGAAATAGGTAGAAATAAAAAGTTTTCATATTACAAAACAATCTTGACTATACATAATTCGTAACATTTTGAATGATTTAACCATCAACCCGCTTCTATTATCTATGAATAACCAGCGTTATCAGGAATTTAAGTGCACCCGGTTAATACAGCCGTGTTAAATTGGGTTCGTTTTAGAGTCAAAACTGCCTTAAGGGCTATACTTGATAAGCGTTAAAGAGCACGCATTGACCATTACCTAAAGACATAACACGCATGAATGAACAACTATTAAAAGCTGACCATCAAACTCTGAGCGCAAAAGAAAAGAAACAAAAAGGTTTTACTCTCATAGAGTTGATGGTGGTGCTGGTCATCATTGGCGTGCTAGCAGCACTGATCGTCCCTAATGTGTTGGACAGAGCCGATGATGCACGGGTGAGTGCAGCCAAAACGGATGTCAGTAATTTGATGCAGTCCCTAAAACTATACAAGCTCGATAACCAAAGATTTCCAACAGCTGAGCAAGGCCTTGGTGCCTTAGTTGCCAAACCAACTACGGGTCCCGCCCCCATCAACTGGAAACCCTACCTAGACAAATTACCCAACGATCCTTGGGGCAATCCTTATCAGTACCTGAATCCAGGCATCAAAGGCGAAGTTGACGTGATGTCGCTGGGTGCAGATGGACAAGTGGGTGGGGAAGGAAAAAACTCAGATATTGGATCGTGGCAGTAAACGGCGAAACACCGCCAAATTTATGGCTTTGATTAACTCTGATCTGCAGTCCACTCACAAGCAGGGGGCAATACCTGAAGTTCTAAGACATGCGGATCAAACGAGTTCGGTAGCGCATTCATCCAGCGGATTTACACTCATTGAATTGTTGATCGTCGTCTTCATCATTGCGCTCTCAAGTGCTGTAGCAGTCATGAGTCTGAGGCCCAGTCAAGATCAGCAAAATCTTCAAAATGCGCAGCAACTCGCAGCCCTTCTCGACTCCATTCGCGCTAGCGCGCGAGCTCAGAAAATTCCGATGCTTTGGATGTGTGATCAGTCAGGACTCAGTGTTCAAGGGGCCTCCCCATCCACCTTCACCTTCACCGCTCAAGCAAAACATTACAACTGGCAATCGGGCAGTGCTTATTGCGATCCAGCCCAGGGGGTGATCGGAGCTGAGCCCATCGTTAAGGCGCAATCCATCAACGTCTACAACTCGAGCACACCTGAGAAAGCAAGTTCTGACGTTAACACTGCTGTGCAAATAGCTACGGATGGGCTTGGGCCCTTCAAGCTGATTGGACAGTGACATCTGAACCCACAGACCACACTCACTCCTCCAACTACACCTACTTCACCTACTTCACCTACTTCACCCACCACACCCAATCACAACCCCTAGAGACCCATACTTTGCTGATTCAAAAAGAACGCTCCACACCTACAAAACCAAACTCACGTTCAGACTCCGGCTTTACGTTAATTGAGGTGTTGGTTGCGTTGAGCATTGTGGCCATTACGCTGCTCGCTGGCGTGCAATCCATGGGATCTATGACCCTGAACGCGCAAAGACAATGGGACGTTTTTCTAGCTGAGCAATGTGCGAACAACGCCTTAAACACCTTAAAACTCTCCGCACAACTCCCCCCTGTGGGCGAACAATCGGTGGAGTGCTTGCAGGCTAACACTCCCTTTAAAGTGCAAATCAGTATCAACACCACCCCCAACCCTACATTTAGAAGAGTAGACGCTCAAGTATTCAAGGAAGGACTGCCCCAACTTAAACTCACCACCGTGATTGGGAGGATCTAAGTTGACAAAGCAAAATCTTTCTATTTCAACCTCAACTCCCAAACAAAGAGGCTTCACCCTGGTTGAGTTGTTGGTGGCGCTCGCCATCATGGCCGTCATGGCAGCGCTCAGCTGGAGGGGATTGGAGGTGATGCTCAGGTCCAGAGAGATCACTCAAAAAAGAGTGGACGAAGTGGCCGCATTTCAAAACGTTATGCGCCAGTGGGAGGCAGATTTAAACGCTGTATTCCCGCTCTCCGGGTCTGCAACCGCAACGGCATCAGTTACGACATCAGTCACGGCATCTGCTCCGGCTGGCTCTCCAACCAGCGCGCCCAGCACTCAAGCTCAGGTGATGGCGATTGACTGGGACGGACGGGTGTTAAGAATCATGCGACGCTCCAGCACCCCTAACCCCGAGGGCAAAGACAGCGGATTGAACGTGGTGGGCTGGACGATGCGGGATAACATGTGGGTGCGCTGGCAATCCCCGGACCTGACTCGCAGCATTGATTTGATCAATGCCTGGAGCCAAGTGACGCAATGGGCGCAAAACCCAGGCTCCGAGTCCAAGCAATACGAGACACAGTTGATTGGCTCCAGCGGATGGCAAATTTATTATTTCAGAGACAACGCCTGGAGCAACCCACTATCAAGCTCAGGTTCTGTGAATAACGCGAACACCAGCACCCCCTCCTCTGCCATGAGCGGCGTACCCGACGGTATTCGAATCGAGATTCAACTACCCCAAAGCCTTGGCGGAACGCTGGTGAAGGACTGGGTGCGCCCCTCTTTCAGTATCAATAGATCATAAGGTCCTAAGATCCTAGCGCCTAGCCTCGAATGTACCATTCACTCTTTAACCACTAATCCCACTCCTTTGACTCAACCAGTGCCCCCGCCCATCCCTGCCCATCATCACCGCAGTGAACAGGGCATGGCCATCTTAATGGCCATGCTCACGCTCGCGCTCGTTGCGACCTTAGCCGCGGGCGTTTTGTGGCAGCAGTGGCGCGCGCAGGAGCAAGAGAGCTCTAGTCGTTATGAGGAGCAAGCTACTTGGTTACTGGGTGCAGCGCTTGACTGGGCAAGAGTTATTTTGACAGAGGACTCCAAAGCAAGTAACACAGACAACAAGACCGAGCCTTGGTCGATACCGCTTCAAGAGACACAGCTCTCTTCATTTTTGGCGGCGAGCACTAGTGGAGTGACCAATAACGCCTCCGGTTCTGGCGGGATCAATGAAGCGCAGGCCGAGCAAATCTTCATCTCCGGTCGTATCACTGATTTGCAGTCCAGGCTCAACATCTTTAATTTGTACAACGCGGGTCAGATCTCTACGGCTGATTTGAACGCGATGACGCAACTCTTCACCTTGCTTGGGTTGCCCGAATCAGAGCTGAACCGGCTAGTCCTTGGGATGGGCGTAATCTCAAACAACTTCAATACACCCACCCAATCCAACCCTCTTGCTCAGTTTGCAACGCCTCAGCGCATTGAGCAACTGAGTTGGCTGGGCCTCTCGGCTCAAACCTTATCAACGATTTCTCCCTTTGTAACTTGGTTGCCTGTGCGCACCCCGCTGAATTTGAACACTGCCCCCCCCCAAGTGCTCGCGGCAAGTTTTAAGGGCTTAAGCCTTAGTAATGCACAAAAGCTCGCTCTAAGCAGGGACTCCCAGCCTTGGAACACGCTGGAGGATGCGACAAATGCACTCACTGCTGTGACCCAGGGCGCAGGGATGGGTGGGGGTAGTTTAAATAGCGCCCAATTCGCATTAAACTCTAATTACTTTCAAGTCTTTGGCAGGCTTCGTTTTGATGCCTTGGTTTTTACGGAAAGAACCGTTTTACAAAGAACCAATCAGCAAACCTTGATCTTGTGGCGCGAGAGAAGGGCCGCAGGGGCTGAGCCCGGATGTTTTTCTACAATAGAGCCACCATGCTAATCATTGCACTCCCCCTTCAGGCTCCATCAAAGGCTTCAGCAAAGTCTCAAACTCTATCGGCTACTTCAGCTGCTCACTCAGGCGCCGCCTCCGCCGTGACCCCTCATGCCTACAATTATCACTACTGGCTCAGCCCAAACGGGCTTTCTACCAGCCTTAGTGGTCAAGCAGCCCCCGCGCAGCTCCCGAAAAATGCTGGCGAAGTGGTCGCTGTTATCCCTTGGCAGTGTGTTTCATGGCACGCGCTCAAAATCCCTGCGTTCAGCCCATTCACCACCCAAAAATTATCCGCCGTGCTCAGCGG
Organism: uncultured Burkholderiales bacterium; assembly: GCA_903828695.1. Lineage (GTDB taxonomy): Bacteria > Pseudomonadota > Gammaproteobacteria > Burkholderiales > Burkholderiaceae_C > Limnohabitans. Next base: position 3,122 of record CAIKNE010000028.1, on the reverse strand, counting down.
TATGCTGGAAGACCAGTTGTTGGATGATGTCTCAGCGCTTCACTTTATTTTGCCAAGCAATATCCGCGATGCCATACAAAAGGGTCAAGAGGTGGTCATAGGGGCGTGCGCTCAAGACTGGTTAAGACAGGCAACCAAGGCGTTGCAAGATCAGGGCATAACGGTGCAGCGTATTGTTTGTGAATTAACGCCCACGACCCATCTCTCAACAAGCATTCAAACGACTGATCAAAAGTTAGGAATGACCTCTGACTTAGGTGCCAGCACTGCCCAAAGCGTTGCCCCTGTACTGCATGTCCTTGGGGCACCAAGCGCCGCCGCAACTGCTGTGCTTTGTTCAGCGCAGGGTGTCATTCAACTCCCACAATCCACCTCGGATTGGTCAGCTTTTAAAGCGCTTGGTGCAAAAAACTTGAAGATCCTTTGTGAACCGCATTGGATTCAAAGCACAGCCGATACGCTTGGACGCGAGCCGTCTCCTCATAACGTATCCCAACGCATGTTGGCTGCAACTCAGAGCAACTGGGACGCGGCAACAGGTGAGTGGCAACAATCTAGGAGTCTGCGGTTTTGGAGAAGTGTGCAGAGAAACTACTCCGCGCTCAGACATCATCCCCACTGGTCACTTGCCAGAAAAGCCTTCATCAGCCTGGTCATTCTCAACTTGGTTGGACTCAACGCTTGGAGTTGGATGCAAAGCGCCAATTTACGATCACGCGAACAAGATCTATCCAAGTTGCTCAAAGAAACCTTTCCAGCCATTGGCCTGGTCGTGGACCCCAGTCTTCAAATGCAGCGTGAGATGAGGCGTCTTCAGCATGCAAGGGGACAAAGCGCAGCGGGGGATATGGAGTCCATGCTCGCAACCATTGCCCAGGCATTACCGAGCAACTTCAAGCTTCAATCGTTTAATTACTCCGCTAACGAGCTGAAATTGATCGGCGTATCCAAAGACTTGGTGAGCCCACTTGGTCAAAGCAATTTGCAAAAGGCGGGGTATACGGTTCGGGGCGAGAACATGGTGATCGGTGGACAAACGGTGCCCGTGCTTGTCGTGACATTTGTGGACGCAGCGAAGTAATGAGGATTTAGGACAAGAACTCATCATTTCACAACTACATTTGCACATCTCAATATCTCAATATCTCAATATCTCAACATATCAACTTTCTCAAGCATGACCTCACCATCATCACCCAAAAATGAGTAAACACCCCGCTGACTCCTCCGCTGCTAAACCAATGACTTCTGAGTTTTCAGCTGGATTAACTGCTTCCTTAACAGGTGTTGTTGCACCATTGAGCGCATTCGTAAAGAACTGGATGGCAACACTGTCGTTGAGAGAGCAGGTTTTGGTTAAAACGCTCGCATTCATAGTTGCAGTTTATGTGGCTTGGTCACTTGCGGTTGCTCCGGCTTGGAACTCATTAAATAAAAGCGCCATCAAAGACCAAGTGATTCAACGTCAGTGGTCAGAGCTTTTGGCGCTTCAAAGTGAGCTTAAAACCATCAAAAGCGTGGTCCCCATCAATTCAACTGACTCTAGCAACGCGTTACAGGAACTTACCGCACAACTAGGCCCTTTATGCAAAGTTGTCATTCAAGATTCAACTGCTCGGATGCAGATAAAAGGCGTCAGCCCAGAGAGTTTGACTCAGTTGCTACCGCAAATCCGCAGCCGCTCGCAGGCCCAGATCCTGGAGGCAAGCTTAAGGTTGGATACACCGTCTAAGTTGTGGGAGGGATCTTTGACCCTGGCTTTGCCCAATACAAATTCAGGCGTCAATTGACTCGGTGCACAACCCAGGTCCTTCAAGACAACCTTGGGCAGCGGTTTTTTATAAAAACAAGTACCGTCACTTTGGATTAAATCTATAAATTGAAATTCGAACAGACCCCCAGCCCCCTCACTGCACTCAGCAAAAGACTCAGGAAACTAGCGGTCTACGGGACAGTGCTTGGGCTTTTGATCGGAACGGTTTACTTTGCACCCGCCTCTTGGCTGGGAATTTACTTAGAGCGGATCAGCGAGGGCAAACTCTCGCTGGTTCAGACCAGTGGAACGCTTTGGGGTGGATCGGGCTCCCTGCTCATCAAAGCCAACACTCGCCGCTCGCAATCCCAAGCTTCGTCAGATGTCTCAAACCCATCAGCCTCTACCACCACCACCACCACCATCAACACCACCCATACCAATAGTCCAGAACTCTTGATCGCATCTGCATTTAGTTGGCATATTTCTTTAGGCACTTCGGTGGACGGGTTTGGGATAACACTGTCCCTTGCAAATCCCTGCTGCCTTAGGGCGCCGCTCACTTTAAGCGTTTCCCCGCTTTGGAAATTGGCCAGATTGGCAAATTTGGACGCTTCAAGTTCAAGTTCAGGTTCGGCAAACCCATCCTCTGACCCAAGTGGCCTCCTTCTGCGGGTTTCCGACTTTGATTCAGAGTGGCCCGCGCAGTGGTTGGGCGCGCTTGGGGCACCTTGGAACACCGTTGCACCCAAGGGGACCTTAATCCTCCAAACCCACGAGGCAAGCCTCCTCTTGCACCCCTTATCGGGGGATCAGCCCCAGTTAGGTGGTTTGGTGCAACTGACCCTAAAGGACCTGTCCTCTCAGCTCTCGACCCTGGATCCGCTTGGAACCTACGCTGTCAAGCTCTCAAATCCAGGTAAATCCGCCGGTTTAGGTGGATCAGGAGCAGCAACGGATGGTGTTACCCTACACCTGAGCTTAGAAACCCTAGAGGGGAGGCTGGAGCTGACAGGCGAGGGGGAATGGGTCAATCAGCATTTGCATTTCAACGGCATGGCCAAGGCGCAAACGGGCTTTGAAGCAGCACTTGCAAATTTGCTAAGTGTTTTAGGCCCCAGGAACGATAATACGGCAACTCTTAAAATTGGTTAGTATGGAACTCAACTCTTATCTCTCCCTCCTCAAACTGCGCAAAGCGCAGGTTTGTGATGCGCCCGTTGTAGGTTCTTGTGTGGCCACAAACGCAACCACTTACACCCAAAGTACAAGTCCACGCGCTAAGGCCTTCATCACACTGACCCTGGTCACAGCATCCGCTATCGCTTTGATCTTTGCAGTCACTAAAGCCACTGCGGTCACCAAGACG
>CAIKNE010000027.1 GCA_903828695.1 uncultured Burkholderiales bacterium | reverse complement strand
CTCCTCAAGCCCGACTATGCAAAAGCGCAGTGGAACTGCTCACTATTACAACTCCTATTGGGTGATTTTGACAAAGGATGGGCTAATTACGAGTGGCGTTGGATGACCAACGAAATTCCAAAACACGTTGACCGAACCTTCTTTGAACCCCTTTGGCTAGGCAGGGAATCACTACAAGGCAAAACTATACTGCTTTATAGCGAACAGGGCTTGGGGGACACTTTGCAGTTTTGCAGATATGCAAAATTAGTTGCTGATCGGGGTGCTAAAGTTATTTTAGAGGTTGAGAAACCTCTGCAAAAAATCCTAACTGGCTTGGAAGGTATCTCAGAATTGATTGTGAGTGGGGATGAGTTACCCAATTTTGATTTTCAGTGCCCACTGATGAGCCTTCCCCATGCTTTTCAAACCACCCTAGAGACCATACCCACTCACATACCTTACATAAAGACAAACAGCGACAAAGTCGCTTACTGGGCAAGCAAACTCCGAACTTCTGATAAATTAAAGGTTGGACTCGTTTGGTCTGGTGGTTTTAGGCCCAATCACCCTAGTATTTGGTCTGTTAACGAACGAAGAAACATTCAGCTACATCAGTTCTCCTTGTTAAAAGATTTAGATGTTGATCTTTACAGCCTGCAAAAAGGTGAGCCTGCACAATCAGACTATAAGTTACTTAAAGCCACTGGGTGGGATGGTCCTAATATCATTGACTTTGCAGATGAATTGAACGATTTCACTGACACCGCAGCTTTGATTCAAAATTTAGACTTAATCATCTCCGTAGATACTTCAACAGCGCATTTGGCGGCGGCTTTGGGCAAACCCGTTTGGATCCTGAATCGTTTTGATACCTGCTGGCGTTGGCTGTTGAATAGAGATGATAGTCCTTGGTACCCGAGTGTCAAACTATTTAGACAACAAAGTGCGGGCGATTGGTTAGACGTGATGACAAGAATCAAGTCCTCATTAAAGGAGCTAATACTTTCAACGAGCGGATCTGATTAATCTCACAGCGTATGTGGGTGAGATTTTATAGGTTGTGCTCACAATTGGCTAGTTAACATCAAGCTGGACAACACCCTAGCTGCAGATACGCTGGGTTTGACAATTAGCCAAGAGGTGTAAATATTTAAGAATAAAATAAACAAATGAGAAAAAAATCTCCTCCGACTTCAAAATATACAAAGGGAATCGCCTCTTTAGCAACGCCAAAAGATGAAGAATTTAAGGAGATTTCAACACTGTTACAGCAAGGACTTAGTTCACACCGATCTGGTCTGCTTTTAGAGGCAAAGTCTCTTTATCAGCAAATATTAAAATTAAACCCAAATCACTTCGATGCATTACAGCTTTGCGCAGCAGTAGATACTCAAACCCAAAATTGGACTTCAGCACTCAAGTTATTCGAACAAGCTCTGCATATCAACCCGAAGAATGCTGCCGTCTACTTTAATCAAGGCATCGTACTTCAAGAACTTAAGCGATTCGATGAGGCTCTAGATAGCTACATAAATGCCACTGAACTCAAAAATGACTATGCCCAGGCCTACGCAAACATGGGCATTGTCCACATACAACTGAATCAGCTACCAGATGCTGTCCAATGCTTTGACAAAGCAATTGAGTTTCAAAATGACGATGCCAATTCATACTTTAACCGGGGAGTGGCACTCAAAGAACTCGGACGCATGAACGATGCTATTTTGAGCTACGACAGAGCCATCGAACTAGAGAGGAATTACCCAGAGGCCTTCTCTAACAAAGGGATTGCCCAGCAATCTCTTGGTCGCTTGGACGAAGCTCTTCAAAATTTTAACAAAGCAATCTCTCTTAAATCTGACTTTGCAGAAGCTTACTCAAATCGTAGCATCGTGCTTCAAAAGCAAGGACGCCTCGATGAAGCACTCAGAAGTTGCGATCAAGCGATTGAAATAAAAGCCGACTACGCTCAGGCTTACTCCAATCGTGGAAGTATTCTGAGTGAACTCGAACGCTTAGACGAGGCAAAAATAGCACTTATTTATGCACTAGAGTTGAATCCAAATTATCCCGAGGCTTACTATAACCTTGGGGTAGTTTTTAAAAAATTAACCCTACTCAACGAAGCTCTTATCAACTTCGATTGTGCAATTAAGTATAAACACGATTACGCAGAAGCACACTACAACAAGGGCGTCGTACTCAGTGAAATGCTTCGCTTGGATGAGGGCTTAATTAGCTATGATGAAGCTATTAAGCTTGATCCAGAATATACAGCCGCTCACTGGAACAAATCACTGACTTTGCTCTTAAAAGGTGATTTTTATAACGGATTTAGAGGTTATGAATGGCGTTGGAAGAATGAAAAAGATTCGGATTTAATTCATAACGCATCCTTCCACTCAAAATTATGGCTTGGTGCTGAGTCCCTCGAAGGTAAAAAGCTGTTCATTCGATGTGAACAAGGACTTGGTGATACTTTGCAATTTTGTCGCTACACCAAGATGGCAACAGAACACGGCGCCAGCGTCACATTAGAGGTACAGCGACCCTTGTTAAAACTATTGAATACTCTAGAAGGAGTTCGCGAATTACACCCTTTGGGTAGCCCCTTACCAGATTTTGATTTCCAATGTCCAACGTTATCCCTACCCCTTGCCTTTAAGACTAACCTTGAAGATATTCCCAACAAAACGCCATACATTAAAAGCAATAGAGTTAAAAGAGAGGAGTGGGCGCAAAGACTCGGTTTGAAATCAAAGCCTAGAGTGGGCTTGGTTTGGAGCGGTAGCACGGCACATAAAAATGATCAAAATCGAAGTATTCCATTGGCCGATCTTAATCCGTTCCTACCAGATCTATTTGAATATATATGCTTACAAAATGAAATTCGAGATATTGACAGCGGCACCCTGAGAGTTAGCAATATAAAAAATTATAGTGACTTGCTGATTGACTTCGAAGATACAGCAGCGCTATGCGATCTAATGGACTTAGTAATTTGTGTTGATACGAGTGTCGCGCATTTAGCAGGAGCGTTGGGCAAAAAAACCTGGATACTACTCCCCTACGCGCCCGATTGGCGTTGGATGTTAGGTAGAACGGATAGCCCCTGGTACTCATCAGTAAGGCTTTATAGACAGCAAAGCGCCGGCGATTGGAGAGGACTATTCAAAACTATTGAACATGATATCTCGAAAAATTTGTTATGACTAATTTCGTTCCCATGCCGTGAATCTCTATTTAGAGAATAGCAAAACTCCAAACTCTATACAACTCGCTTTATGTTCATTTGTATTGAATTTATTTTGCGAGTCAATGAAAGGTATTCTCATATAGTGATCAAACGCTCGATGCTTGAGAATGCACTCCATCTCACTCATATTTTTAAATGTATTGGATCTGTCCTTTTGCTGCAATACCAAGGTGAATGGCGCTAGCCTATCTGTTACCTTGTGAAGATCTTCGGGTGTTTTATGACGTCTTACAAAAAATCTATAAAGTGGTATTAATTTATTTTGTAATTTTCCGTATTTCTCTTGAAAAGAAAATCCATGATCAACCACTTTAATAAATAATTCGTCAACAGTTTCATGCGGTTGATGATCAATGTAAATCTGCTCAACCTCCTTAAAATGTGCATCTATTTTATTTAAAAATATTTTTATAAAAATATCTTCATACTTATTGAAGTATTTATAGATTACCCCCACGCTATAGCCAGATTTTATTGACAGTGCTTTAGCCGAGAGATCATCTAAATCCCCTCTGTCTAAAATTTCGTTTGCAGTATGCAATAAATCTTGCTCGGTCTTTGCAGCACGATCTTGTTTTGGCTTTTTCTTATAAGAGCCAATCAGCGTATCCATGATTTTCATAGGGATATTGTACGGGTCTCAAAAAATGAATAATTTTATAAACCCAAATGTATCGCCTTAAACGGGCATAAAAAGCCACTGTCAGAGGATTAATAAACTTTAAAAATGAATTTATTAATCCATCTTGACTCTATACACATAAATCTTAATTCACTAGGATAGCCCTTAATTTAAAGATCTCCGTATGTTTTTGAGATATCCAAAATGATAACCACCCACCAGCTCATTGATAAATTTCTGGATAGCGCCCAAGCACATCAACCGGCGATGAATGCGCAACAAATAAAAGTCTTCGTACTTGGTCTGCTTGCAGATGAGCTGAGGTGGGCATTTAATAACGATCCAGTCGTTGCGAATAATGTTAAAAAAAGACTACAAGAGCTAGTACCCAGAGAGGTTGTGAAGTATCAAATTACCAGCGATGGTGCAAAGACACGAATTGCTGAGTATGCTTAACGCCGTTGAATTTCCAGAACTCATCACAAAGACCTAGGTTCATTATGTGGCCTTGGCTTTTGAGCTAGACTACTAACCCACTTATATCAAACACTATCAAAGAAAAGTTAGAACGCAATAGACTTACAACTCCACTTGTTAATACACCTCGACTTACCACAAATATAGAGGCACTCAACACAAATATGTTTCTGCGTTACAAGGCCACCTTACCCCTGTAACACTTTGGCCTCGACTTGAGAAGTATATTTATCCAAAAGTCCGCAAAAGACGAATCCCTTGTTGAATAGATACTCCCCTTTCAAACATCCTCCTTATTTCAGAGCAAAGCAAACACTTTCTTGGAAAATAAATGAAAAATTACTAATTAAATGCACAATAATATAAAAATAGTAGTTAGTAAGTTGAAGCAAGATTAGAAAAATAGCTCTATAATATGAGGCTCGGCGCTTTAGCTCAGTCGGTTAGAGCGATGGAATCATAAGGTTTCAAGGCGCTGAAATTTTTTCTTAAGCGTTGCCACAACAAGCCCACAACACATAGTTAGTGGGCTTTTTTATTTTTTAACGCACGGTTGTGTTTTTTTTTTTGGTACGCAAACATACGCAAAACCAAAAACGCTAGGTTGCGAATTTGTAGCGCTGAAAATAAAGTTGCGCTATGACGCACAGCAACAAAAATTCAGCATTCAATTTTCAAAACTACTACAGCACACAAAAATTCACAATCTTTATCAACGCTAACACGCACGTAAAGTTTGTAGTTGATAAAACGCCTGCGCCTCGCAAACCCGCACAAACACTAGCTGAATTAGACACAGCACCTACGCGACTTATACACTTGCGTGACGGTGACGTAGTGCTTTATCGTGTTAGTCGTAGTCGTAGTTGGCAAGCTAGGTTTAGAACGTACGCAAACAAGTGGATGCGATTTAGTACAGGCAAGCGTGACGTTGAAGACGCTAAGCGTTATGCGTGTGAAGCATTTGACGAAGCAAAGTACAGAGAACGACTTGGCTTTGCTTTAATGGTTAAACGCTTTGACGAAATTGCCAAGTACTGTTGCGAAGATATGCGTAGAGATTTAGCGGCAGGCGTTGGCAAGAAAGTTTATACAGCTTACATAGCTGTGATTGAAACTTACCTAGTTCCGTTTTTTGGACAAATGTTTTTAACAAGCATTACGCACAAACAAATTGCTGAGTTTGAAGAGTGGCGAAATGCCAAACTTAAACGCAAACCAAAAACTTCTACGCTACTAACATTTGCTTCAGCGTTCAGTCGTATATGCGCTACAGCTGTGGAACAAGGTTGGGTTAGTGCTACAGCTAAGTTTCCAAAACTAAATGTACGCGGTGAAAGTGGAGGTGTGCGCCCTGCCTTTACAGACAAAGAAGTGATACAGCTACGCGAACACTTGGCTACTTGGCACACGCAAGCAAAAGGCTATACAGCTGAAATGAGGCTACTGTTGCGTGACTTGGTTGACTTGCTTATACAAACAGGAATGCGACAAGGTACAGAGAGTATGGGTTTAATGTGGAAACACATTGAATGGCACGAAGAAAAGGGTGTGCGCTACTTGCGTATGTGGGTAAAGGGTAAGACAGGCGAACGTTGGCTTATAGCCAAGCACGAATGCGTCAACACACTAAAGCGTCTACAAGCCAACCAACCTGACATTGCTAGTCTTACGTTTGACGAGTTGATAGAACGACGCTTGCCGTTGCTTGTGTTTAGGTTTGCGGACAACAACGAGCCGTTTGAAATGAATAAGGTGTTTAAGCGGCTGTTGATTGAGACTGACTTGCTAAAAGGACAAGCTGATAAGGACAGGACGCTATACAGCTTGCGGCATACATACGCTACAAATGAACTATTAAGTAGTACAGATATACATACACTAGCTAAGCAAATGGGTACAAGCGTACTAATGTTGGAGAGGCACTACAGCAAGCTGACAGCTACTATGGCGGCTGAGAAGTTGGCATAGTTAGCAATAGAATTGACTTTAATTAGAGATAAAGTAAAAATATTAAAAACATCAAATGGCAGATATGACAACCAAAAAATATGGTGTTGATTTTGAACACCTCAATCTTG
>CAIKNE010000026.1 GCA_903828695.1 uncultured Burkholderiales bacterium | reverse complement strand
GGGGTTTCCACATCACCATGGAGGAGGCAAGGGAGTGAGAGAGCGTAACCCAAGGCGCAGTGCCTGGCTTTTGTCCAGATATCTCGTAATGAATCTTTAAATCGTTGATGGTTGCAAACATGATTTTCCCTACTTGTTAAGACTTCTGAGATTAAAAAATTACTAAATGGGTTGTGATAGTTGGGTTGAAGAGTTGGGTTGAAGAGTTAGCTTGCATCAATAGCTTTGCTCACATTGTCGAATGTAAAAGGCATGTGACGTATCCTTAGTCCTAGTGCGTGTGCAATGGCGTTGGATAAAGCTCCCGCAGTAGGACCCGTTGCAACCTCTCCGGCGCCAAGGCTAGGGTCCTCAATATTTTCGATGAGTTCAATTTCAATTGCAGGGACTTCGTCAAACTCCAAAATGGGGTACTTTTCCCAGTCTGTTGTGAGAACACTGTTCTTATCCCACTGAACATTCTCTTTAAGAGTCCAGCTGAGGGATTGAATAATGCCGCCTTCGATTTGATTAATTAAACCGTCTTTGTGCACGACAAGCCCAGCATCTACACAGGCCCAGACCTTTTGCACTCGGACCTTGTGCATGACCTCAACCTGCACCGCAACTGCGCAGTAACCTGCATGGTTTTTATAGCGAGAGTAACCTAGCCCTGTTCCAACCGAGCTCCCTGGCTCTCCTCTTTTGCTCCAAGAGCACATCTCAGCAACTCGTTTAATCACTCCCTTAGCACGTTCATCTCTTAAGTTCATTAAGCGAAGTGCAACGGGGTCTACGCTTATTAAATCTGCTAGCTCATCAATGAAGCTTTCAATTGCAAACACATTAGCGTGAGCTCCCAAAGATCGCAAAGCCGATACTCGAACAGGAGCACTCTCAATAAAGTGGTGCGTAATTTTTAGTTTGCCCACGCTGTACGCAGGCACTGCGTTTCTAAGTCCTCCACCTGTTGGCAGGGGAACATCCACGGCAAGGGGTTGCTTTTGCTCCTCAAATGCGCTCCACGCACCTAAGAGCTGGATGCCCTCACCCCAACCGGGTCGGCTAAGGTGGGTGTTTGACCAAACTTGTGTGTTCCAACTCACCAAGCTACCGTCTGCGAGGATATCTGCATCTAATTGCACCAAACTCGCTGCCCCAACCGGGGATTGACTCAGCTCATCCTCTCTGGTCCAAGCTACTCGCACGTTGATGCCCAGTTTGTGCGAAATCAAAGCAGCGTCAAAGGCTACGTCATCGGCTGCGTTGTGCCCATAACAACCCGCCCCAGGGGCGTGTATGACCCGGACCTGCTCATTGCTTAGTCCCAAAGATTCAGCTATTTGGTCCCTGAGCTTGAACACTCCTTGGCTGTGCGACCAAACGGTGAGACTGGTGTTGCAAACAGAGGGTTGTGCAAGAGCGCACACAAGCCCTATGGAGGCATGAGCGATGTAGGGTCTTGAATAACGCGCGGTGAGGTGAAGCATCTGTGCTTTGCCCACACTCTTAGATAAGTCCGTATCCTGCGGCAAACCTGCATGCTGAGACGAAACTGCATGCTCAGATGAAACCCCAAGCTCTAGTGCTACGCTTGTGGCGCAAGGTAGGTGAGTCAAGAGTTTCTCAATATCTTGCTCGGGTGAAATATTCGGGTCAGACCAAACTATAGCCCCTCTAGCACAGGCCAAAGCACTGCTCAGTAACTCCTCATCTCGTCCAATAAGTGCAATAAAGTGATGCTGGATAAACACTCTGTCCACACCCTCTAGGGCTTCTAATTCCTTGAGGTTATAGGAGAGCGGTTTACTAAACGGGTGTGGTCCGCGAACGATCTTTGCATGCCAAAGATCCGCGAGAGTTAGGTCTTGGATGAAACCTGCGCCTGTGAACTTATCCAAGAAGTCAGCCCTAAATACTTCCTCAACCTGCCTGGGTCTCAAGTCATGGCGAATCGGATTAGGCTCGTTTAGTAGGATGGTGGATAGGGGACACCTCTGACTAATTTGGAAGAAGGATAAAGCGTTAGCTGTAACTGGAGTGCCGGCTCCAGCTCCAACTCCAGCTGCACTTGCAGAATTAGCAATTAATCTAAAGCAACCCTCCTTCAGCTCAAGGTCCTGGGGGCTGCATTTCAGCTCCCTGCAGGCAGCGTCAATATACCTGTCGCGAACTACGCTGCATGCGTGTTTAAGGGCCTTTACTCCGACTTCCACGGATTGGCTTCCCGCTGTGTAGCCCTCATCCGGTGTGAGTTGAGTGTCCCCAGCGGCCAGTCTCACCTGGGACGCTTTAAAGCCCAACTCAGTGCATAGGGTTTGAATCAGAGCTGCCGATATGCCCTGTCCAAGCTCTACTTTGCCGCTCATAATTAGAACGCTTGAGTCACTCAAAAACTGCATCCACTGACTTGCAAGCGGGTGCGCTTTAAGGCTGGGAGATAAATCGCTCATCGTCATTGCTTTAAGTTGCTGTAGCGCTAGATAATTGACTGCGAGCGGATTTGGCTGCCCGAATTATCCTGCTATGCGCGCCGCAGCGACAAAGGTGGCGCATCAAGGCCTGTGTAATTTGGTCATCCGTTGCGTTTGCATTGCTTTTAAAAAGTCCAGTCAAACGCATCAATATACCGTTGATACAGTAGCCGCACTGCGCGGCTTGTTCTGATAAAAAGGCCTCTAAGACTACGCGCCCAATAGGGTCATTTTGCAGATCTTTGGGCGTTTTAATTTCTGCCCGATCAACAGACCAAAGCGGGGTATTACAGGAGCTTTGTGCTTGATCGTTTACGAGAACCGTACAGGCCCCGCAGTGTCCTACGCCGCAGCCAAAGCGCACGGACAAATCTTCACACCTTGTCCTTAAAACGTTGTATAACTGCGCATGCGCTGGGGCCTCAACTGAGTGTTCTTTATTGTTGTGCCTAATGATTGCCATTGAAAAGTATCAATCAATGAGTTGCTTTAGCAGTTGATTTGGCTTGCCTAATCCACCAAGCCGCGAGTTGTGTTCCATCTAATTCTCCCAGGCCCGCATCTGACGCTTTGTTAAAGGCCCCCAAAGCGGCCTGTGCCGCGGGTAACTCAAAGCCCAGATTTGTACCCTCCTCAATCATTGTTCTCAGGTCCTTGCGAATTGAGTCGATGTTAAAGTGCGCCGGCGTTGAGGGCTCGCCTTTTAAAGCAGAAACCACGGCAGGCGCGCGCATTTTCATAATGGCGGGCGTGCCAGAGGTGTCCGATAAAATATCAATCATTTTCTCGGGACTCAACCCAGACCTCTCAGCCAACGCTAGTGCCTCCCCCAATGCTTGCCAATAAACAAGGAGCGGCAAATTAATCGCCAGTTTCATACTTGCACCACTACCCAGTTCCCCTACATGCTCTACCCTCCGACAGAGTTGATCAAGTAAGGGCTTTGCTCGCTCGAAATCCTCGGTTGAACCCCCCGCTAGGCCAAGCAATTTACCGTCTCTAGCGGGGCCAACAGTTCCCCCGACAGGGCACTCAATGAAGGCAGCACCTGCAGCTTTGAGTTGAGCTCCTAGATCGATTCCAGTTTGTGGCCTGACGGTGCTCATATCAATGAAAAGCTTACCCTTGATCTGGGCACTTAAAACGCCCTTAGGTGAGGAGTAAGTGCTCTCGATTGCTCGCGCGTCAGTTAAGACTGAGATCACAACATCTGCTTTTTCAACGGCAAGGGCAGGGGACGACGCGAGTGTTGCACCCCTCTTGGTTAAGGCAAGTGTTTTATCGGCTGAG
>CAIKNE010000025.1 GCA_903828695.1 uncultured Burkholderiales bacterium | reverse complement strand
TGAACGTGTTCCATTGGATCGATCAACTCACCCTTTAATAAATAAAGAGGTGATTTGTAATACAACATCAAATCGTGAAATGGATCTGTCAGGATCTTAAACGCCCAAGAAAGGGCCACCTGAATGTTATCTTGAATGATCAATTGGCCAACCCTAAAGAGCAAGCCCCCAACACCCAACGCAAACCAACTGATACCCACCAAACGGTAAAAATCCTCTTGATCCCCCTGCGGAGCGAGCCAAGTCAGAGCCGCTGGATACACATAAGCGATCACCGGAATCGCAGCCCAAATGGCCATTAGGATTACTTTTCTATGCAGGTTATAACCCACTTTAATGAATTCTTTGTGTTCATTTGTAGCTTGATTAACCTTATCGTAATCTTTAGGCTCAAAGAAGAAGTGCCCAGATTGCCGAGTTGTCATGGCAATTAACCAAGCGATTAAGGATGACACTACAGGGTCGATGAACAAATAGAAGTACGCAACGAGAAACGAGCTTGCACTGATGAAATGCAAAGACTGGTTGATTCGGCTGTGATGGTAATAGCGGTGATCATCCCAGCGCTGCGTTTTTAAAGTTTGAAAGAAGCCTTCCATAGTGTTCCCTTTGAACGAAGCATTAAAGAAAAGCAAGATAGCTTGCTATGTTTGAAATTATTCTACAAATCAAATTCGCATTTTTGATGACTTTTTAATGACAAATATATTACTTTAGTGATTTTAGAAGATATCAGCTTAAAAGCGATACTAATTTTTAATCACTGACTCTCAAGTGTCATCAAATTGTTATTCGTATTTTGTAATATTGAGTAATGCTTCATGAATCATCTTTATACATCGAACAATTCGGAAAATTACGAGACAACTATCGTATTGCTTTTGTATATGGTAATCGCTCTGAAGATTCTAGTCTCGATCAAACAACGGCTCGATTGATTCAAGAGCTTCAAGTGCGAGGACATGAAATCTCCCTTATTCGAACAAAAATAAAATCCAAAGAATTATTTTCATTAGGAAATGTTTTTGAACAAACTCTTGTCAAAGAATCAAGTCTTGTAAGCAGAGCTCTTAAAATGGGAGCCCCTGCAATGGCAACGTTAACTAATCTATGGTCTATTCGCAGGCCTGACATCGTTTTTGTGTGTGCAGATGGATCACTTGGATGGTCTGCAATAAAGTCAGCTAGAAAGCTCAAGATACCCTCCATATCTGACATTAGAACCCATTTTATTTCGAACAACGAGCTAAACCGCAATGCTGGTGGCAAGCTGTTCAGAGGGGCCGTAATGGCTTACTTAAGAAAGTTTCACAATTCAACTCAATGCACTCTTGTTCATTCTCATGAGGCAAAAAGGCAGCTATCGGGGTTGGGTTTTACAAATATAGAAGTCGTACCAACGAGTGTAGATACCGAACTTTTTAATCCTCATAAACGCTCTGGAATCCTCAGAAAGAGTTGGTCTGCCGATGAGTCTACTCAGGTTCTTATTTACTTCAGTGAAGGCAAAAAAGATCAGTATCTTACCGAAACTGTTCGTTTCTTCAAAAACAATCTTTCCCACTTAAATTCAGTTAAGCTAATCATTATTTCGACAAGTCAAAATAAATTAGTTGATAAAAAGATTAACAATCTTTTTGTTCTTCCTCGATTAGATTACATAGAACTCTCCGAGTGCTTAGCGAGTACAGATCTAATGCTTTCGCCCGGATCTTCTGACGTCAATAGGGTTGAGATTATTGAGGCCCTAGCCTCTGGTATCCCAGTTTTGTTTCAAACGACAAATTCAAATCATCTGCTACTAGAAGATAACGTTAATTCTTTTGTTGTGCAATCAGACAAGTTTACTGATTTCACACGCGCATTAATGGATCTTATTCAAAATCCGACCTTAATAAGATCTGCAGGTCTTAATGCACGACAAAGTGCTCTGAACTACGAATGGAATTATCTCATTGATAGAGTTGAACATATATTTGCAACCGTTACACATAATAATTCTACGGTTTATTAAAATTAATTATTGCTTCTGTCAATAAGTAGAAGTTGAGTGATTTTTTCAATTGTGAATTCTGATTTCACCGTTCTTATGGCGTTTAAGAGCGGGGGTATGTATACACGCAATACTCAACCACACAGCAATACTAAAGTACAAGGACATCCAAAGCACCTCGCCTCTCCATACTTGCCAATTATGGGACACTTGCCAGCGGACTGCAGTATCAGACAAGCCTTGAGCGATACTAAGATAATGACGTCCATGTGACTCGTCGAAATTCCAACGAGTCCAATACATTGGCACATCAACCATAAACATAAAAATGACGTATACCGCACCAGTCAGGCACATACAAAGCAACAATGGTCGAAGCTCATTACTTGCTCGGGACCAAAGGCTAAGCAAACTTGCGACCAAAATAGTGGCGGCGATACCCCAAAGCGTTTCCTCAAAAACATGTCCTAAATTTGAAGTTGTAAGTACCGAATACCATGAACAACTCTCTGCAATGGCAATCAATGGTAGGACTGCAATTGCTGCCATACGACTTGCACGAATTTGTGTGACCAGAGATACCTCATGCAAAAGGAGCGCCCACTGGGTTACGAAGCACAACTCAGCCACGGTCGCAACAGAGCGACCCACTATAACGCTAGACAACCAGGAATCAAATAAACAAATACGCTGAATATCATAGACCGGCAATGCAGAACGGAAGGCACAACCGAGTACATATCCTGCAGATAAAATCAACTGCAACCGGCGAGATGCATACACATCCGATGGAATTTTTCCCTGCTTGTGCCATAAAGTACGTGCAGAGTAAGTTAATGCCAAAACGTTAAGTGTACTCACCAAGCAGAGAAAGAACCACCAGACCAAGACTTCTGTTGACATAGGGTAGCCAATTTAAATTATAGATATATCGTTTCAATATATACGATATCTATAGCTATTGCAAGCAACCAGCGCACAGTTCAAATTTCAGAAGGTTAAGACTATTCCACTTTTGTTCGCTAGTGCTTACAGCTTGGTTAAACCCTAAAGGAGTTTTATCATCTTTTTAATTCAAACTACCAAAGCAACTCGTATAAGGACCACCCAATATTTAAGATTACGAGGGAAATCAAAGTATAGAAAGTGAACTTCATCCCTATGACGCGCTTACTAAAATCTGGCGGAGGTACATTGATTCCTTTGGCGTGAATCAAACGACCGATAATTAAGCCGATGCCAGGCGTAGCTACCCACCACCAGGGGGCACCATTTAATTCCAAGCAAGCTAGAAGGATTAGTCCAAATGGAACATACTCAGCAAAATTCCCTTGAGCTCTTATTGCTCGTTCAAGATCCTCCTTACCTCCATCACCCAAAGCGACTTTATTTTTTCTCCTCAAACCAATCACTGCAAAAGATAATTTGATGAAAATTACAGTTAGAACAGAAGCAATAAAAGAGGTGACTATCAACATATTAATCCTTGACTTGGTTGCGAAAAATGTAGTGATTTAATTTTAAAGATTTTTAAGAAATCAATTGTATTATCCTACTCATTAAAATAATCAGATTTTGTGATTTCTAAAAAAATCTATAAAAAGTCTTACCTTATTGGCTTGCTGATCTCTACTTTGAAAGTGGATTTTTACTATTCCCAGCTTTAGCCTGTTTTTAGCAAGTAACTCTATGATATTGCCAGTCTTGAATAACTCCTAATTTAACCGTTCTAGACAAACAACAACACATGGGAACGATTGCAAATTTATTTTCATTATGGATTACGTCCCGCTCAATTCCCTCCCAGGACCTCAATCGGTCTGCGATCGGGTGATTAAAGGGAATCCCTGTCTCATGAAATTGACTACCCGGGGCATGGCCAACGATCAGCGTCTTTGCAGCTAAACCGACCTGAATAACAGGTCGTGTAGCCAAACGCAATGAGTCGGCACATAAAGCGCATGCGCAAAATTCTTTTACTTTCTTTACAAGTGATTTATGCATCATCAGATGCATACTCTTAATAATACCCAACATTAGCATCAAATTATTTGGGCAATCGGCACCGTTGTGCGAAGACAATCAAATAAGACTAAGTTGTTGAAAACCAGACTGCAAATATCACTGAAACTTGACGCTAATTCATCCTTGGTATTTTCTAATTATCAACAAGCCCATTCAGTTTAATCAAGAGTTTGCTTATATCTTTTCAAAGCGATTAGACTCACCACTGCCAAGAAAGCCAGCATAGGCCAAAGATCAGTCAGTACGTAATCAACAGAAAGCCCTTTTAGCATGATTCCTCTCACTATTCGAAGAAAATGAGTGAGCGGGAGCACTTCCCCTAGATTTTGAGCCCAAACCGGCATCGCTCTAAATGGGAACATAAATCCAGATAAGAGCATAGAAGGCAGAAAGAAAAAGAAGGTCATTTGCATCGCCTGTAGCTGGTTCTTTGCTAAAGTTGAAAACGTAAAACCAACGCCAAGGTTAGCAATCATAAAGAGTCCTATCATCAATATCAACAATATAAAGCTACCGTACATTGGCACATCGAACAAAAATTTAGCCGCAGCTAAAACTACAAATAATTGAATGTATCCAATCACAACGTAAGGTAATATCTTTCCGCACATGACCTCTAATGGCCTTACGGGTGTGGCGAGCAGATTCTCCATAGTCCCGCGTTCTCGTTCTCGAGTCATCGCGAGTGATGTCAACATGACCATGGTCATTGTCAAGATGGTTCCAATTAATCCGGGAACAATATTGTATTTTGATAGTCCTTCAGGGTTATAACGCTTGTGGACTCTTACCTCAAAGGGTGGAGCGGATTGGTTTAGGTAATTCAGAGGACCTACTAAATCATGACTCAGTGCTTGAGGAATTACAAGATTTAGCGCCGAAATAGCGTTACCCGCTGCACTGGGGTCCGTAGCATCTGCACTAACAAGAATTGCAGGGTATTCACGTCTTATTATTTTTTTTGTGAAGTCAGGCGGTATTACTACAATAAACTGAACATAACCTCTGCTTTCTAAAGCCTCGGCTTCCCTCTCGCTGATACCTACGGCTGTTACTTTAAAGTATCCAGTATTTTCTAAGGCTGTAATAAAACTTTGAGAAAAATTACTACTCTCAGATGTGACTACAGCAGTTGGAAGGTTTTTGGGATCAGTATTGATTGCATAGCCAAAGAGTATTAACTGAATGATAGGTACTCCAATAACCATGGCGAAGGTAAGTCTGTCCCTCAGCATTTGTTGGAATTCTTTGAGAAAAATGGCAACTGTGCGGTTCCAAGAAAAAGTACTCATAGTCATCCTGGTCCGTAATTATCTTTAGCAGTGGCAATCAAGCTAATGAATATATCTTCAAGGTTAGCTTCTACGGGTTTAATGATTAACTGACTATTGTCATTAATCGATTCAATTGCTTCATTTAAGATTGAATTGTCTTGGGCTGATACGTGTATAGAATTACCAAAAGCTGCAACGCTGAGAATACCTTTACAGTTTTTTAAATGATTTGAAACTTCAACTAAGGATTCACCTTGAATTGATCTAACCTGCAACCCTGAAGACTTGATTATTTCTTGTTCGGTACCCCTGGTTAATATTTTTCCGTAAGCAATATATATTAATTCGTGACACCTCTCTGCTTCATCCATGTAGTGAGTTGAGACAAGAACAGTAATTCCTTTGGCGGCTAACAAGTGGATTTGGTCCCAAAAATCTCTCCTAGCTTTAGGGTCCACTCCTGCAGTTGGCTCATCGAGTAGTAATAATTCGGGGTCATGAATGAGACAAGCGGCGAGTGAGAGTCTTTGCTTCCACCCACCCGAGAGTGACCCAGCTAACTGGTTCTGCCTTGATTCGAGACCCAAGTTAATAAGCGCCTCATGAACGGCCTCTTTACGATTGCTAATCTCAAATAACCTTGCTACAAAATCTAAGTTCTGACGAATTGACAAGTCCTCATAGAGACCGAATTTTTGTGTCATGTAGCCGACTTTTCTCTTGATTTTGACTGCATCTTTATTAAGATCAAGCCCAAGGCAGGTTCCAGTCCCAGAGTCAGCGCTTAAGAGCCCACATAGCATGCGAATAGTCGTAGTTTTACCACTCCCGTTTGGACCTAAAAATCCACAAATCCTCCCCTTCTTTACACTTAGGTCAACTGAATCAACTACAGTTTTTCCGTCGTATATCTTGGTCAGGCCTTTAACATCAATTGCCCAATCACTCAATTGGTCTTCCTATTTTCTGTAGCTAATACCTCAATGGGCTGTCCCGGTCGCAAGCGAACAGCCTCTTCGGGAGATGGGTAAGCTTCAATTAAAAACATTAATTTACTGCGCTGGGAATTGGAAAATATAACCGGTGGGGTGAATTCAGCTTGTGAGCTTACACGGCTAATTTTCGCTTGTATATCTTTCCCGCAACCATCACAATTGACTTTTACGGTTTGCCCTAATTTAACATTAGTGAGATCTGCTTCAGGCACAAAAAATCTTATTTTTATGTTTTTCGGTGGAAGTATTGACAGCACGGGTTGAGCTGGAGACACATATTCACCCACCCTAAAAAATAGTTCATAGACCAGCCCATCAACAGGGGAGGATTGGTGTTTTTGAGCTAGTTGCCATTCACTTTGTTTTAGCGTATTTTTTGCAGCCGTAGCACTTGCTTGAGCAGCAAGGATTTCATCTACCCGGGAAGGTAATCTGGCCACTGATAGCGATGCTTTTAATTCTTCAACTCTTTTACTAGCTTGCTCCTCGTTATTGATGACAATTTCCAACTCAGCTTTAGATAGACCACCAATTTCGAAGGTTTGCTGAGACCTCCTTAAAGTTGCATTGGCGTAACTTTCAGCGGCCTCTGCCTGGGCCAATTGAGCCTCTATGACTTTGATTTCATCTACTCTTTTGCCTTTGCCTAAATTATTCGAAGTCGATCTAGCGTTTTCTAGCTTTGCTAGGTTTTCTAACCTAATCGCTACTTCGTTCTCAGAGTCCAAATCGAATAAAGGAACACCAACTTTTACGTTATCTCCTGGATTAACAGTAAGCTTTTCTAATCTACCCCCAAAGGGTGAAGAAATATAGACAAAATCACCTACCGTATATCCAAACCAACTGCCGTTAGAACTATTATCTGAACATCCCATTACCCCAACTAGTCCAACAACACCAATTACAAAAGTAAGGAGTGAGGTGATTTGTAATTTGGATTGATTTGGGTTTGCAGATTTTTTCATCTTACTGGAATTCATTCTTTTTTCCTCTTCCAATATAGCACGACTATAGGAATCACAATCCTAGGGTACTGGCAAGTATTTCTGCGGAACTTTCATCTCTTTGAATGAAGTATTCCCTAAATGATGACTTCCTCTATCATAATGCTTGAAAAATCCCTTACAAGTCTTTCAATTCAAACTGGGAGAGCTTTATGAATATCATCAACCCCTTTGTCATCGAACGTGAATTCCTTGCGCCACGTGCTTTGCTATGGAGGGTGCAAACCCAAGCGGAACATTTACAAAACTGGTTGAGCCCAGCGGGATTTCACAGCATTCATGCGGAGATGGATTTTCGTGAGGGCGGTCGCTACTTCTACGGTATCCAAGGACCCAATGGCCTGCAGATGTGGGCTTTACAGCAGTTTGTGGAAATTGTCCCTGAGAAAAGGATCGTTCACCTGCAAAGCTTCTCGGATAAGGAGGGTGCATTAAGTCGTCATCCAATGGCCCCATCTTGGCCCTCTTATATGCATGTGACGGCAACTTATGAAGACACCACCAGTGGAACTACGACCTACACCATTTCCTGGAAACCACACGAAAGTGATGCATTGGGAATTTCCACCTTTGACGGTGCCCGCGCTGGAATGCAAGCTGGGTTTGAAGGTACCTTTGTGAAACTTGATGCATACCTTCATGAACTTCAGCGTAAATAACAACACAATGAACGACTTCCCTTTGACCTTTGCATTGGCTTAGCCATTGCATTCAAAAATCCTGCGTTGATTCCCCGTGTAATTTGATATTTCTATAATCTGACATAATATAGTCATATATTTCCAATATTATTGAATTATGGAAGACAAATACGTCATTAAGGCACTTGCCGCCCTAGCCCAAACCCATCGACTTCAGATTTTTCGCTCTCTTGTGGTGAAAGGGCGTGAAGGTTTAACGCCCGCCCTATTGGCTGAGGAGTTGGGTATGCCTGCAAACACGCTTTCATTTCATTTGAAAGAGTTGATGCATGCAGACCTTATCTCTCAGGAGCGGAGTGGTCGAAACTTAATTTACCGAGCTCAATACGACCGCATGAATGCTGTTTTGGCTTTCCTAACCCTGAACTGCTGTCAAGGAGAGACTTGTCTCACCGAATCAGCAACTCGATGCAACTGTTGATTGGAAATCTTAATGAACACTTCTACCAAACCATTGAATGTCCTCTTTCTCTGTACACATAACTCAGCTAGAAGTGTTTTAGCTGAAGCCTTACTCAATCACTTGGGTAAAGGACACTTTAAGGCTTACTCCGCAGGAAGTAGTCCTCGCGAGAATCAAAAGCCAAACCCGCTTGCCCTAGAAACGCTAACTAAAGCAGGGATCTCTACGGATGGTCTTTACAGCAAAAGTTGGGATGAATTTGGCAAACCTGACTCACCTCACATGGACTTGGTCATTACTGTTTGTGACAACGCAGCTGGCGAGGTTTGTCCCTACTGGCCCGGTCAACCAGCAACTGCTCACTGGGGTTACGCGGATCCAAGCGAGGTAGAGGGTGGAGAGGAAAAACAACGCGAGGCATTTATGCAGACCCTGCACCAGATCCGTAAACGACTTGAGATATTTGTGAATCTGCCGGGAACGAGTCTGAGCAAACTCTCCATTCAGAACACCGCACGCAGTTTATCTAAAGATTAAAGATGTTAATTATGCACAATACAAAAAATATAGCGCCAATGAGCGTATTCGAGCGTTACCTCACCGTTTGGGTATTTCTTTGCATCATTACGGGAATTACAATCGGACAATTCTTTCCAAGTGTGTTCCAAGCCATTGGAGGCATGGAGGTCGCTCAGGTTAATTTGCCTGTTGGACTTTTGATCTGGATCATGATCATTCCGATGCTCATCAAGGTTGACTTTGGTGCGCTGCATGAAGTTCGCAAACATGTTAAAGGTATAGGGATAACCCTCTTTGTGAACTGGCTTGTTAAACCGTTCTCCATGGCATTTCTAGGTTGGCTGTTCATTCGTCAATGGTTTGCACCGTTGCTACCAACTGATCAACTCGACAGCTATATCGCAGGCTTAATTCTTTTAGCTGCAGCGCCCTGCACTGCTATGGTATTTGTTTGGAGCAGATTAACAGGTGGAGATCCCCTCTTCACATTGTCTCAAGTCGCTCTTAATGACAGCATCATGGTAATTGCGTTTGCGCCATTGGTTGCTTTCTTATTGGGTTTATCTGCGATCACAGTCCCTTGGGATACGCTCTTAACATCAGTGGTGCTCTACATCATCATCCCAGTGATCTTGGCGCAGTTAGTCAGAAAGTCCTTACTCTCTAAAGGCTCACTTCTGTTTGAAGCTGCAATGGCAAAAATGGGTCCATGGTCAATGACTGCATTACTTGCAACTCTCGTATTGCTCTTTGCTTTCCAAGGTGAAGCTATCTTAAGGCAACCCTTGGTGATTGCCTTGCTTGCTGTTCCCATCTTGATTCAAGTATTGTTTAACTCTGCCCTCGCGTATTGGCTTAACCGTGCTGTAGGCGAGAAACATAATATTGCATGCCCATCTGCATTGATAGGTGCATCAAACTTCTTTGAACTGGCTGTTGCAGCAGCTATTAGTTTATTTGGATTTAACTCAGGGGCTGCATTAGCTACTGTGGTCGGCGTCCTTATTGAAGTCCCTGTTATGCTTCTCGTGGTTTACGTCGTAAATAACTCAAAGAGTTGGTACAACCACGAGGCAATCGTTTGATGGAATCATCACATCAGAGATGAAGATCACTATGGGGCCCATACTTAAGTGCAGACGATGTCCAGACGTGCTTAAGGAATCAAGATTTTCAACAACTACAGGCTACGTGTCTTGGCACACTGTGTTTGAAATGGAATAATAAACCGTGTGTGAGAAGCTGCTCACCCCCCGTTAATGGTAGAGAGCCCGGGACTTGCGCCCTTAGGAGTACTCCCAGGCTGGGCGCACATAGCAAAAAGCCCACTATTAAAGTGGGCTTAAGTGCTGAAACATGTGGGGTGGCTGATGGGGCTCGAACCCACGACAACAGGAATCACAATCCTGGACTCTACCAGCTGAGCTACAGCCACCGTAAGCATCATTATACATTGCTTGGGGATGACAATCGAATGGAGTTACCTCAAACCCACTGCGACGCCACTTTGTGGAGACGGCACATTGATCTTGACCTTATAAGAGGATTTCAGGAAATTGTAATAAGCTAGATTTTCTGCAGCAGAAGTAGCTTGAATGAGGGCATCCTTTTGATTGGGCGCACTCTTGGCTGAAGTCGACGTAGACTCCGCACTAAATGGAATAACCTTGGTAACCTCGATAACTGCATAGCCTTGATCTCCTAAATCAACGCCAGTCCACGCGGGCAAAGTGGCTGCGGGGACCCTCAAGGCAGCATCCACAACAGCTTGAGCTAGTTTTTGGGACGCGAGACGAGATACCAACAATGAGGCACCCAAATGAGCAGACTCGCCATGCTCCTTCCATAAGGCTTGCTTCTCCATTGCAGCTTTTTTGGCCAAAACTAATGCATTCTCTCTCTCATAAGCCGTGCGAACTTTATCTTTGACCTCGTCATAGGACAAAATTCTTGCGGGTGTGTATTTGACGATACGCGCTGAGGCAAGAATGTTGGGGGCTAACTCTAAAGCCTCGGTATTGTGCTTTTTATCAATCGAATCTTTAGAAAATAAAGCGCTAATCATTTTAGGATTTTTCAAAACTCCCAATTGAGCAGGATCTGATGCGGGAGAGATGCCACTCAAGGAATGCACTTCAAGCTTCAACTTTTCTGCAGCCGGTTTTAAGCTATCGGACTGCTCGTAAACCATATTTGTAAACAGCTCTGCAGCTTCAGCAAACTTCTTTTGTCCGCCTTGTTTTCTAACCTGCGCCTCAAGGGTTGGCTTCATTTCTTCAAAGCTTGGCGTATGAAGTGCTTTGATTTCTGTGAGCTTAATGATGTGATATCCAAAATCACTCTCGACTACATCACTAATTTGTCCTTTTTGTAGAGCGAACGCTGCATCCTCAAAAGGCTTCACCATTGCGCCCCGGGTAAAGTAGTCTAAATCGCCTCCCTTGGCAGCGGATACCGGATCCTGAGAGTTCTTCTTAGCAAGTTCTGCAAAACTGCCAGGGTCTTTTTTGATTGCAGCAAGCAATTCCTGCGCTTTCGCCTTAGCTTTCGCTCTGTCTGGAGCTGGCGCATCTTTGGGGGTTGCAATTAAGATGTGACTTGCTCGGCGCTCCTCTTGTCCCGTTAACTTAGCATTGTTTTGTTCATAATAAGTTTTCAGATCAGAATCGCTGACAGAGACAGTTTTCTCAACAGTAGGTAGATCAAGGACTAAGTACTCGACATCTGCAGATTCACTTGATTTGAACTCACTTGCATGGGCTTTGTAAAATGCACTGAGCTGCTCGTCGTTTGGCTTAACCTCCTTCACAAAGTCCTCCCCCTTGAAGAGTTGGACTTGAATTTCGCGCTGCTCGTTAAAGGCACTATTTGCAACGTTTTTCAACGAAGTAGGAATAAAGCTCCCCCTAGCAACACCGGTGATAACTTGTTGAACAGCCAAGTCGGATCGCATGCGCCCCTCAAAGGACTCTGGCGTCATGCCCTGGGTTGCGAGTAACTGTTTGTAGCGCTCAATGTCTAATGAGCCATCAGGCTTTCTAAGGGAGGCGATGGTTGGATTTTGTTGAAGCTCCTGTGCAAGCCTTTGATCACTGACACTTAAATACAACTTGCTAGATGCTGTAGACAACAACCGGTCCCTGACCATGCGCTCAAGTATTTCATACTTAACCTCTGGTGAGTCAAGCCACTTTGCATCTATATTTGGCATGGACTCGCGTAGTTTTTGGGTCTCCACTCTAAGGGCGTTATCCCACTCCGATTGAGTGATATCTTGACCATCTACAACGGCCACTGCCTGACCTTTCTCGCGAAAGCGGTTATAGCCATCGATGCCAAAGAGCACGAACGAGGGAAATATAAGTAAGATCAGCAAAAATTGCATGATCTTGTTGTGCTGTCTTACGAAATCAAACATGCGCTAAAGCTCTGGTGATAAAAGAAAAAAGGCGAACCCGGGTTCGCCTAAAGAAATGGTGGGTGCTGACGGTCTCGAACCGCCGACCTACGCCTTGTAAGGGCGCCGCTCTACCAACTGAGCTAAGCACCCCACCGAAT
>CAIKNE010000024.1 GCA_903828695.1 uncultured Burkholderiales bacterium | reverse complement strand
TTCGGTGGAGCGGTCTCTTTTACGACCTCCATTGAGAGTGCTTTTGGTGTTCACCGGATGGTGAACTCTGGGAGGGGGTCTAAGGGCGGCTTCTTACTCAACTCAGAACTCACGGACTTTAGCTTCTTACCCCTTGACGAGTCAGGCACACCGATTGCCAACCGACCTGGCCCTGGCAAAAGGCCTAGGTCATCTATGACACCCACGGTTGTTTTGACGGGAGGACAGCCCGCGCAAGTTTACGCAAGCCTTGGTAGCCCAGGGGGGAGTGCCATCATTCACTTCACCGCTCAAACACTTTGGGCGATGCTGGAGTGGAGGATGAGCCCACAAGAAGCTATCAACTTGGCTCACTTCACAATGGTTCACCCCAAGGGGGAACTGATATTGGAAAAAAACAAATTCAACGAAGTATGGCTTAATGAACTGGGCGCGAGACAACAACTCTCAATACAGGCACCCCTTACCTCAGGAGTGCAAGCTATTGAGAGGATTCCTGGGGGACTTAGCGGTGGAGCCGATCCCAGGCGTGAAGGAATTGTGCTGGGGAGGTAATACGAATCTGTTTTACGGTTTTGGTTTGCTATTACTACTTTCACAAGGCGACAGTAGTTACGGCGCTCATTAATGCCAAGGGTCACCGATTTTTATGGCGGGCATACAATACGTCTGCGTATGTCCATCCCCCAAACATTTATACAAGAACTGCTAAACCGAGCCGACGTGGTCGAGATCGTGGGTAGACACGTGCAGCTTAAAAAAGCAGGGGCTAATTTCTCTGGCCTGTGCCCATTTCACTCCGAGAAGTCCCCCTCTTTTACCGTCAGTCCCACCAAGCAATTTTTCCATTGCTTTGGCTGCGGCAAAAACGGCAACGCCATTGGCTTTCTGATGGAGCACTCTGGAATGAATTTTGTGGAGGCCGTCAAGGATCTTGCACAAACCTACAACATGATTGTCCCTGAGGAGACCCTCTCACCAGGCGAACGCGCTAAAAGGGGTGAACAAAGGGAACACACGCAAACGCTTACGGATACCCTTGAAAAAGCAAGTCTTGATTACAAAAAACAGCTTAAAAATTCACCCAAGGCTGTAAGCTATCTCAAAGAGCGCGGATTATCGGGGGAGATCGCCAAACAATTTGGTCTGGGTTATGCACCCGAGGGGTGGAGGAATTTAGCGAGCGTCTTTGCGGACTATCAAAGCCCGCTATTGGTCGAGTCTGGACTCGTGATCACCAACAAAGATGACAACCCTGACCCGCAAGCAGATGAGAAAAGATACGACCGGTTCAGGGACCGGATCATGTTTCCCATACGAAACATAAAAGGCGAATGCATTGGATTTGGAGGCCGCGTGATCCCTGTGCCTGGAGCACAGAGCCAACCGGGCCCGAAATACTTGAACTCTCCTGAAACACCCGTCTTTAGCAAGGGACGCGAGCTCTACGGCCTCTTTGAGGCCAGGCAGTCGCTTCGCTCCATGGGGTATTGTTTAGTTACAGAAGGATACATGGACGTCGTTGCTTTGGCGCAGTGGGGGTTTCCAAACACTGTTGCGACCCTGGGCACTGCCTGCACTCCAGAGCATGTTCAAAAACTATTTCGTTTTACAGATTCGGTAGTGTTTAGTTTTGACGGGGACGCTGCGGGCAAACGCGCTGCTCGTAAAGCGCTTGAAGTAGCACTCCCCTATGCCAGTGATACCCGAAGTGTTAAATTTTTATTCCTCCCCAAAGAACACGACCCTGACTCCTACATTAGAGAGCATGGACCGGATGCGTTCACAAGGTTTGTGTCCGATGCAACCCCACTTAGCAGGTACTTGATTGAATCAGCCCGCGTGGGATGTGATGTTGAGACCGCGGAGGGCCGTGCGCAGTTCGCCTCCCTTGCAAAACCACTTTGGGAGGCATTGCCCCAAGGCGTTTTAAAGAGTCAGTTACTGGGGGAGATTGCTAACTTGGTTAGCATTGGGGAGAAAGAGATTTTGAGGCTTTGGGAGCCGATGGGGTCCGATAAAAATACCTATTCAAGGGACGGACAAAAATCCTTCAAAAAGGGAGCTAATGGCACTTACGGCATGAACGGCATGAACGGCCTTAATGGCACTAGGAGCAATAGGTTCACGGGCACCCCCAATAAAGGATATCAATCCCAGCCATTCAGCTCTGATCGTAGCTTATCAGATCGTAACTACACTAAAGAAGGACTCAATTCACCCTCCTCCTCTGGGACTGTACTCCAAATCAGGCGAGGCCCAAGTAGCCGTCAAGACCGCGCTGTGCAAATACTCTTTAACGACATGCGTCAGTGGGAATTACTTTCCTCCACACAGCACAGCATGCTTTGTGCGCTCGCTGCACCACACGGGGAACTCTTTAAATGGATGGACCAACAACTCCATGAACTAGGTGTTCAGTCCTTTGCAGCGCTAATGGAGGGCTTAAAAGGTCATGCGCAGTATGGGTGGATTGATAAGCTCTTAAAAAATACACCTGGTGATTTAGAGAATACCCCTCAAGAGCTTGCGAGCATCTTGGTTGAAATGGAGAAAGACTCCATTGACCAAGAGCTAAAGGTACTGATCCCAAAAGCCAACTCAGACCCAGTGGCCTATGAGCGCGTGCGGTTTTTAAACAACCGCCGGGCTAGACTGAAATCGGGTCTTACGGTATAATCCATTCAAGTTCAGACAAGAGCGACAGCAACACCTCCGGCGCGGCCAAATGTAGACTATTTAATTACGATTCGCCCAAATTCCGCTAGGATTGCACTCCAAATGTTCGCCCTCCCATCTTGTCTTGTCATTTGATTGACGACTTATTCCTAAATACAGTAATCCCAAACATCATCTTCGCTGAGGATCTATGTCCACATCCAAGTCTAAAAAGCCGGTTGGTAAAACAGCTGTTTCCTCAACCGCGAAATCCGCATCTGCAAAAAAGCCGCCTGTTAAGGCCGCTCAACCGAGCTCATCTAAATTGTCATCTACATCCAAATCCAAAACCGGTTCTGTCGCCTCAAAAACTGCCAAGCCAGTTGCAAAAGCATCGGCTAAATCACCGGCTAAATCACCGGCTAAAGCACTTGCTAAACTAGCAGCTAAACCAGCCGCTAAGGTTGCGACCCAACCAACAGCCAAGGCTGTAGTCGCAAAACCGACCCCAGCAACCTCTAAAACCGCAGTGAAAGTTGTGGCTAAGCCTGCGGCGAAAGCCGCAGCAACGCCCGCTAAAGCCAGCACAAAGCCTACCCAGGCTGTAAAAGCGACAACACCCAAGGCTACTGCTCCTAAAGCACCCGCTCCTAAAGCACCCCCTACCAAAGTACCCGCCCCTAAAGCTGCTGCTAAAAAGGGCAAGGACTCTAAGCTTGAAGAGCCCGTATTAGACGAAGAAATTGATTTAGAGTCTGAGACAGAGTTTGCTGAGGAGACCAGCTCCAGCACCGAAAAAGTCAAACCCCTGCGCATGAAAATCAGCAAGGCCAAAGAGCGTGCCTTGATGAAGGAGTTTGGACTCGACGAGGCCGTCCTCTCAGAGGAAGATTTAGCTAAACGTCGTCAAAGACTCAAAACACTGATCAAACTGGGTAAGACCCGTGGTTACTTAACCCACGGGGAGATCTCGGACCATTTGCCCGATAAATTAGTAGATGCAGAAACCCTAGAGATTGTGATCTCGATGTTGAACGACATGGGCGTAGCGGTTTATGAGCAAACCCCAGACGCTGAGACTCTGCTTTTAACGAACACAGGTCCAACCACCGCAACTGAGGAGGAGGCTGAGGAAGAGGCTGAAGCCGCGCTGTCAACCGTTGACAGTGAATTCGGTAGAACAACGGACCCCGTGCGCATGTACATGCGCGAGATGGGGACGGTTGAGCTCTTAACGCGTGAGGGTGAGATTGAAATCGCCAAGCGTATCGAGGGCGGTTTGATGGATATGATGAAAGCCATCAGCGAGTCCCCTTCTACGATTGCTGAGATTTTGCGCCTCAGAGATGAGATCGCAGAGGGCAAGGTCGTTATCTCCAGCGTTGTTGACGGGTTTAGCAACGCAGACGAAGCCGATGATTATGTTGCTGAAGAGGATTTCGATGAGTTTGATGACTCAGATGATGATGACGGCAAAGGGGGCAGCAAGGCTTTAACGAAGAAACTAGAAGAACTCAAACGCGAAGCGATCGAGCGTTTTTCTAGGATCACAGTGCTCTTTGAGAAAGTCCACAAAGTCTACGATAAAGAGGGTTGGGGTACACCCAACTACTTGAAAGCTCAAAAGGCTTTGAGTGATGAGTTAATGACCATTCGCTTTACGGCTCGTACCATTGAGCGTTTGTGCGATATGGTTCGTTCACAAGTCGACGATATGCGCAAGAAAGAACGTCAACTCAGAAGAATCATTGTTGACAAATGCCGCATGCCCCAAGACATCTTCATCAAAGAGTTCCCGGCCAACCTACTTAACCTAAGGTGGGTTGAAAAACAATCCACGGCCGGTAAACCTTGGTCCGAGACGATGACCCGCAACATTCCTGCTATTCAAGAGTTGCAGCAAAAACTGATCGATCTTCAAACTCGTGTGGTCGTGCCTTTAAACGAACTTAAAGGCATCAACAAACGCATGAACGAGGGCGAAGCCGCCTCGCGCAACGCAAAGAAAGAGATGATCGAGGCG
>CAIKNE010000023.1 GCA_903828695.1 uncultured Burkholderiales bacterium | reverse complement strand
CCATAGTGCTATGGCCTTGGAAGATATTTTGGATTTAGTTGCAACAGCGGATAACAAAGACATTGATCAACCCATTAAGAGCCGCATTGGTAGGACGGTGGATGAGGTGATCAAGGACAAGGGACGCTTGATGCGCCCGATTGAGAAGGACTCCATGCTGGCTTACAAGGACCGCTTACTCAGTCAAAAGGATAAGGACGAGATAGAGGCAGCAAGGCTTGCAATGCAAAGTCAAGTAACTGCAGTTAAAGCAGAGACACCTCGCACGCAAGTGCCCCGCGTCGCTGATGTGGATAAAAAACCAATCGAGAAGGAATCTAGTTTTATCGATAAAGTTTTAAACAGGAGTGCCCAATGAAAGAGCAAATTGCAAATGCAAAACTAAGTGCAAAACTAAATGCAAACTTAAATGCAAACACCAACATAAAAGGCAGTTTTTCCCCTTTGCTGCAACTCCTGGCGGTCAAGGTCTCTGCGCTTGTCTTGATGACAGGCATTTTGTCTATTTTTACGGGATGCGGGACACCGAGTCCTCCACCTTTTACTGAGAAGCAACTCATGACAACCCGTATGGGGGATACAAGTGCTTTAGAGGTCCTTGATATGCGCAGTGTGATGCGAAACAACGTACTCACCGCTCAGGTCACTGTTAAGAACTGGGGCCCACCACCGGATAAGAAAACGGGTGAACCACAACCCGATACCAAACTTTACGGTTACCGCTTCAAGTGGCTAAACGCGGGTGGGATGGTTGTGTTCACAGATGAAGCTTGGAAACCTTTGACGCTAACGCGAGACCAATCAGCAGATTTGGTCGGTATTGCGCCGACTCTTGACGCTACGGCGTTCAAGTTTGAGATCAACCAATACAAGTGAGCTTATGATGAAAACCAATACAAAACTATTCTCAATCTCAGGTTACTTAACTGTTGCAACTCTTATCGGGGGATGTGCATCTCACCCTCCCCCTCAACCGACTCAAGTCTATGTAACCCCACCAACGGTCGTCAAGTACGGCGACTCACAAAGCATTGAGACCGTAAACGCAGACTTCGGGTCGACTGATCTGCAAACCATTACAGAGACGATGGTTCGCTCTATGCTTCAGAGCAAGACAATCCAAAGTAGCAAGTCCGCACCCACAGTCACACTCGCAGAGGTCAAAAACCAAACAGGTGAATCCATTAATACCCGCATGATCACTGAGAAGGTCAGGACTCAACTACTTAAGAGTGGTCAGGTGCGCTTTGCAGTAAGTGCCAATGAGATGCAGTCTCAGGTGGATGAGATTAAACGTCAGAACCAAAGCGGTATGTACAGAAATGACGGCATATCTAAGACAGGGATGATGGAGGGAGCAAAGTACCGAATAACGGGAACGATATCGACTATTGTTAAACAGAACAGGGATATGAAAGATGTGTTCTACAACTTTACCTTGAACTTGGTGAACAACGAGACGGGACTCATAGAGTGGGCCGAGGAAAAAGAAATCCGTAAAACCGTAACCCGTTAATGAGGCTCCCACTATGAAAACATCCATTACGTCTTACACCCTAATATTAAGCTCTGTCTTGGCTCTAAGTGCCTGCAATACCTCCCCTCCTATTAAAGTCAGCGGACAAGCTCAAAGCACAGGCTTTGACTCGCTCAAATACGGACAGTCTAAGGAACCCACCCATTTCGATCATGACGGTAACCCACATCCTTGGAAGCCAAAGACGATTGCTGTAACGGACATTAGTTATTCAGCAGAGTTCAGGGATGCGTTTTACTTTGAAGAGAACAAAATCAAGAAGTCAGACAATTCAAACGATATGAAGTCTGATTCTGCTGAACCGCAGTTGATGCTTCCAAGCACTCCTAATCTCCCAAGCGCTCCGCAGTCCAAGGAGACTGGGCCGCTGGAGAAACCAACCTCCACCCAGCGGCAAGACAGAAGGTTTGATGACAAGCGGGTTGATATGCATACGGTTGGATTGATGACCGTACAGGACAGGGCTGAAGCGGTACTGAATCCATTTGCAGATAAACCTCAAGAATCCGCCCCCAGTGTGCCAGCCCCTACTGCCCCTACTGCCCCGACTGCCCCCCCCGCTATCCCCCCTGCTGCCCTGAACAAGTTCCAGGAACAGCAGGACAAGGTTGCGGGAAATGTGCCCGCAGTTGTGAACCAGTCCGAAACCAACAAGAACTCAACCTTCGAGCAAAGCTATACCAAGAAGTACGGAGTTGAGAGAAAGATCAACTACGGGGAAATCCGTGGTCTGTCTGGACCGATCAAGGGCATGTTGATCAAGGCTGGATACAGGGTTGCACAAGGCAGACCCAATGTGGAGCGAGCAGACCAGAACGACGATTACTTTGACATCATCAAAAGGATTAAGTCTGGAGACTTTGAAGGGGCTGATTATGTCCTCTACGGCGTATTGACGGGTTTAACGATGTCCGATAACTCTGCACCGATCACAGGTACTCAGAACTCCATGGCAATCAATTCAATTGATTTGGCGGTGGATTTCTCCCTCATTGATACCGTGACATTTCAAGTCGTAGCGTCATTTGTAGCTACGGGGGCCGGTAGCGATAACCGAATTGATGGCCAGACAGAGGGCTATAAGCCCAACTACTCGAGGATGATGAAGCAAGCCTCTGGGAGTTTGTCAGAGAACGTAGCCTACCAACTAGGGGCTCAAGAGTTCTTTAAATCAGAGACCGGCGAGGTACTTGCTGCTCCCCGCGTCATTCCAGGTACGCAGAAGTACAGAAATGATGAGTCAAATCTGAGGATTTACAAATAATGCTGATCAACCCGCCCACAGACCCTGGTTCAAGCGGTGCTGGCTCAAATGATGAGCCAGAGGATAAAAAGGCGCAAGAATCCTCTACACTTGAAGAACCTTATATCTGGGTTCCACCAAAAATGAGCAGTTTAGAACGCCTTCACCGAATCAAGTACATGATCCAGTCCCGCGGGTGTGTGCCTTTGCAAGATTTCCTAGATCAGCTAGAAATCTCCCAGGCCACGTTCAAGCGTGATTTAGAGTATCTACGCAATCGGCTCAATGCGGACATCAAGTATGACCGCTTTATGGGTGGATACTGCTTTGATAAGCCCAAGCAAGACAAGAAGGTAGAGCTCCCAGGTCTTTGGTTCACAGAGAAGGAGGCAACCGCATTAGTTCTTATGCAGCATTTGTTGTCTCAGATGGACAAGGGTGGTTTGATTGGACCGCACATTGCGCCACTCACGTCCATCATTGACGGTATCCTTGGACAGGACGAGACACCTGGTAAGGAACTCAGGAAACGCTTGAAGGTGTTTGGTGCATCAACCAGAACATCGTCGTTGGAGAGCTTTGAGGAAATCGGGGGTGCTTTGCTTAAAAGGCACAGGCTACAGATCACCCACTACTCCAGATCAAATGACAAGGAAACAGAGCGAGAGATATCCCCGCAGAGATTGATTTTCTACAAAGGGAATTGGTATTTGGATGCCTACTGTCACTTAAGAGATGATTTGCGAAGCTTCTCCGTTGACGGGATTCGAAGTGTTGCCATTGTTTATAAGAAATGTACTGAGGTGAGCGATAAACAGCTCAACGAATATTTTTCTGAGAGTTACGGAATTTTCTCAGGCCCCGTGACCCAGAGGGTGAAGCTTAAATTTACGCCTACACGGGCCCGCTGGATCAGCAATGAGGTTTGGCACCCAGAGCAGGTGACT
Source organism: uncultured Burkholderiales bacterium (assembly GCA_903828695.1). GTDB lineage: Bacteria > Pseudomonadota > Gammaproteobacteria > Burkholderiales > Burkholderiaceae_C > Limnohabitans. The sequence continues at coordinate 3,530 of CAIKNE010000023.1, read as the reverse complement.
AGTTTTGACAAAGACGGGAACTATTTGATGGAGTTTGGCTACAACCAAGATCCAGAACTGATCATGGATATCATGAAGCACGGAAGTGCTGTCGAAGTCCTTGCACCCGCCGCACTTCGTACTAAAGTGAAGAATGAATTTGCCAAGGCCTTAAATCAATATTAATTAAGAAATCTTGTGAAAGAAATTGAACGCCCGGTCGTTGTGTGGACTAACTGGGGGAATGCTGAGCGTTCCTGTCCCATTGCTGTAACGACCTGGAACCGCATCATCTCGGGCTTTAAAGTCATCAGAATTATTCCTTACTATTTCCAGGGCGTACTCTTTAAGTCGAGTTGGGAATTTAATATCAACGGCAATTACTCGGTACGCGTTACATATTCAAAAGAGAGTAGTGATTTAGGTGAGGGCATAGGGTTTGAAGGTGCACTTGCTGATCTGAGCGTTACTTACTTTGAGAGAAAAATACCTGAGTTGGTCAAGTTGATCAAGTTAGACCGTTTATACAAAAAATATGAAATCTACTACGAAGAGGTGAAGCTTGAAGATTCATCGTTCGCTTTTCTGTGGGTGTATCTGAGTAGAAAACAGTCTGGACATTTTCTTCATTTTGTATTGGAGTCTAGCCAGGGGAATATTCTGAAAGAACTCAACATTAAGAACATACAAACTGCAAAAACCACATTAGAGAGTATCTATAAAGGGTGGAATGAACTATTTGAAACTGAGCCACCCAAGCACGCACTAAGACACATATTGCAAAAAATAGAGCAAAAGGACCCTGAACTAGCCGCCCTCATGATTAGAGAACCTAGCCTGAATCACTCACAAACACTCTTTGAATGGAATTGAATAAATGGCTCAAATTCTTTACTATTTACCCGGACACGGGGGCAAACTCGACTCTGCCTTGGGTAAAGAGCTGATGCGAAGGGGATTTGATATAGCGGGTCGGTCCACCACGGGTGAATTCAATCAACTCTCCTTTTCAGATCAAGCACAAACGATAGCAAATGATTTAGAGAGTGGTTTTTGGTTTGAGAATGCAAAGATAGTAGCCAACTCTTTTGGGGCATACCTATTCCTTCACGCACAAGCCTTAATCCCCCCTTTTATAGGAAAAGTCTTATTGCTCTCCCCCATTGTTGGTGAATTTACGAACGACGAAAAAATGATGAGCTTTGTTCCTCCTAAGTCAGATGAACTCAAAAATCTTGTGGATACGGGAAAGTATCCCACACCTATTAATATTGAAATGCACGTGGGAAGTGAAGACTGGCAAAGCAGTCCAGATAGTGTTAAAGCAATCGCTAACAAACTGAATATTACTTACTCTATTGTTCCCAATGAAGGACACAGTCTTTCTAAGAAATACGTTGGGAAAGTTCTAGATACCTGGCTTACTCCTTGATCTGCGCTGTGCATAGAGGATGTCATCCGACATTAATTTTCGCAACCATTAAGTTATCGATCTCCCAAAGACAAAGACGGCTAAGTAGTCATCCTAAGCGGTTTAATTAAGTCTGCAAAGATGAACGGACATGACCCATGTCTTTACCGGTGGAATCCACTCATTTCTTTTCAATTCTCGAGTTATAGTAGAGGTGGAGCGAGACAACTCCAAAGCAACTTGGGCGGGCTTTAATGCCATCATCAGTCCCAATTGAATAAAAGTTCTCTCATCCATTGAGAGTTGTTTAGAGGTTTTTGGTCATGCAACATTTTCCTTTAAAAAAAGTTGCACTGACTCTGCGGGCGCGCCGTAATTAAAGAACGACAACTACGCTCTCTACATCATGTTGACATTCTTTAGTTCATGCTGAGACCGGCACTTTTAACGAGAGACTTCCACATGGAGAGCTCTTTTCTTAGGGTGACCTGAAACTCTTGAGGCGTTTGCCTCTCGATGGAGGCGCCCTCACTGGTGAAGCGCTCCTTCAATTGATCTTGGGCTGTAATTTCATTGATTGCTTGATTAAGCTTATCAACCACAGCTTTAGGTGTGTTGGCGGGGGCCAAAATCCCCCACCAAGTGCTCACATCAAAATCTTTTATTCCTGCCTCTTGGGTTGACGGTATGGAGGGGAAAAGTGCCATGCGCTTATTACCTGTGACAGCGAGTAAATCGACATTCTTTTGTTTGACGAAGGGCAAAATGGTCGGAACAGTTGAGAAGAAGACTTGAGTGCGACCCGCAATCAAATCGATCACTGCTGGGCCACTACCTTTGTAAGGAATGTGGGTCATGGAAATGCCCGTTTTGGCTTTGAAAAGCTCTCCAGAGAGGTGATTGATACTGCCGTTACCTGCTGAACAAAAATTCAGATTTGAATCCTTCTTTTTGGCATAAGCCAGGAGCTCATTGATGTTTTTCACACCCAAGCTTTTAGAAACCACAATCAAGATCGGTCCCTTACCGATCAAAGCTACGGGTGAAAAATCTCGATCAGGATCAAAGGGCAAACTACTCTCAAGCGATGAATTGGTCGCAAAAGTCGATGTGGCGAACAGCAAGGTATAGCCATCCGCTGGAGCTTTGGCCACAAAATTGGCGCCAATAGCGCCACCCCCCCCGCCTTTGTTTTCAACTATAACGGCTTGCTCGAGTTTTTCAGACAACAACTTGCCCACATCGCGCGCGATGCTGTCGGTCCCGCCTCCTGGCACAAAGGGTACGATTAAGGTGATGGGTTTTGATGGAAAAGGTGACTCAGCACCAGCGGATAAGTTCAAGCTCAGGAGTATTAGCAAACACAAGAGTTTTTTCATGAAAATTCCAACGGGTCCTTAATTATATTCAGTGTGATTATTATCTAGATACTTAAATCCAGCTTGCCAAAATGAAACTAAATTCTCGCGACAATGACAAGCATAGTAGTACCGGAAAAAGGTATCTAGCATATGGTATTACAAATAAAAAGCGATTTTTAACAGTTATTTTTACATTCGTGAAAACGATACGAAGGAATATATTGATGTTTCAAAGATGAAAATGGCAAATTTCTCTAATTTGAAACCTTCAACGACAAGTATTTCATTACGCTTGTCTGATAGTTTGCTAGAAGGTATTCGACGGCAGGCTAATCAATTAGATGTGCCGTACCAATCACTGATGAAAATTTGGTTGACAGAGAAACTTGGGGAAAGCGCTAGTAATTAAATATTTTTCAAGCCCGGATCGTTAGATTTGAGTATTAACAGCGATGTCGAGTCTAGCAAGGGAGTTGCTGACATGGGTGGAATGATCACTTGACAAAGCGTACGTTTTTACGTGCTATATTGAAAAGAAGCTAAATCATGACCACATTAACTGCAAGCAAAGCTCGAGCAGACCTCTATCGTTTGATTGATCAGACAGCTGAGTCACACAAGCCAGTAGTCATTTCTGGTAAGCGGGCAAATGCTGTTTTAGTTTCTGAAGAAGATTGGACCGCCATTCAGGAGACGCTTTATTTATTGGCAATCCCAGGAATGCGTGAGTCAATCAAAGACGCAATGGCTGAGCCTCTTGCTAAAAGTAAAAGGGCATT
>CAIKNE010000022.1 GCA_903828695.1 uncultured Burkholderiales bacterium | reverse complement strand
CGCATTGGTTAGACCAACACTCCACCCAATCGGTTAAGCCAAGCTTCCCGAAGGACTCGAGCGCATCTGGTAAGTTGGTGGATGCACCCGGAGAGTATGTTTTTCATTGAATCATAGGGTCTGGGTCCTATAGGCTCTAAAGAGGCTCTAGTTTTCGAGGGCTTTTGTATTTACAGTTTGCCGAATCCGTATCCGTATCCGTATCCGTATCCGTAGGCGTGTCAGTATCTGTGAATAGATCTGCACGTCTTCAAACAAGGGCGCAGTCCAAGCGTTATCTTGGCTCAGCTAATGCCCAGATAGGCTTTTTGTATAGAAGCGCTGTTGAGCATATCTTGGGCCAATCCCTCTTGGGCAATTCGGCCTTCCTCTAGTACATAAGCACGATTAGCGATATCTAGTGCAAGGCTAACATTTTGCTCTACCAAAAGCACAGATATTCCATTGGCATTGATTTGTTTGATGGCCTTAAACATATCCAAAACAATGGATGGTGCAAGGCCTAAAGAAGGTTCGTCTAATAATAGTATTTTTGGGCGCGCCATGAGCGCTCTAGAGATTGCAACCATTTGTTGTTGCCCCCCAGAAAGCGAGCCTGCAGCCGCGTTGAGTTTGAGCCGCATAGCGGGAAATAGTTCCAGAACATATTCCAAAGACTCACTGCGAAGTGCTTTTGCTTCCCTAATGTAGCTTCCGAGTTCTAAATTTTCAAGAACAGTCATGTTCGCAAAAAGTCGCCTGCTCTCAGGGACGAGAGCAACCCCGTGTGAGCAAAACAGATGGGGCTCAGTTCGGCTCAGATCTTGACCATTAAATTTGATTTGACCCTTGCTCACTTTGTTTAAGCCTGCGACAGCGTTGATGAGAGTTGTTTTTCCCGCTGCGTTAGGACCGATCACACACACCAGCTCTCCCGTATTGACATACAGATCAATATCCCAAAGTGCAACAGCGGGTCCGTAACAGACTTGTATAGATTTAATTTCAAGCATTGTCTAATTTCTTGCCTAAATAAGCGGTGATGACTTGTGGATTTCTCATTACCTCTTGCGGGTCCCCTTGTGCGAGGAGTTGTCCGTAATTGATGACTGCAATTCTGTCTGCAAGTGCCATGACTGCACTCATCACATGTTCAACAAAAAGTATGGTTGTGCCTTGTGCTTTGATGCTGAGAATTAAATCAATTGCACTTTGGATCTCGCTTGGAGTGAGTCCAGATAAGACCTCATCTAGCATCAGAAGTTTTGGTTTGGCCGCTAAGGCTCGTGCAAATTCGAGAAACTTACGTTGGTGCAGGTTTAAGTCCTGAGGCAGGGCGTCAATCTTAGCGCCAAGACCCACTTTCTCAAGAGCCTCAACGGCGTAAGGGGTCGCTTCTTTGAGGGTGATTCCTCTGGCGTAGGAGGCGACAAGTCGGGTGTTTTCAAATACAGTTAAATTTGTAAATGGTCTTGGAATTTGGTAAGTTCTAGCAACACCTTGTTGAGCAATTTCGTGTGCTTTCAATTCTGAAATCTCCACGCCGCCTAAGCTCAAGTGGCCACCCGTGGATTTGTAATGACCGCTTACCACGTTGATAAAGGTAGATTTTCCTGAACCGTTGGGGCCCAGTAGTCCCAAAATCTCACCTCTATAAATTTCAAGATTCAGGTTTTGAAGTACTTTTAGGCCGCTAAAGCTCATGCATAGGTCTTTTGCGTTCAAGAGTACTTCTGAGCTGTGTTGTCGCCTGGCGGCAGACTCACTCAAGTGAGCGTGGTGATGGGCATGTTGGTGGTCTACATGAAAGTGCGTAGGTGTATCTTGATGAGCCGAGGCTGAGCTCACGCCGTAGGAGTCTGCAATTTGTTTTGCGGCTTTTCTACTATTTACTTTAGCACGGTTTCCAAGAAAGCCATCTGGTTTGAAGAGTATCACCAAAATCAAAATGACCCCAAGCGCCATTTTGCCCATCAACGCGTTGTCTCCGATCGTAAATAGATACTGTAGTGATGTAATGACCACCGCACCCAGGGCAGGGCCCGCCCAGTGCCTGGCTCCTCCCAAAATACTCATGAGTACAACAAAGAGGGGCACGTTGATTGAGAAGACCTCGTTAGCGGTAACGTAGGATACAAATACAGCGTGTATACCGCCTGCGATACCTGCCATGCTGGAGGATATGAAGAGTGCTGCTAGTTTGGTTTTGAAGGTCGGAACTCCCATCACCTCAGCAGCGTCTTCATCATCATGAATCGCAAAAAGGGCAACGCCTAGCTTGGACGTGCTTATGTATCTGGATACAAGAAGGGCCACCACAAATAGAATTAATATTAATAAATAAAAGGTGGCTGGAGTGGAGGGGCCAAGCTTAGGCACTTGAACAGAGTTGAGATAAACACCCGGTCCACCGTCAATTGGCGTATTGAGGACAACTGTTGCAATGATGAAAGTGACTGCTAAGGTAAGCAGTGCAAAAAGCTCACCCCTCACTCGTTTGACCCTAAAGACGAGTGCACCCAAGGCTACCCCAGCCCCGCCAGCGAGGGCCCCGGCTAAGCACACCATTGGCAGAAAAGACATCTCCAGTTGCCCGCACATATATGCAACGGTGTAGATGCCGATGCCAAAGAATGCGCCGTGCCCAAAGGAGAAATAACCCGAATATCCCGAAAACACATTCCAAGAAAGGGTAAGGACTGACCAGTAAAGAATGAGGTAAAAAAATGACAACCAAAAGGCTGACAAACCAAGCCAAGGAACCGAGGCCAATAGGAGTCCTATTAATAAGATATTTAATAGGGGTCGATTTGTGTGCATAGGGAGGAACTTCATTAGATTTTGTCCGGTCTAAGGAGTAACAACCCAATCAGCAGAGTAAAGGATACGATTGGCGCCCAAGAAGGCGCTACAAAAACCATCGTGATGGATTCTGATACCCCGATTAACATTCCAGCCAAAAGCGGGCCAAATGCGGAGCCTAGACCTCCAAGCATCACAACCGCAAAGACTACACCAATCCAAGTGTAGAGCTGGGAGGGGTTGAGGGTGAAAATTAAGGAGACGCAAATTCCTGCGATCGCAGCCAGTGCTGTACATGTCCCGGCCAAGCACATGGTGATGAATTTTTGGTTGATCCCAAAAGCGGTCGACATCTGGGGATCTTGAGCGATAGCCCTTACGGCCTTGCCCATATCCGTTCGTTTCATAACCCAATAAACCGCGCTTGCACAAAGCAGGGATAAACCAAAACTGAGGGATTCGGCATAGGGAAGATAGATCCCGCTGAGCTCGAGTTTCAAGTTTGATTGAGCGTATTCAAGTTTGCGAAAATCAGCAGTCCATATCCACTGAATAAGGGCGTCCACAATCACCGTTAATCCAAAGGTAAGTAGCAAGGAGTTAAAGGGCGTCATCTTAAAGCGTCTGATGAGGGCGTGTAATCCTGCCCCAATTACAAAGAAGGCCGGTGGAAGTATGCAAAGAGCCCACAACGGATTGATCGCAAAGGTGGTGCTGAATTGATAACTGAGATAGGCCGATAAGAACAAAAATCCAAAATGCGCTAAGTTAATTTGTCCTAACAAACCCCAGGATAGGCCTAAGCCTAACCCAATGAGGCCGTAGAGTCCTCCCAGTAAAAGGCCTGAGACGGCAGACTGAATGATGAGGTGCAAACTTGGCACTGTGTGTGTTTTATTAAATGGTTGATCTGAACATCACAAAGGCTCTAGTGTTGGGCTAGAGCCTTCGTAGATGAGTGAAAACGCTAATTCAAAATAAATTTTAAATCGTCTGAATTGTTGCGCCAGGAGCGGCGAAGGCTTTGGGGTAAACCATTTTCCATTCACCTTTTTGGAGTTGTTTAATGTGCATTAAATCGTCCCCGTAATTAGACGGACCATCAAAGCGAAGTTTGCCGACAATGGTGTCTACTTTATTAGCCTTGATCCATTTTGCCAGTACTTCATCATCTAAGCTCTTGGTTGCAACAACTGCTGCCTCGATTAATTGCCAAGCGCCGTAGGAGCAGGCTGCCTGAACCTCGACTTCTTGGTAGGGCAGGCTTGCAGCTTTGGCTTTTTCGTGAAATGCTTTGATGAAAAATTCTGCTCCCTTGTTCTTTGTAAAAGGAGCGTGCTCCTCAAACAAAGAGATCGCGAGTGCGCCTTGCGTTTCCTGGGCTTGTGCCATGAGACCGGGTGAGGGAAAGGTATGAATGTGAAGCGGGGGGGTGTAATCTATTTTCTTGCAGGCCTCTAAGAGTTGATTACCCTCTGCGCCAATATCTCCGACCCATACGAGATCAGGTGCGGCGTCTTTTAACCGAGCTGCGATAGGGCCAAAATCACGGTTACCAAAGTCCCACTCGAGGTATAAGACCTCTTTAAGGCCTTTTTCTTTTGCAACATCTCTAGCTCCAGTGGATAAGAAGTAAACAGATGCAAATTTGGTGGTTACGATAGCCACAGTTTTTGGGGGCTTAGCCAGGGTTGCGACCGCATCAAAAGCAGTTGTTGGAACTGTTTTTTCAGGGTTGGGACCCAGCGCCCAAATTGGAAATTGTTTGTCATATTTTGCTTTGGCGGGTATGCCAAATGTATGGTGAACAAGAACTTTGTTGTAGCGTTCGGCTACCCCCATTGCTGACAAAATACCCTGTGTCGCATACGGGCCAATGATTAAATCGACTTTGTCATTGGTAATGAGTTGTTCGTAAAGGGTGCGAGTGACGTCTGGCTTTGATTGATCGTCTTTTAGTACGTATTCCACCTTGCGTCCGAGGAGGCCACCTCTTTTGTTTAAATCGTCGATTGCAATTTCGGAGACTAATTTATGCACTAGACCCGTTGCCGAAAGGGGGCCAGTGAGTGCAAGGGTGCCACCAATACGAATGGGACCAGTCTGAGAAAATGCTGAGGAAGAGAGTCCTAACCCGGCGTAACCAAGTGCTCCGGCAATGGTTTTAATGATCGATCTTCTTTTTAGTTCGGTTCTTTGTTGCATTCACCAATCTCCTTTAATCATCTTGCACACATTTTGACCGCAGCTTGAACAAATGTCTTGAAAATAGGCTAAGCTACGTATAGACAAATATCATAGCCTTTTCTACATGCGGTTCTATTGGTGGATTCACTCGGGGAAATCCTGTTTTTTTGTGAATTCCATTAAATTTCTTGTGCTAGGAATGCACTTATTGTTGGAGTTCTTAGGCGCTGAGGCCCTGATGGCCGAATAAAATCCGAGTTGCCAAGCTTTGGATCAATCAAACATAACCCAACACCCTCTCCTTATGCCATTTGTTAGGATCTTTCCACTACGTATTTCGGGTCAGTACCAAGATTCAAAAACCTATAAGGCCCGCCTTTTTTACGATATGGAGTCTGAGGGTGAGCTTATAAAAGGACGCGATTGCGAAGTCTTCTTCAAGAAGGGGACGCGCCCCGTTCACCCTTGGACACTTAAGGTGGGCAAACACGGTGGGGACTTGAGTGACTATAAGACTTTTATGGATTCGCTGTGTTTTTATATTTTTCACGAGCTCCGTTACTATTTGGAGTCGGGGGAGGAGGAGATGCAGTCGTTTTATATTGCAATTGACTTTAAAGACGTGCACTTCTCGCTATTTAATGAGGCTCAATCCGAAGAGGATTGAGCGCTCTGGGCTTGTGCAGGGCTTACCAAACCTGAGGACGATTCATTTTGAAAAGATTTTCAGGAGTAATCTCAAAATAATCAGCGGGTCCACCACCGCGTAAGATGTGGTGAGCGTTAGCCGTGTCATAAACGCCGTTTACCAGGAGTTCTTGGTTGATGTAGACGCCCACAACCTCACCAAACACAACCCAAGTATTGACCTTGGAGCCTTGTGCATTTTCGAGTTGAAAGACTTGAGTTGCTTTGCATTCAAAGGAGACTTTACTCTCCAACACTCTGGGTACAGAGACTACTTGCGAAGCCGTAGGCGTAAGACCTGCAAGAGCAAATTCATCCACTTCGGGGCCTACCGCAGCACAGGTTTGATTCATTTGTTCAGCGAGATCTTTGGTCACTAAATTCCAACAAAACTCCCCCGTTTCTTGCACGTTTCTTATGCTGTCTTTTAAGCCAATACTTGAAAAAGCGATGATGGGTGGAATGTAATTAAAGGCATTAAAGAAACTGTAAGGCGCCAAGTTCAATACGCCCGTACCACTTTGGGTTGAGACCCAGCCAATGGGGCGGGGACCTACGATGGCGTTAAAGGGGTCATGGGGAAGGCCATGGCCCTCTGATGGTTTATAAAAATGTATTGGATTACTCAAGGTTGTTCCCGGTGGTGTTTTAGTCAATTGAAGCGCAGATTGAACATTTTAGGGGCCCCATTTTAGAAGCTTGACCATCTAGGTCTTAAATAGTTTTATTAAAAAGCCCATTTTAATTAGATAATGAGTACTTATGTAGTATTTAGAAAGTCATTTAACAGTCGATACCTTACTTGAGTTGAATTAGAGAGTAAGAGCTTTGATTTGTATATGGATTCAAAATTATGAAATTATTTGAAACAGTCACCAAGGAAAATGTCTATAAAACATTTCAAATCACTTTTAATGATTTGAAGGTGCGAGATAAACCTTTTCAAATCCAGGTGGGTGAGAAAATTTGGAATGATCTGAACCAACAGAGAAATCTCTATCACGACAGTTTGGGGGAATCATTGGTTCAGATGGTGGCGGAGTACAAACGCCAGCAAACAGAAATTCAAGAAGGTGATATCAATTTCAAATTGAATCCTGTCTATGTCTACGCCAACATCATGGAGTGCATCTTCAACGGCGTGAGTGACACGCTTGTGTTTAATAAAATGATGAATGAGGTTATTTCTTGGCTAGCTTATGTCGAAATCCTAAACGCCGCAGCCGGCAAGAGAGTGAAGGTTTAAAGATCCTTTAACTATGAGAGTTCCTTTGAAGATTTTCCTTTTACGGTCAAGAGCATTAATATGAGTAACAAATTGAAAATTTGGTTACTGATATTAGCGCTCGCCTTGGTGGGAGTGAATGCGGGATTTTTTCTCGATAGTTCACATTTATTAGACGGATTGACCACTCAACTTGAAGACGAGGAGCTCAGTCCAGAGGAATTGGCCCGAGTGACTGAGACGGCACGCACTTCGGACGTGCCTAGGGAGGAAAAGGAGGGGAACGAGGGGAGTGATGCTAAGGGGCACTCCAAAACAGAGCAATTGGCTGCGGCAGCTCTAAAAAGTGAATCCGAACCCAGGGAAGAGCATAAATTAGCGATAAATGAGCCTGAAAGTGGACTTGGCGCTAAAGAGGTTGGAAGACAGGACGAAAAAGAGAGTAAGGGTGTAGAGGTTGCTGAGGAATCAGAGACGGGGGCCATCAAGTCCAAATACCGTCCAAAACTGATTGGTCAGTGTAAGAGTCTCTATGCGAAGTATGTAAAAAAGGGTGATTTCACCGGAAATCATCGAGCCTTTACATACAGTTATGACGGAAATTCAGGCAATTGCGCAATTGTGGAAGAGCAAAAGAGCAAACAAATTGCGGAGAAAGAGGCCTTAAAGGCTTGTGAGAAAAGCAAGACCGATGCTGCAACCTATGCACCGTGTTTTGTAATGGCTAGTTTTTAATGACCAGGTGAACTTATGAATTGTGATCACTGCGGTAAACCCGTTAATCTAAACGCAAAATTTTGCGGGAAATGTGGCGCCTTTCTGAATTTCACCAAGAAGATTCAAGCCCAAAATACTGGTGAAACGACTGCTACTCCTGAAGTTGAAGTGATTTCAGAGCCTTTGGAGCTCGTAAGCACTCAACTTGAACATGCTTTGTTTGAACAAGAACATCCACATGTTGAACCCGTAGAACAGCCTCCTATGGAGAGGAGCACTCACGTTGATGAGCACACAGCTGGATATGAGCATCTAACACCCGAATCGACCCAAGATGCTGGCCACGAGCACCACGAGCACCATGAGCACCATGAGCACCATGAGCACCATGAGCACCAAGAAGCTCCAGCTCCATTTACTCAGTCTGAAGTGGAGTCCGTGATGGTGACTATTACAGAGCCAGAGACTAAAGCTGAGTCAGAGCCTCTGTTAATTCACGAAAATGTTGAGCACGTTGAGCACGTTGAGCACGTTGGTGCGGACTCTGCTCCTGTTGTGGTTACTGTTCACCCCGTTACTGATCCCGAGGTGCAAGAGCCTGTAAACATAGAAAAGCTGGCCCCGATATTGAATAATCCAATTCCCCTTTTGAATTCCGAGTTTGGCGCAAACTTAGAAGCACTTTTGGTTGCGATTGATGGAATGCGCACCGAAATGGAAGCTAAGATTGCTGACATCAAAGTCGATGTTCACGCAACAACGCAGGCCTTGGCGCAAAGAATCCACGCTACTCAAAATAGTTCAGCACCGGTGGATGTGCAGGGTCTCACCGCTGGCATAGATCAACTCAGGGGTGAGATGTCGATGCAATTTGGTGAGCTCAAAGCCTTTTGGGCAACCAGCTCTCAGTCTTTGGTGAATAAAAACTCAGATGATATGCAGGCTATTTTGTCTGCTGAGTTTAAGAAAATTCAGACCGGTATTGTCAACCTTTACAACACCCAGCAAAATAATGTTGTCAAATCCACTGCAGCGTTTGATGAAGTCGTTGCTGCTTTAACCTTTAAGATCCAAAATATCGAGAATTTTGTGAATGGCCAATTGGCTAGCCAAGCTCAAGCACAGTCTGCAAGTCAAGTGGCAAACCGATCCATGACCAACGCAGTAAATGAGATCAAAGCTCAGCTCCAAGCTCAGCAAGAACTATTGAGCGGGTTAACCATTGATCCCGCTTTGATAAAAACGATGAATTCGTTTAATATAAATTTCAGGAAACAACAAGAGCAAATGGCTGCGGCTCAAGCTGATTCCAAAAATAATGTAATCACCAAGTCCGATGACTCTAGTTCAATTAGTGACACTGTAGTGATGTGGTTTATCGGATTCTTATGTGGTCTAACAGTATTGCTTGGTGGGTTTAGTATTTATAACTACTCGACTGCGCAAGACGTACGGACTGAGTTGCACAAGAAAAAAGTTGAAGAAAACTTGAAGCTCCAAGACAAGTCTGAGAAAGAAGAGCGGAGTGATAAAGGGGTCAAAAAATCCGAGTCCGAGGAGTCCCCTAAGGCAGTAGTCAAGGAGGAGTCAAAGTCTGCGACTGAAGCGGAACCTTCCGAAAAGAGCAAAGAGGGTGAAAAGGAGCGGATAGATAAGTCAGAGAAGTCTGATAAGTCAGAAAGAGGCTCCGAGCGCACGAAGGAAAAGGCCTCCAACAAGGCTGCTGAGCGGGAGAAGGGCGAGGAAAAGGCGGCAGAAAAACCTGCATCCAAAAAACACAATAGCAACGAAAAAGAGTAAGCACACTTTTAAGCCGAACAAAGACCGAAACTATGAATTGCAATATCTGCCATCACCCCAACGATGAAGACAATGCTTATTGTGAGAATTGTGGTATCAAACTGTTGCCAAGCGTAGCCGGTGAGGTTTGGAGAGCCAAGGATATCGTGAGTTTTTTCTCAGATTCATTGTTTCTCCCCATGAATTTTCCAAGAGCTCTTTTAATTGCATCACTTTTGGCGGCCATTGGTTACGCTGTAATTGTTTATGTCTTAATGCTCCCCATTAAATATGCAAGCGTTGTATTGGCAATATTTGCTTGGGCTGCGTTGATGCAATATAGGGCGACTCATAAAGTCTTGAAGTCGCTCTCCTTAACTGACCGAAATAAACAAGTCGTGGCCCATGGCCCCGCAGCCCTTGTGGGACCTGCTACTACTATAGGGGGCTGGCTTTACATGATGGATGATGGACTCATTTTTACGCCAGAGAGTTATTTCGTCAACTCAAGCGTTATCTCAGTGCCTTTTTCTAGAGTGAGATCTCAAAGCGCAGAGTTAGGCTTTAGCGTCAAAGCTGATCAATTCCAAATCATCACCACAGAGGGGCAGGAGTTTATATTCTCCGTTCATAACCGAGAGCATTGGTCAAGGCTCATCGATTCAGCATTGTCTGAACTCATTCACAGCGACAAATAAGGGCCTGATTTTTCAAAGGCACTTCGAATCAAAAGCAAACTTATTCAGTTTTTCTTTTTTTGATGCTTATTTATCAGCCCTTATAGATCGTCGGCGGTTGGCTGAAAAAGCTCTCTAAAGCGTGCAGGACAATCTTCACGTTCTTCTCCTGCAAGCTTGCGTGCGCGATGCCCGGCATTACTACAATTCTTTTGTCAGGATGGGGGAGTTTGCTGAAGTATTTAACAACATCATCGAACGCTGCAATGCCGTCAAACTCTCCTCTCAGAATCATCGTCGGTACGGTCAACTTCTCAGGCGTACAAACGGGCAAATTGATAGACATATCAATGTAAGTGCCAGTGGGTAACGAGGAGTCTAGTTTTAATATCGCTTTAGCGAAAGCATCTACTACGTCTTGATCGGCTGTGCCGGGGTGATCCCGGGTGAAAATACTTTGAACCATAGCGTGATCCAAGGGCCTTCTGTTGGAGGACTTCCATTCATCAATTTTTTTTCTGCGGTTGGCAAGAGTCGGGCTCCCCTCTCCAGTCCATACAAAGGCATCGAGCACAATTCGACTGACCCGCTCCGGGTAGCGCTCTGTAAAGAGCGCTGCTCTCAACGCACCAGAGGAGACACCGTAAAGCATTAATTTAGGTTCCCCCGTTTTTTGAACGATGTAGCGACTAACCGCCTCCAAGTCGTCCGCACCCGTAGAGATGTCATAGCTGATGTCCCTGGATTTGGAGGACCTACCGTAACCCTCATGGTCAAGGCACCAAGTGTCATATCCCAATTTTGCAAAGTAATCCATAGTTGAGTACTCAGGCTTACCCGGTACCTGAAGATCAAATACAGGGGAGCCAGCCATGGAGGAACCGTGAACAAACAAAATGGTTCCCATCATTGGGACTTTTTTGTAATTGCTTAATTTCTTGTTCAAGATGAAAAGTTTGATATCTTGTGAGCCCACTTTCTTAATTGCCCAGTGCTCGGAGGCAACGATCGGGGTCTCGCTTGCCGCTTGTGCGGAGCCAGCGCTTAAGGCAAGGGCTGCGCCACTGGCGCTTGCCAAGGTGGTTGCTGCAACGCCTGTAGCACCAGCCACGCTTTGGAAGAAACTGCGTCTGCTGGACTGGGTTGGAGTGCTATCGCCTTCGGTGTGAAGAGCGTTGTTGCTATTTTTTGCAGTGGTTGCTAGGTTCATTTAATGACTCTAAAAAAATGGAATTTGATATGAAGTTTTAGTCTGCAAACAAAGACCTCACATCAGGAAGTATGAGGGGTGCCCTATAGTTACTAGTGCAAAAGGAGGGGGGGGACTTTCGATCCATTACTTCATAAAGTTCTATCAAGGGCTTTAACCCGGATGGACATTATCATAGAAGTTAGGGCCGCTGGATTGAGGTGCTTTACTCAAGGCTCTCCGGCCTTAAAGGGGGGCTCTTTACCTGCGGGAACCCCTTCCTCCGCCATGGCTAAGAGCATCGCAACCGTTACATAGGTGCCTGTTATGGTGGTCAGATCAACAAGTTGCTGTTCAGAGAAGATTTTCCTAGCTCTCGCAAAACTTGCGTCCGAGACGCGTTTGTTTTGGGTCAACTCTGTTACGAAATCGTAAACCATTGCCTCATCTTCAGCCATTTTTTCGGGGCGTTTTTGCGTTTTCAAGGTTGCTACTATCTCAGGCGATAGCCCCGCTTTGATGGCGAGGGGTGCGTGTGCAAACCATTCAACCTGAGAGCGCCACTGGCGCCCTATGATCAAAATGGCAAACTCATTGAGTCTGAGAGGTACAGAGGAGTTCCAACGCAGATAGTAGAGCAAATCAAACATGCGTTGTCCCATCACTGGACTTCGCAGGAGTGGGTTGTAAGGTCCACCTAATCCAATGCTAGAAACCTTCATCACCTGTTGACCCAGGGGCTGTTGATAGACGTTTAAATCCTCCAGACTCAAAGCTTTAAAGCGAGGCGACTGCACAGTCGCTCCCTCCTTTGCGGCTTCTTGTGCAAATGTGCTTGCACAAAACCCGACGGTTAGTGATAAAAGGGCACGGCAAGAGAGTTGGCAAATATGCTGGGCGATCGGCGTTTTGAGTTTCATTTTCTTGAATTTAATTGGACATCAGCAAAGGTTGGGGAGTCATGGGATTTGTGTGATAACTGTGAGCGAGTCATCTTTTACAAGGCTCAACTATGCGCAATATTTACCAAATAATCAGCGGGAATTACCCTTACGGCTCCTTGAGGGGGGGTGTTTTTGCATTTCAAGGCGTTTCGTGTTCTAATTTGGTTACTGGTTTAACCTGTATAAAACAGCTTTATGAGTTCCATTTCAATTTCTCCCTCAATAAGTGCTAGTCAACAAGCACCGGCTAAACCTCAGGTTGCCTCTAAGCCCCCGGTTGGTGCTGAGAGTCAGGCACCACAGCGCGCCGCTGGCACCCATATTCAACACGCTGCTCAGGCCCCCAAGCCCGCTGTCCCCAAGTCCCCCCAGGCAGGTGGTAACGGAATGCCCTCCAAGCCAGTTTCGACAAGCACCAAAACGGTTCAGGATCAGCACCGCATTAACGTTCGCGCTTAACCCCATAGGCTTTTAATTTCCTGGCGCTAGAATCCCCCACATATTCATTCTCTTTGGGAGTTCAAATGCGCGTTTTCAATACATCTCTAAGGTTCGCTGTCTTAGGCTTTGCTCTTTGTTTGCAATCCTTAATGGCGCAAGCCGAGGACCTCCTTGTGGTGAGCTCCGGTGGGTTCGCACAGGCCTTCATCGAGCTATCTGATCCCTATTTAAAGTCCAACCCTGATGTAAGGATTGATTTTCAACGCGGGCCATCAATGGGTGACACAGCCAATGCGATCCCCAAACGTTTGGAGCGAGGTGAGCGAGTAGATGTGGTGATCATGGTTGGTAGTTCACTCGATGAGCTAATGGATCAGGGCAAGCTATTAAAGGGCTCTAAGGTTGTGCTCGCTAGATCTTTGATTGGCGTTGCTGTCAAAGCAGGTGCACCCAAGCCCGATATCAGCACAAAAGAAGCTCTTATTAAAACATTATTGGCTGCTAAATCCATAGCCTATTCCGATAGCGCAAGCGGTGAGTACTTGTCGCGCGAATTATTTCCACGCCTGGGTATTGCCAATGAGCTAAAAGACAAGGCTCGCAAGATACCGGCCGTTCCTGTCGGAGAGATCGTTGCAAGTGGTAAGGCAGAAATTGGATTTCAACAATACAGCGAACTCCTACCCATCGAGGGCATAGACATCGTCGGTAAGATTAGCCCTGATGTCCAAAAAGAAACCCTATTTTCTGCCGCCATTGTTGCCAATTCAAGCCACATTGAGGCTGCGAAAAAACTGCTGTCCTATTTAGGCTCCAGTGCCGTACAACCCATCGTACGCAAAACAGGTTTGGACTCAATCGACGGAAGATAACTGCAGGACTGATCCTTTAGTAAGATAATCGATGGAGTGTTAATTTACTAAACTTCTTAACCATGGAGGTACAAGCGCTTGCTTGACCTCCATTTTTGTATTCTCACTCCGCTTTAATTCCCGCTGCCGTTACGGCCTTGCCGACTTTATCAATTTCCTCGGCCAAGGCGCGCTCAAACTCCTGCGGCGTGCTGCCCACTGGATCGATTCCGGCTGTGGCGAAGAGCTGAGCCATATCACTGCTTTTTGCAACTACAGCCATCTCTGAGCTGAGCTTATCTATTGCTACTTGGGGCGTGCCTTTGGCGGCAAAAACACCGATGGTGGGCGAGAAATCATAACCCTTTACTGTTTCTGAGATCGACGGCGTATTCGGCTCTTGGGAGGACCGATGCGCAGCGTTGGTTGCGATCAATTTCAATTGCCCCGTTTTTACGAACCCTGACAATGAGGGGAGCGCCGCAAAGAGCATATCCACTTGACCGCCCACCAGTGCTGGGACAGACTGTCCGGAGCCCTTGTAAGGGACGTGGGTGATGTCAAGATTTAAAGCTGTTTTAAGAGCTTCCATACTCAAGTGATGGGTACTTCCAATACCACTAGAGCCGTAGGTGAGAGTGCCTGGGTTTGCTTTGATGTAAGCAATTAATTCCTTCAGGTTGTTGGCTTTTATTTTGGAATTGACTGCTAAATAAAGTGGCGCTCTGGCGGCTAGTGAGACTTCAACAAAATCTCTTCTCAAATCGTAACTAAGATTTGTGTACAAGCGCGGGTTGACGGAGAAAGTCGACCCATCGGATACCAAAAAGGTATACCCGTCCTTCGGAGCTGTCATTACGGATTGGCACGCAAGCACACCGTTGGCTCCTGGATGATTGTCCACTGTGACCGCCTGACCCAAGCGCTCGGACAGGCGTTGGGCATAAATTCTTGCAACTGTGTCCGGGAGTCCTCCGGCAGGGTTTGGGATGACAAAGCGAATTGCTCTGTTTGGGTAGGATTGGGCCGAGCAAGGTAGGGTGCTACCCAGTAGGATGAAGAAAAAGGCAAAGCCAATAGCCTTCATGAGGGGAGTTGTTTTAAGCATTGGATAGTGACCTGGGTGTTGATTTAAAACGTGAGTGGTTTTAGTTGGTTTGTAGGTATTTAGCAAGAGCTAAGCCCGTTGCCTGTGTGCCCAAGTTGCCGCCAATATCGCGGGTGACTTGTCCGTCCTTGACGACGCGCTCAACTGCTCGCTCGATGGCCTTGCTGGCCTCTAATAACCGGGCGCTCTTGCTGCGTTGACCACACCAACCCAGTAGCATCGCAGCAGACAAAATGAGTGACATTGGGTTGGCAATGTCTTGACCTGCAATATCTGGTGCAGATCCGTGCGCAGCTTGACCCATGGCGTAGTGGGTGCCTGCGTTGAGGGAGCCCGCCAGCCCAAGACTTCCTGAGAGCTCAGAGGTGAGGTCAGACAAAATGTCCCCAAACATATTGGTCGTCACGATAACGTCAAATTTATCAGGCGCGCGAACAACGTGTGCCATCATTGCATCGACAATGAAGTCGTCAATCTGTACATCTGGATATTCTTTGCCAACCGATTTGCAGATATCGATGAACATCCCGTCGGCGATTTTGAGGACGTTGGCTTTATGAACAATTGTTACTTTTTTTCGCCTAGTTTGAGCCAGTTCAAACGAAGTCCTTGCAATTCGCTCACAGCAAAGTCTCGTAATTCTTCTGAGCGAGATGACAACATCTGGAGTAATAAGCATCTCACTTGAGCCAGACTCAACGTTTCTGTCTGCATAAAAGCCTTCTGTGTTTTCGCGCACCACAATTAAATCAAAGGGGCCCACTTTGTTCGTGAGTCCGCTGTAAGTCCGAGCAGGTCTAATATTGGCGTACAGATCTAGACTTTTCCTGAAAAATTTAGAAGGATTAATCTCCCCCTTAGACTCGTCCTTGAAGTCATAAGTGGACATGGGGCCGAGCATCAGACCATCCGCAGTTTTAACCTTGTGGAGCAATGCATCTGTCACCGTGGAGCCATGCTTTTTAAGACTTTCATGGCCCGCAATATCGTGCTCAAGCTCTAAGTTTAAGTCAAAGCGTTTGTTAACGGTTTGTAAAACTTCGACCGTAGCGGCCATCGTTTCTGGCCCAATTCCATCACCTGGTAAAACAATGATCTTCATAAAATGCCCATCAAAATGCAAGGATAGAATGACTCGGGATAGTCATCATGAGTTGCATACACAAAGAGTGCTATTCTATTCATAAACTCTATTTATTTACGCCCTTCACTGAACTAACTCAGACCCATGTCTTTATGATTTCTTCCCAAGCTATTTTGAACATTCACCATGATGCACCAACATTTTCCGTGCCAACTGGAGCTGTGGACTGTCACACTCATATTTTTGGCCCGTTGGCTGAATTCCCGTTGGATGCTAAGCGCAGTTATACCCCCGCTGACGCCTCTATAGAGGATCTTAAGCGTTTACACGCGGCGCTGGGCGTGGATAAGGTCGTCATCGTACACCCCAGTATTTACGGTACCGATAACCGCTGCACACTTAATGCTTTGCAGGTATTGGGCCCAAGCCGCGCGAGAGGTGTTGCTGTCATAGATGAGACTTTTACTATGGACCAACTCCGCGAGATGCACGCTGTAGGCGTGAGAGGAGTGCGCGTTAATTTGGAAACCTTTGGACTTCACGATCCAGCGCTGGCCATTCAAACCTTGGAGTACACACAAAAGCTTGTGGCACCTCTTGGGTGGCACATTCAGATCTTCACACGCCTAGATGTGCTCGTATCCCTTGCAAAGTTTATTCAAACCATGAGGGTTCCTTTGGTTATTGATCATTTTTGTTTGGTGAATCCGGAGTTGGGCTTGGATCAGACGGGCTTAAATGTTTTGCTGGACTTGTTGGCAACGGGGCGCGTTTGGTTAAAACTCTCCGCAGCCTACCGGATAGCTAGCAATCCTGACGCGGAATCTGTGAAAGCATTGGCTAAAACACTTATCAAAGCCAACCCAGACCGAATGCTTTGGGGGACGGATTGGCCCCATCCGGGCGGCGGAACACCCGGGCAGTCCAGAAAAACAGATGGAATTGAGCCTTTCCAAACCATCAATGACGGTCAAGCTATTAACCGTTTAGCGACTTGGACTGCGGGGAGCTCAGAGCTTGCCAAAATTCTCGTTACCAATCCGAGTCAGTTGTACAGTGTTTAATATTGAGCGCTCATTTCATAGAGGTCATTCATGCCCCAAGCAACCAACCCCGTTTCTTCCGGTGCCATCAAAGCGTTGGCACCTACTGGAAAACTAAGAGCTTCTATCAACCAGGGCAATCCCATTTTGGCGGGCAAGGACCCAGCAACGGGTGCACCAGTTGGGGTGTCGGTTGATTTAGCTCAAGCATTTGCGCAGCGACTCGGTGTGGCGCTTGAATTGGTGGTGTTTGACGCAGCGGGAAAATCCGTGGATGCGGTTGCAAATGATCAGGCAGATATTGGTTTCTTTGCAATTGATCCGCTTCGCGCAGAGAGTATCAATTTCACCGCCGCTTATATTTTGATTGAAGGGAGTTACTTGGTCCACGCTAATTCACCCCTTAAAGCCAATGAGGAGGTTGATGTCGCGGGCACAAGCGTTGTTGTGGGTAAGGGCAGTGCTTACGATCTTTATCTCTCTAGGGAACTTAAAAACGCAAAAATCTTCAGGGCTGAAACGTCCCCCAAGGTGGTTGATTATTACGTGCAGGGTGGCTACGATGTCGCTGCAGGAGTTAAACAACAACTGGAGATGGACGCAGCAAGGCTAGGGGGACTGCGTTTGTTGCCCGGTCGTTTTATGGTGATTCAACAAGCCATGGGATGTCCCAAATCCAGGGGCGCAGAGGCGGCGTTGGTGTTAGCGCAGTTTGTTGAGGATATGAAGGCCAATCAGTTCGTTGCTGAGTCCCTCATCAAAAACCAAATTAGGGGGGCGTCAGTTGCACCTGCGCGAGGGTAGGGGGGTATAAAAATTTTCCAGATAAGTTCATCGCATTTGTTCATCATTAAGCCCCATCAACCTGGTGTGCAAGGCACTTAAAAGATTATGACCAATCATTATAAAAATCACCGTGAAAGTTTATCTGCACTTGCCTACACTGCGATGATTGAGAGGGGGCTGAAACCTGACTTCGGTGCGCAGGGTTTAGAGCAACTCAAGCAGATTGAAAAAAATAAGGCGGAAAATTTTTCGCAAAAGAGTGGGGGCCACGAAGCATTATCCGAGGACGTTCAAGACCAAACTGATTTGCTGTGGTGCTCCATTGACAACGATGATTCAAAAGATCTCGATCAGCTCACTGTTTGTAAGCCACTTAAAGACGGTTCATTGGTGGTGATGGTTGCTATTGCTGATGTGGATTCACTGGTGCCACGAAATTCACCTCTTGATCAACACGCTAAAGACAATACGACTTCTGTATATACCTCGGCTAGAGTATTTCCAATGTTGCCCAATGAGCTGAGTACGGACTTGACGTCGCTTAATTTTGATAGCCCAAGACTTGCCTTGGTTTGTGAGATGCATTTTGACGCCGCTGGTCATGAGTTGGGCTTCTCTATTTACCGCTCTAAGGTCATTAATCGCGCTAAATTGGCATATGACGCTGTTTCAGATTGGTTGGACAACAAGGGTCCCTTGCCCGAGGCTGCAAGCCGCGTTAAACACATGGATCAACAGCTTATTGATCAAGATAAATGGGCCCAAAAACTTCGTGCTTTGAGACACGCAGCGGGAGCGCTGGAGTTTCAGTCCATACAGCCCAGAGCATTGTTCAAGAATGATTTAATCCATGAGTTGCAAGAGCAACCCCACAACCGTGCCCGTCAACTCATAGAGGAATTCATGGTGGCCGCTAATGGGTGTATTGCCAGATTCTTAACGAGCAAGGGCTACTCCTGTATCAGGCGCGTGGTCCGCTCGCCAGAGAAATGGCAACGAATTGTGAAAGTAGCTGCTCAATACGGGGAGCATTTGCCAGTTGCCCCTGACTCATTGGCTTTGGAACGATTTTTAGCCAAAAGACACAAGGCTGATCCCCTGACTTTTCCGGACCTGTCTTTGGTCATTGTTAAATTAATGGGCTCAGGAGAATATGTTTTAGAGAGGCCCAACGATAAATCCAATATCGGCCATTTCGGCTTAGCAGTGCTGCATTACGCCCATTCAACAGCCCCCAACAGAAGATACCCTGACCTTATTACGCAAAGAATTTTAAAGGCTGCACTGAGAGGCGTGAACTCCCCTTATTCCAACGCAGAGTTGGAGGTGCTTGCACTTCACTGCACGACTCAGGAGGATGCTTCCAAAAAGGTGGAGCGCCAGTTGCGAAAATCTGAGGCAGCGCTGTTGTTGCAATCGCACCTTGGTCAAAGCTTTAAGGGTGTGATCAGCGGCGTCAACGAGGCTGGATATTGGGTTCGCATATTCATACCCCCAGCAGAGGGCAAACTCATCGGATTAAACGAACACCTAGAACTGGGCCATCCCGTCAATGTCAAATTGGTGCACACCAACGTTGAACGTGGCTATATAGACTTCGAGTTGAGACACTAGTTGTGTGAGTCTGAGTGTCTCAGGGCTTATTCGCTGCTGAGTCCGATATTGCTTGGAAGTCTTCTCTCTGTTTGAAAACGAACGAGAGCGGCGAGCCTGAAGATCCCGTGTGCAAATTTACCGTAAGGCAGGGTGAGAAAGAGAGCCATCACGACTCCTAGGTGAAGTGAGAGCAACAAGGGCATACTGGTGGATTGATGGGACAAAGCGAGAAGGAGTCCCGTCGTGCTTGTCATAAAGAGCAGGAAGATAAATCCGATGTCCATTTGCTTTTGCGCTGGGTCACCGTGAAGGCGATGACGTTTGAGGTTGAGATAAAAAAGACCTACGCACCCCAGGGCTAATGAAACACCTCCCGTCAATCCGAGGAGTTTGGGCAGCGATGACCAAGCATAAGGTGCCTCCCAACCCAAAGCGTAGTGATAAATTGTGGCAACGCTCGTTGCACTAAAGCAGAGCATGAATCCGTAAAAGGTGAGGTGATGAAAGTACTTGCGCATTTTAGTAAATGCGTCATCTGCGTTGTTGCAGCCGTCGCCGTGTCCTCCGTCCAAATACTTAAGACTGAGGGCGTTCTCTGCAGCCTCAGTCAATGCTGGGGTGGGAGCTTTCTCCATACTGGTGGCTTGTTTGATATCCGATAGAAAATGCCTGACCCCCATAGATAAGGAGAAAACAACAAATGCAAAGATGGGAAGAAACAAGCTCACCAATGTGTTGTGTGGGTAGATGGAATAAAAATTCGATAAATCCAGCATTACTGCGTTTGCGCCGCTTAAGAAGTTGACAGTCATTTGCAGGAAAAGAGTCAGTCCAACGGCGAGGGCCATGGCAATCCACAGTCCATTGTTTTTGTATAAAACACCCAACGAAGCAGGCCATGCGTAGGCGGTGTAAGTCTCCTTTCTAACTTGTGCCATGGCACGTGGGATATTGATTTGGAATTCATGGGGCGGGGCGTATTGACATGCATGTAAACATGCCCCACAGTTATGGCATAGGTTAGCCATATAGTGCACATCGGAGGATCCGAACTCAAGGCGACGAGTCATCGCGGGAAACACCGCACAAAACCCTTCGCAGTACCTACAACCGTTACAGATCGTTAGTTGTCTTGAGACCTCTAGGACGTTAGCACTTAAAGGAGCGTCTTGAGGGGGTATGTTGTGTTTATTCTCGGCGTTCGCGAGTTCGATAGCTTCGCGGGTTAGTTGGTCTAGGGTTTGCATAGTTGTGTAGGTCTTTCAATCTGTGACGAGCGAGTTGCTGCAAGTTGCACTGATGAAGAGTTCGTTGAAATATTGGATGGTTAAGTCTGTATCAAATGAAGGACAGTGTGGTAAGTGCAGTCAAATTGATGGTTGAACGTGCACAGCGTCTAAGTGTGGTTAATGGGCAACCAATGGCTCTATGTTTTCAGCGGGCTTAACACCAACATCAGGCGTCAATGCAGCTATTGCGGCTTGATCGCCCGCAATACGTCCAAAGGCAGTTCCAATGGTCATGCCCACCCCGGCTGTGTACCCTTTGCCAAGCACGTTGCCTGCCATCATCTCACCGGCGACAAATAAATTTCGGCTTGGTTTTGAGTTGAAATAGACCCTTGCGTGATCATCCGTTTTCAGTCCTAAATAGGTAAAGGTAACGCCAGGTTGAACGGCATAGGCAAAGTAGGGGCCAGTATCAATTTTTCTAGCCCAGTGACTCTTGATGGGTGTGACTCCTTGCGTTGCGCAGTCGTCAAGGACTGTGTGGTCAAAATTGCCAGGACGCACCGCTTGGTTATAGTCGTTAACCGTTTGCATAAATGTCTGCACATCGAGGCCAATTTTTTGGGCAAGTTCTTCTAAGGTATCTGCCTTGGTTCCTGGGAACACCGGGGGCATGAAACGTCCAATTGCTTTGCTGTCGATAATGGAGTAAGCCCTTTGACCGGGTTGAAGAGCAACCAATCTCCCCCAGATTGCATAACGTTTAGGCCAAAAATCCTCGCCCTCATCGTAAAAGCGTTTGGCTTGAGTGTTGACAACAATTCCAAGGGATACGCAGTCAATACGCGTGCAGATCCCGCCGTCGTAAAGGGGTGCGCGTGCGTCAATCGCAACCATATGTGCTTGGGTGGGGTCGCCGATCATGTCAGCGTGGTGATCGTCTTGAAGATTTTTAATTAAAACACCTTGATTGAAGCGGGTGCCTCTGATCAAGAAATTGTCAACCGGATATTCACCCCATTCATTTTGTCCCCAAGCCTCTCGTAACCAATCAATGTTAGATTCAAATCCGCCGCAGGCCATTACGCAAGTTTTGGCCTGTATACGCTCTTCGCGCACCAATTCACCGAGTGCGGTTTTGTGTTTAACGTGTGCAGCTTTAAATTCGCCGCCCTCAACTTCAATGCGAGTGACTTCTGCGTTGTATTCAATCTGAACGCCCAGTGCCTCTGCGCTTCTATAGTACGCGTTGACAAGTGCCTTGCCCCCGCCCATGAAAAAGGCATTGGTTCTCGCTGTGTGAAGCGCGCCCGATAAAGACGGTTGAAAGCGAACCCCGTGTTTGACCATCCATGGCCTACACGTTGAAGAAGCCCTGATCGCAAGTCTGGCAAGGTGTTCGTTGGTGAGACCGCCCGTGACTTTGAGCAGATCTTGCCAAAACTCTTCCTCTGTATAAGCATCAACGAGCACGTCTTGGGGTGCGTCATGCATACAGCGCAGGTTTCGAGTGTGCATGGAGTTACCCCCTCGCCATTCTTTGGGCGAAGACTCCAAAAGTCTTACGCTTGCACCTCGCTCTTTGGCCATGAGGGCAGCACATAGCGCCGCGTTACCACCACCGATGACCAATACATCCACCATTTCAGTACACTCTTTCTAATTGTTTCAGACCACGATTGTAGAGTTGCGCCAACCTTAAGGCGACGCATGACCGTACAAAAACCTCAAGTCTAATTGAAAATCAATAAAACTGCAGTCTTGCACCGCTATGAGCCTCAAGGCTGAGGCTTGCTAGGCCTTCATACCAGAGTGACAAGCCTGACCTTGTTACAATCTAGGGCTTTGGCAGGTGTGCTCCAGGCGGCGTTTGGCCTGAACAGAGTCATCTGATCTGCTTTAAGCGGTGATGCTTTCTCATGCGCTCATGCGCTTATGCCCACAAGCGCTAATGTGAGTTGGATTTTCGCCCATTTCTATTAGAGGTCTCTATGCTGTTTGGTTCAATTGAGTTTCTAAATCATTTTGCTCAAATCACATCTGGAAGTAAGCCTATTTCTGCTGATCGATTGGGAGGACTCATGCTCGTTAATCTTAGGGTTCAAAAAATTCTTGGAATTGTTGTTTTTGCAGTTGGTTTGACACTTGTCTCAAATACTTATTCCCAAATCAAAGTGGGCGTAACCGTCTCCGCAACCGGACCCGCAGCCTCCCTTGGCATTCCAGAGAAAAACGCATTCGCTGTTATGCCAACAGAAATTGCTGGTCAAAAAGTTGAATACATCATTTTGGATGATGCTACAGACCCCGTGGCTGCCGTTAAAAACACTCGTAAACTGCTCACTGAGGACAAAGTAGATATTATCCTGGGCTCTACGATTTCTCCTAACAGTTTGGCCATGGTAGACGTTGTCTCTGAGGCGCAAACCCCGATGATTGCGATGGCCTCGTCGCTAAAAATTATTGATCCCATTGACGCTAAAAAGTTTTGGGTTTTCAAAGTTCCTCAAAACGATTCTCACATGATGACGGCACTCTCAGCGCACATGAGTGATGTAGGTGTTAAAACTGTAGGAATCATTGGATTTAACGACGCCTACGGCGAAGGCGTTATCAGCGAGTTCACTAAGCTCACCCCAGTGCGACGTTTAAACATCGTGAGTAGCGAGCGATACGCAAGAACGGATACCAGTGTGACCGGGCAAATCCTTAAGCTCCTAGCCTCCAATCCCGATGCTGTGCTGATTGCTGCGTCTGGTACTCCCGCCGTGTTACCCCTTAAAACACTGAAGGACAGAGGCTTCAAGGGTAAGATTTATTTCACCGACGGCGTGATTAACGAAGATTTTCTGCGTGTGGGCGGTAAAGACTTGGATGGAGCGTTTTTGCCAGCCGGCCCCTTTGTCGTAGCGAGTCAATTGCCTGACTCCAATCCGATCAAGAAAGTATCGCTCGACTTTATCAAACTCTATGAGAAGAAGTTTCCTCAGCAGTCGCCCAATTCCTTTACTGCTCATGCTTGGAACACATACCTCATCTTAAAGTACGCAGTACCCATTGCGCTTAAAACGGCCAAGCCTGGAACCAAGGAGTTCAGAGCAGCACTTCGTGACGCAATAGAGGGTACCCACGATTTAGTGACGACTCACGGTGTGATCAATATGAGTAAGACTGACCACATGGGCTTTGATCAAAGGGCGCGTGTGATGGTGAAAATTGAAAATGGTCAGTGGAGATTGGTTCAGTGATCAGCGCACCTTGCATTCACAAATCTATCTACTGATTTAGATCAATCACGCTCGTTTTTTAATCAGGGGCTTACTGAGTTACTTGGCCCCGTTTCTTTTTTTTAGCCAAAACTAAATCTCTCAATGGACGCATCCATCGCCTTAATTTTGTTTCAAGACGGATGCGTGACAGGCGCTGTTTACGCACTTTTGGCTGTAGGACTGGTGTTGGTGTTCTCCGTTACGAGGGTGATTTTTATACCCCAAGGTGAAATGGTCACTTACGGTGCGCTCACCATAGCGGGTTTGCAACTCAACGCCTTTCCCGTACTCATCTACCTTCAAATAGTCTTGGGACTGTATGTCTTTGCGCAAGAATCCTTTAGCGCCTACAAACTCTACCGCCAGCGTTTAAGTCAACGCGTTCGCCAACACGCCCAAGCAAATGACGCCCAACACCAGCCGCGGGACGTAGCAAAGGGCGCCGGCACGGTCCTTCTAAGCCGCTCACTTGCGCTTTGCTTTGCACAGTTTGTTATCTATCCGCTGTTACTTTGGGCCTCCCTAGTTCAAATCTCAACACAATCGTCTTTTGCACAAATGAGCTTGTTGGTTCAAACCCTTTTGACGTTGATGTTGGTTGCGCCGCTAGGTCCCATGCTTTACAAATCGGTATTTGAACCTTTGAGTGATGCCAGTATTTTGGTGCTTTTGATTGTCTCGGTTGCGTTGCACTTGAGTTTGATGGGGCTTGGACTATGGATGTTTGGAGCTGAAGGGGGGCGCTCTAAGGCCATTTTGGATCTTCATCTAGATTGGGGTTCATTCACGATGAGCGGACAAAGTTTGTTTGTTGTTCTATCGTCTGCGTTGATTATGATTGCATTCTCATTATTCTTTCACTACTCTATGACCGCAAAGGCTTTAAGGGCCACTGCTATCAATAGATTGGGTGCCAGTTTGATGGGCATCAACGTCAAACGGGCGGGGCAACTCTCTTTCTTATTGGCAGCATCTTTAGGCGCGTTTTCTGGTATTTTGATTGGTCCTATTACAACTATTTACTATGACTCCGGTTTCATCATAGGCCTGAAAGGTTTTGTCGGTGCAATACTGGGTGGTTTGGCTGGTTACCCCTTGGCCGCGGCCGGCGCTTTATGGGTGGGTTTGATGGAGTCGTATATTTCCTTTTGGGCGAGTGCCTACAAAGAGGTTTGGGTGTTCTCCCTCATCATCCCCGTGTTGATGTGGCGCTCATTCAAACATCCTCAACTTTTAGAGGAGGATGACTCGCTTTGAAGCTACTTCATTTTTCGATCCCCCCCGCAGTCCGTCTTGGCTTGGTCTTGAGTGTGCTGGCGTTTTCGTTGCGCATCGCTCCACTGCCTGAGTTTTGGGTAACGTTGGCAAATTACATTGGCCTCTACGGTTTGGTAGCTTTAGGATTGGTTTTGTTAACGGGGGTCGCGGGCATGACCTCATTTGGCCAAGCAGCGTTTGTGGGCTTAGGTGCCTATGCTAGCGCTTATTTGTCAACCGTATGGGGGGTCTCACCTTGGTTCGGACTTTTAGCGGGTATCACCCTAACAGTTGTTGCGGCCTATTGTTTGGGGTGGATTACGCTGGGTTTGTCTGGTCATTTCTTACCCTTGTGCACGATTGCTTGGGGTATAAGTTTGTTTTATCTCTTTGGTAATTTGGACTATCTGGGTAAATTTGACGGCATCACAGGAATCCCACCTATTGGTTTTTACGGAATGGACTTATCACAGGGCCGGGACAATTTTGTATTGATCTGGTTATTCGTTATCTGGTCTTGTGTTGCTTTGCATCATCTCCTCAATTCCCGCAGTGGTCGTGTTTTGAAGGCACTCAAAGGCGGTGTTTTGATGGCTGAGTCGTGTGGTGTGGCTACCATGCAATACAAGTTATTGGCCTTCATCTTGGCAGCTGTTTTAGCCGCACTATCGGGATGGCTTTACGCGCATTTGCAACGCGCAGTTAATCCGACTGCATTTAATTTAACCGCTGGTATTGGTTATTTAATTATGGCCGTTGTCGGTGGAGTTGGTTACCTGGGCGGAGCAGTGGTTGGTGCAATCGTTATCACTTTATTGAACAATTGGCTTCAAAATATTTTGCCCTCACTACTGGGGCAAAGCGGTAACTACGAGGTGATCGTATCTGGTATTTTGTTGATCGCGTTGCTCCAAAAATCTCCCAAAGGTATTTGGTACTGGGTGGAGGTTCATGTAAATTTCCCACTCTCGCGGTTGAGCAACAGCTTGCGTCCCCCAAGCGTGAAAGAGCCTTTGCAAGGGACGGGACCGACCTCAAATTCCTTATCCATAAGCGCAGGCTCCAATGGTTTAAGTGCAAAGACTGCGTGCACAAAGCTTGCTCCAAGACCAAGAGCTCACCGCGGACAAGTTGTACTGAGGGTGAATGAGGTATGTAAATCATTTGGAGGGCTCAAGGCTGTCAACGCAGTGGGTTTTGAAGTCAAGGCCTCTCAGATTGTTGGACTCATTGGGCCCAATGGTGCGGGAAAGAGCACACTATTTAATTTGATCAGCGGTGTCTTACCCCTTAGCTCTGGAAGTATTGAGTTTTTGGGGAATGCTGTGCAATCGCTCCCTGCTAGGGCGCGCGCAAGACTGGGTATGGGGCGCTCCTTTCAGCACGTTCGCTTATTGGGGCAGATGAGCGTCTTGGATAATGTATTGATCGGTGCACATACACGCGCACACTCCAGTTGGATAGGCGCTATTTTTAGGTTCAACCAAGCCGAGGAGTTCGCCTTAAGAGAAATAGGGCAAGAGTGTTTGCGTCTCGTTGGGCTTGAAGACTTCGCCCAGCATCTTGCAGACACCCTGTCGCTTGGGCAGCAAAGGTTGCTAGAGATTGCAAGGGCTTTGGCATCTGATCCCATACTCTTATTACTGGATGAGCCTGCCGCAGGGTTGAGGCATTTTGAGAAGCAAGAGTTGCAACGCACATTAAAGTACTTAAGTGTTGAGTGTGGAATCAGTGTTTTAATTGTTGAGCATGATATGGATTTTGTGATGGGTTTGGTGGATGAGTTGGTTGTGATGGACTTTGGCAATCCAATTGCCCACGGCAGCCCTGCTCAGGTCAGAGACAACCCTGTAGTCATTCAGGCATATCTGGGGGGTATCGATTGAACGCTTTAAATCAACAAGCGGGGAGCGCCAAAGACATCGCCGAGTTACGGGTCGAGGGTTTCAGTGTCTGCTACGGTTTGGTAAGCGCTCTTGAAGATATAAATTTGAGTTTGCACTCGGGTCAGATTGTGAGCGTTATTGGACCCAACGGTGCCGGCAAGAGTACTTTGTTAAATGCCTTAATGGGACTACTGCCGGCGCAAACTGGGAGCGTAACTTGGAGGGACTCTTTTGTGACTGATCTCAGTACCGCCGATAGAGTGCAGCTGGGACTGAGTTTGGTCCCTGAAAAACGTGAACTCTTTGCCGCCTTGAGTGTTGAGGACAACTTGCGCTTGGGCGGGTATAGCAAACTGTCCTTGGGTAGGCGACACGCTCAAAGGAAAATGGACACCATATTTCAGATCTTTCCCCGACTCTTTGAGCGGCGCAATCAACTTGCCGCAACGCTCTCGGGCGGCGAGCGACAGATGCTCGCCATTGCAAGAGCACTCATGTCTGAGCCAAAACTCTTAATGCTAGATGAACCCAGTTTGGGGCTGGCTCCGAGAATAACCAAAGAGGTATTCAAAGTGATTGCGTCCTTGAGAGACACCGGAGCGGCAATTTTGTTGATTGAACAAAACGCCCGGGCAGCTCTGCAAGTGTCTGACTTCGCTTATCTGCTCGAAAACGGTCGAATCACCTTGCACGGTCCATCATCAGAGCTCATGAACGATCCCAGAATCATCAACACTTACTTGGGGCTCCCCAAGTCGAGTCTCTAATATCCGTGCTGAGGCGCTTAGATTTTGAAAGCCTCTAATGATTCCGGGGCAAAAAGATCCTTTGGATTTAACTTTTTCTTGGAGAGCCCTTGCTCCAAGTGGTAGCGCGTAAAGGTATCTAGCGTCTTAAGGTTCTTCTCAAGACCGTAGGGCCACCAATCATCTCCAAACTCTTTCCTGGTCGCATCTACGTGAGCAGGTAACCAAGGCAACATTGTTTTAAGTGCTGCAGTTTCTGCAAAGTCAGCATAAACGATTCGTTGTGCTTCATAAAAAGCTTTGGTGAGAGACTGTGCAATCCACCGATTTGATTCATAGACCTCGCGCTTGATCACGATGGTGTGCATAATGGGGAAAATTTGAGTCTCTCTGTAGTAGTTGAGCTCTACTTCTGGATAGTTCTCAAAGAGTCGTTTGACCCGTCCGTCCCCTTTTAAGAAAGAGGAGGGCATGCGTGCTGTGTATAAGGCGTCTAATTCGCCGTCGTATAACATCTGAGAGAGGGTTTGGTGCGCTTGTATAGGGTGCACCTTGATATTCGCTGGCAATTCGAGCTTAAGTTTCTCAATTCGCCCGGTCTCCTCCTCGCCGCCAAAGAGGTAGGGTTGAGCATCGATCGGAACTTGGTAGTGGTCCGATAAGATACCTCTTATCCAGACCGGTGCGGTCATTTGATACTCGGGACTGGCTATTCTTTTGCCAATCAAATCTTTGGGCTCTTTGATGCCACTTGCTGCGTTGATGTAAATACAGGAGTGTCTGAAATAACGAGACGGGAAAACGGGAATGGCGATGAAAGGTTTGTCCGCTTTGTTCATCGACACGCAGTAAGAAGACAAAGACATCTCAGCAACATCAAACTCTTGATACCTAGCCATTCTGAAAAAAGTTTCCTCCACGGGCAGGTTAAGGTAGTTGAGATCAATTCCGTCGCATTGGACTCTGCCGTCTAAGAGTGGGCGTGTACGGTCATAATTCCAACAGGCGAAACTAAGTTTTAATCGAGACATGAAGGACCTTTAAGTTGTGAAAATCGGTGGTGCACGCAACGCCGTCAAGTATTTTAATCGCGATAGTGTCACTGCGGGGAACCTGGGGATTGTGTAAATTGTTTCTTGTTAAAATAAGCCAATGACGAAAAAAGCGTAAAGATACTTTATTTGATTGGTTTTTGGGTTGGACCCTTTACCGGGGCGTGCTTCTTAGAATTTAAGCCAATACTCCTGCTACATTAGGTTCACGCAGTGAACCGCTCCCCCCTTTGCAATACATTAATATTTAAGCCAAATTATTCATGAATATTCCACAGCACCAATTAACGATGACAGTGCTTATGACGCCGGATACGGCAAATTTCACGGGCAATGTGCACGGGGGTGCAATACTCAAGCTACTCGATGAGGTGGCTTATGCCTGCGCAAGTCGTTATGCAGCCATGTACGTCGTCACCATGAGTGTTGATCAAGTGATCTTTCGCCAGCCCATACATGTGGGTGAGATGGTGACTTTCCTCGCTAGTGTTAACCATACGGGCAAGACTTCGATGGAAATTGGTATTCGCGTAGTAGCGGAGAACATTCGAACCCAGGAGAAACGCCACGTCAATAGCTGTTATTTCACGATGATTGCTGTGGACGATAATCGACGGCCAACCCCAGTGGCTGCGTTTGTACCTCAAACACCGCAGGAGATTAGGCGCAATGAAGCCGCTCAGGTTCGAAAGAATTTAAGAATACAGGCGCAAAACCAATTCAAAGCAACAAGCCTGTCCTAAAGCGTTATTCTTGTATTCACTTATTTTTTAAGGACAAAGAAGTTGAAAGCACCCAGTCGTCTACAAGCCCTCGTCGAGGAGGGCATTATTGATGGCGTAATTCGTCAATTGATGAGTGGCAAAGAAGCCATGGTTTATGTTGTCAGGTGTGGTGACGATGTGCGCTGCGCTAAAGTTTTTAAGGAGGCAACCCAGCGCAGTTTCAGACAAGCCGTCGACTACACGGAAAATCGGCGCGTAAAAAATTCACGTCAAGCCCGTGCAATGGCCAAGGGAACTAAGTTTGGTCGGGAGTCACAGGAGGCGGCTTGGCAAAGTGCCGAGGTGGACGCGCTGTACCGTTTGGCCCACGCAGGTGTGCGGGTACCCAAGCCCTACAACTTCTTTGAGGGCGTACTCTTAATGGAGTTGGTGGTGGATGCGCACGGCGATGCAGCTCCGCGGTTGAATGATTCCAATTTCACAGCCGAGCAAGCCCTTTGGGCTCACGGCATGTTAATAGAGCAAGTGGTCTTGATGCTTTGCGCAGGGATTGTTCACGCCGATCTGTCTGAGTTCAATATCTTAATGGCCGCCGATGGTCCTGTCATTATCGATTTGCCCCAGGCCGTTGACGCGGCCGGTAACAACCACGCTCAGCGGATGTTGCTGCGGGACGTTAATAACTTAAGAGTGTTTTTTGGGCGGTTCGCGCCCACGCTCTTATCAACCCAGTACGGCCCTGAAATTTGGGATCTATATCAACGCGGCGAGTTAACGCCCGAGACTGTCTTAACCGGGCGTTTTAAAACCGTAGAGCGCAAAGCGGATTTGAGTAGCGTATTCAGAGAAATTAACGATGCCAAATCTACAGAGGACGCCCGTCGAGAGCGCCTCAAGGCACACTACGCGAGTAAACGCGTTTGAGCGGGGTCGCCTACAGATGATTGGGATGAACTTTGTATCTGAATTTTTTCTATGCCCAGTGATCTAGGATCGGACCTCGCACGTGCGGCGCACCTGCTAGCAAGCGCTCAGGTTGAGGAGGCTTTGGCGCTGTACCGTGACTTATTTGGGCGTTATCCAAACGAATTAAGCGTGCTCTTAGGCCTTGCTAAGGTTTTGTGTGCAAAGGGCGACACCAATCAAGCTCTTACTTTCTTACAGGCCTACTCTAAAACCCAAAGCCAACCCTCAACAAGTGCTGAACTTTATTTTTTGAAAGGATTTGCGCTGGAGAGTAAGGCCGATTGGCAAGAAGCCATTAAGTGTTACGAGACGTGCATCTATTTTGATCCCTCGCACTTTAATGCGTTGTTCAATCAGGGTAATGTTTTCTTGGAGTTGGGTAGGTACAACGAAGCTTTGGTTCGCTATAACCTAGCTGCCCAGTTGGACACAAAGCATCCCCAACTCTTGAGTAACGCAGGTATTGCGTGCGTTAAATTGGGTGATTTAGAGGCGGCGTTGACTTATTTTGATAAAGCCATTCAAGCAGTCCCTCATTTTGTTCAGGCCGTGGCAAACAAGGCTGTGACGCTACTGGAGATGGGGCGGGCCCGGGATGCCTTGGATCAATTTACCCAATTGCTGAGCTTAGGGCGTGAGCAAAATCTGCTGACCACTACCTCGCAGGCTCTAAGGGGTAGAGGACTTGCTCAGGTTGAACTTCAAAGAAACGAGGACGCCTTGGAGAGTTTTAGCCAGGCAATCGAGATTGATCCCCATAACGCCGAGCTTTTAAACAATAGAGGTAATGTCTATAAATACTTAGGCCATTGGGATAAGGCAATTGCAGACTTTGAACAAGCACTTGTGTATAGAGCGGACTACGCACAAGCGCGCTCTAACCTGGGGAATGTATATCAAGACAGAGGGCTTTTTGATGAAGCATTCAGGGAGTATCAAAGGGCCATTCAACTAGAGCCTAGTTTCGCTCAAGGGCATTTAAATATGGCTCTGCTGATGCTGGGTGAAGGTAAGTTTGAATCTGGATTTCAAGAGTATGAATGGAGATGGGCAACACCTGAATACGCAGTCCAAGTGCTTCACACCAGCCAACCCTTGTGGGAGCCGCCTTTGTTGGGGGGCGGGGCATTGCCAGCCCCTAGCATAGACTCCTCAAGCCCAAAGCCGCTGCGGTTGTTGGTCTGGAATGAACAAGGTGTTGGAGATGATGTTTATTTTGCGCGCTTTTTGCCCATGATCCCATTGCTCGCGTCTTTTGTACAAAAAGTTATCGTTCGTATTGACGCGAGGTTAATACCAGTATTTAGCTATTCATTTCCAAATATTGAGTTCATCTCTGAGGCAGCGCAATTAACGGATCAAAATTTCGATGCGCACGTTCCTATCGGAAGCCTTGCCAAATGGAGTAAGTTCCAAGGCGCAGTCAAAACCGCTGGTTATTTGCGATGTGAGCCAGGCCGGGTCACTGAGTTGAGGCGCTCTTTGATTGCTGAGTTGTCGGTGAGGGATCCTCACAACTCACAAAGTGAAGGCACCCCCTTTACTGACTTTGTGATTGGTATTTCTTGGAAGAGTTTAAACCCCAAAAGTGGTGCTAAAAGAAGTCTAGCTCTGAGTGAACTCATGGAGCAAGTGCAAAGAAAAATCAATTTTGGGTTGGAGGCTGACCCGTCAGCGCTTAACGCATTGAGGACCAAGCGTATCAGGTGGCTGAGTTTGCAGTACTCAGACGTTGCAGAGGAAATTAATCACGCTGAGGATCACTGCGGTGTGCGCGTTCACAGCATGAAATCGTTGGATACTGAACACGATTTGGATCGTTTATCGCAGGTCATATGTGGTTGCGACTTGGTGATCAGCATTGACAACACCACAGCCCACATGGCCGGGGCTTTAGGCGTTAAAACTTGGGTTGTTTTGCCCTTTACTTCAGACTGGCGTTGGCAGGTTGTACAAGACCCGGTTTACGGATATGCCTCAGCCGTGAGCTTCAGACAAGCCGTACCGAGTGAGTGGGCAGCGCCTTTGGCCCAGGTTGGAGCTGAGCTGTGTCAGCTTTTAAAAGGCTAATGCCGTGTTATGGTCAACCCGATTTTCTTTAATGGGTAGGCACTGGTGTTCTGTCCACGTTTAAAGTCATAGACACTAAATCATAATAACCATTGACTGCGATTAAATCGGCGACTCCTTTTTCCCCAAAAAGACCGAGCGCTTGTTGATACGTTTTATCACTGACAAAATGGGTTAAGTGCAACTCTGTCGAGAAATCATAAACAGCCGCTTCGTCAGCGGCCATGTTGAGGGGGCGCTTTTGGTTTTTGACCGCCTCAGCAACGTCAGGGTTAAGTCCCGCTTTCATGGCCAGGCGGTGATGTGCGAACCACTCATACTGCGCTCCCCAGTACTGCGCGGTAATTAAAATTGCAAACTCATTGAGTCTTGCGGGTAAGGAGCTATTGAACCTAATTTGGGACCCAAGCTTTTGGATGCTATCGCCAATTTCTGGACTTCTAAGCCAGACGTTAAAGGGGCTTCCAAGAGGGGCGTTCTCCTGCGTTGCGGTGCTCCCAGTACTGGATCTTGGGCCGCTGCGGATGGACTGGGCTAACTTGGCCTGCTCAGCAGAGAGCTCCTCAGCTTTGAGGAGCTTAAAGCGTCTCAACTCCTCTTGGGCGCTAGCGTGCGTAGGTGTGAGCATGGATGCGCAAAGAGTCAAGGCCTGGACAATCACGATCGCTCCCCATATTTTTGAATGGCCCAGCTGTTTTTGCTGAGGGTTTGTCTTAGTATGGGCGTTAAACATCGATACTCCTTGATATGATTGGGCTTAAAGTTTAATTGGAGAACACGGCATGGCAAAAGCTTACTGGATCAGCACTTACAAATCAATCAGCAACCCTGATGCTTTAGCGGCTTACGGCGCTTTGGCCGGTCCTGCATTATTAGCCGCGGGGGGTAAGTTCTTGGCACGAGGTATACCCGCAGTAGCCAAAGAGGGCGGCCTACTCCAGCGTACCGTTTTGGTGGAATTTGAAAGCGTAGCGCAGGCTGAGGCCGCTTACTCTAGTCCTGCCTACAAAGAGGCGCTCCAAGCGCTTGGCACCGGGAGTGTGGAGCGCGATATCCGCATTATTGAGTCAGTCTAGGCTCCTAGGGCTGAAAAAGCTTACACTTTGGTATAAATTTCGTCGGTAACTTGTTAATTTAACAACGATTTTTGGTTCTTCTCGAATAATTTCGTATAATTCACTTCATCTTGAAACGAGGCTTGGATATGGCAGATATGGATCCCGTTAAAAACAACTTATTTATTGGTGAAGGCGTTGTCTTCACTGGCTCAATTACAGCACCCGGTAAAGTTACGATTCACGGCAAAGTCAGCGGTGAACTTGTTGCCGATGATCTTCAGATTGGTCGGGCAGGGCATGTCTCAGGCAAAGTTAAAGCCAGAGAAATGGATGTCTACGGGGAGTTGCATGATGACATTTCCTGTCAACATCACTTACTGATTCACAGTACGGGTAAGGTTTCTGGTAACTTGGATTACTCAGAGCTTGAAATCGAGCGCGGCGGGCAATTCCGAGGCGCTATGAATCAGAGAGTAAAGTGATTGTTTGATTTTTTGTAATTACAAATAAAAAACCCCGTTATCTAAAAAATAACGGGGTTTTTTGTTGTTGATCCTTTTTTAGGAGTGGACTGCTTCTGCTTTTGAATTTTGTTTGGGCAGTATGCGTTCAACTGCTTGCTCAAAGAGGCGCACAGTGCGGTCTACATGTTGGAGCTTCTCGAGTCCAAAGAGTCCAAGTCTGAAGGTCATAAAGTCACTTCCCTCATCACACTGAAGTGGGACGCCAGCAGCAGTTTGCAAGCCCTCAGCCAAGAACTTTTTGCTGGATTGAATCTCTGGATCGTTGGTGTAACTGACCACCACACCTGGGGCTTGGAAGGCTTTAGAGGCGACACTTTTGAAGCCATGCTTTTCCAGAGTTGCGCGGATTTTATGGCCCATCTCGATCTGAGCATCCTTCAGATGCTGGAAACCCAAAGCTTGTGACTCCTCCATGACTGCACATAGTCGGGATAGGGCGTCTGTAGGCATCGTGCTGTGATATGCGTGAGAGCCGCTCTCGTAGGTCTCCATGATCTGGAGCCATTTCTTTAAGTCACAAGCAAAGCTCGTACTTGTTGTTTGGTCAATTACTTTTCTAGCGTGCTCACTCAACACAATCATTGCGCAGCAAGGTGAGCTACTCCAGCCCTTTTGAGGGGCAGTGATAAGCACATCCACGCCTGTTGCTGTGATGTCGACCCACATCGCTCCAGATGCGATGCAGTCAAGAACAAATAGTCCTCCGTAGCTGTGCACAGCGTCTGTGATTGTTTTGATGTAATCGTCCGGGAGGATCATCCCGCAAGATGTCTCAACGTGAGGGGCAAATACGACATCGGGTTTTTCGCTCAGTATGGTTTTTACGGCCTCGTCCACTGGAACTGGACTAAAGGGCTCTTGCGAGCCAGGTTTTTGTCTTCTTGCTTTCAATACAGTACAGGCAGCAGGAATACTGCCCATCTCAAAAATCTGAGTCCAGCGGTAGCTAAACCAACCGTTACGAATGACCAAGCAACGCTTGTTGGTTGCGAACTGTCTAGCAACCGCTTCCATACCAAAGGTTCCGCTGCCAGGGACTAGAACACTGGAGTGTGCGTTGTAAACGGTTTTAAGGATTTGGGAAATCCGCTTCATCACGCCTTGAAAGCTCTTGGACATGTGGTTTAGGGAGCGGTCCGTGTAAACCACGGAATATTCCAGCAATCCATCCGGGTCAACTTGTGGCAGTAATCCTGGCATGTGAGTCTCCAATATCTTTTGTATTGATGGGGAATGTGACCAACGAGTCAAATCCAATGGGTCTAGGTTCGGTGATTTTGGGATTCACACATGAACTCTCAAAAGGCACCCTAAACATACTGATCGGTAATTATCCCACTTTAGTTAATCTTTTGCATCAAAACACTAAGTTCTCCACTGTAAACAAGGGTAATCATTGGCTTTTCCAGCAGGGCCTTTAACAACACGTAGTTAGCACAATGCTTTATCCTATAATCACTTAGTATTAATTAATGGGTCTGAAGATATCTGTCCCCGTGGGTAGACGCTGTCGCAAGCTCATCAAATGACGGTATCTCGCAATCCCTCGTTTAGGGCTGTTGAGTAAATACAAGGTCTGCACAGGCTACGGTTGACTTGAAATAGCCAACTTATACAAAAAGTCACAATTCTTTCATCGATATTCGCGACAATCACTTCATGAAATTATTTGTAGTTCCTTTGTTGGTCGCTTTATTGGTACAAAATGTGTTCGCGCAGTCCGCAGAAGACAAGGGTGATACTGAGGACATATCAGCCAAATATCAAATTACCCTTAACAAGCAGTGGCATCCGAGTTTCAATACCAAGGTGGGTGACGGCCCAAACAGCCTAAGCTCGGGCAGGGACTCCATGTACACCACCAGTGCCACCGCGCATTGGGGGTTTAGGCCTTGGCAAGGAGGGGAGCTTTACTTTGATCCTGAAATGGTCACTGGCGTCCCCTTTACGGGAGCTTTGGTTGGTGTGGGTGGTTTTACCAACGGAGAAATTACCAGAGCCGCAGGCGCCAATCCCACTTTTTATAGGCAACGCCTATTTTTAAGGCAAACATGGGGGCTGGGCGGTGAGCAAGAACATGTTGAAAGCGACTTTAATCAGTTAGCTGGCTTTGTTGACAGCAACCGTGTGGTGCTAACAGTTGGTAACTTTTCAATTCTGGATGTTTTTGATCCCAATTCGTATGCGAAGAATCAAAGAACTCAATTTCAAAACTGGGGCAGTTGGACTTACGCCGCATACGATTACGCAGCTGACGCCCGCGGTTACGGATGGGGTTTTGCAACAGAGTGGTATCACAATGATTGGGTCTACCGTATTGGGCGTATGTCAACACCTGTGACGCCGAATGTTGAAGCTGTTGATTTGAATTTACTTCAACACTACGGGGACCAAATTGAAATTGAACGCTCCTACAAATTAGGAGAAAGACCCGGCTCCGTTCGACTTTTGGTTTATCACGACAGGGCAGAGATGGCCAGCTTTAATGCCGCAACAGCTTATCTCTCCAGTCTCAATTATCCAGCTCAAAGCAGTCCATCAGCCTTGATAGCCGTTCGCACTGGCAATAAAGATAAATACGGTATCGGCATCAACTTTGAGCAATCATTGGACCCCAGTGTTGGATTTTTCCTAAGAGCAATGAAGTCGGATGGGAAAACTGAAACTCTAGCTTTTACTGAAGTCGACTCCTCGTTATCCACAGGCTTTTTGGTCAATGGAAGCAACTGGAAAAGACCCGACGACTCGGTGGGAATGGCTTTGATGATAGATTGGATTTCAGCCGATAGGCTTCGTTATCTAGAAGCAGGCGGCGTCTCTTTCTTTATTGGCGACGGGTACAGAAACTTCAGATCAGCACCAGAGCAAATACTAGAGACCTTTTACAGCATTAACTTTGCAAAAAATAATTGGATCACGCTGGACTGGCAATTTCTACAAAATCCGGCTTACAACGCTGAACGAGGGCCAGTGAACGTTTTTGGCATAAGGTATCACGGAGAGTTTTAATGATTTCTCCTGAAGACCATAAAAGGGCTACTATTTTCCCTTTTCGGTTCGATAAATAGTCACAACCGCAGTGTCCGTGCGCTTTGGGAAATAGACCCTACAATTTACGTATCTTGGTCTAAATGAAAAGCTCTATGAAAAATTCACATCCCTGCTCAGTTTCTCTTATTGGTTTTCGCCGCAATCTGTTGCACTCAACGCTCGTGTTAACGATTTGCGCGCTGAGTTGGATCCAAACGAGTCAAGCTCAGACAACCAAGTCTCAGGCAACTCACTATCCTACTAAGCCTATCAGCTTCATAGTGCCTTACGGTGCCGGGGGCGGGGCAGACTCGCGGAGCCGCCAAATCGCCAATTTACTCAGTATCGAACTGGGTCAGCCTATTATTATCGAGAACAAAGCCGGTGCTGGTGGCAATATCGGTACCGAGTTCATCGCCAAGGCTGCGCCTGATGGCTACACACTGGGAATGGGCAATTTTGCGCCTTTAGCCGTCAACAAAGCCCTGTTTGGAAATCTGCGTTTTGATCCTGAAAAGGATGTAGTTCCTATTGTCTTAATTGATAAAGGTCCCCTGGTCTTGATGGTGAACCCAAAGTCTCCCTACAAAACAGTCAGCGACATTGTGAAAGCTGCTAAAGACAAACCAGCAACCCTAACCTTTGCATCAGGGGGGATTGGAGGCACGCACCAACTCTCTGCGGAGTTGTTTAAGCAAAGTGCAGGCATCGATCTCATCCACATTCCTTACAAAAGTGGTGCGGCTGCTGCGACCGATCTCTTGGGCGGTAATGTTGACTTGATGTTTGAGCAAATGTACTCTGCAAGACCCAATATTGATGCCGGCAAACTCAGAGCCATTGCCATTACAAGCAAAACTCGATCACCTCTTTTAAAGGATATTCCTACGCTCGCTGAGGCGGGGTACCCGCAGGTTGAAGTTCAAAATTGGCAAGGCTTCATTGCGCCAAAGGGTACTCCCCCTGAAATTATTGAAAAAATAAACAAAGCGGTGAATGTCATTTTGAAAAATGAAAATGTGAAATCGCTTATTCTGTCCCAGGGCAACGAGGTGGGAGGGGGAACACCGCAGGAGTTCGCCGCGCTCATAAAAGCCGAGTCGGCCAAATGGTCTGAGGTCATCAGAAAAGGCAATATCAAGGCGGATTAAATTCCCGATGTCCTTGGGCGCATATCTCCTGATGTGCTCTACACTCAGAGTTCTTAAATTACTCTTATTTCCCCGCGTGCTCAGGCGTTCACTCAGCACGAGGGGAGAAGCATTACTCTTTTATGGCACTGCGCTCCACGATCTACAAAGTAGACCTTCATATCTCAGATACTGAGAGAAATTACTACAACAGCCACGCCTTAACCGTTGCACAGCACCCCTCCGAGACCGCTGAGCGGATGATGGTTCGCCTGGTTCTTTTTGCGCTGTATGCCCAGGAGGACCTGGTTTTTACCAAAGGACTATCGGATGTGGATGAGCCTGATATTTGGGTTAAAGATTTAACAGGGCAAATCAAATTATGGATAGAAGTGGGGCAACCCGACGAAAAGCGTATTTTGAAAGCCTCCTCAAGAAGTGAGCAAGTGGTCATTTGCGCTTACTCTGGACAAGCCTCCAAGTTATGGTGGAGCGGGATTCAAAATAAAGTTGAGCGTGCCAAAAACGTCCGCGTAATAAGCCTGCCCCAGTCCAGCGCCAAGGCCCTGGGCTCTTGGGTAGAGCGCAGCATGCAACTGCATGTCAACATACAGGAGGGCGAGCTACTGGTCTCCTGCGATAAAGGTCAGGAGAGCTTTGGTGTTGAAGAATTCAGGGCAAGCCGATCTGCCTATTGATCCGGCTATTGATCGGCTATTGATCGGCTATTGATCCGCTCGGGTGTTAAGGTTCCCAATGAACGCCCGCATGAGTAGGGATGTTAACTTTTGTAAATCTCCCAATCTAATGGATTTTCGCTAGGCAGACTCAGCACATATAGTGGTTTAATATGCTCTGCTTGGTCGACGTGCGCCACAAGTTTGAACGGTTCATGATGTACTTTGTAAACGTCATGGAAGCGCTTAATTGTCAGGCCCCCACAAACAGTTTTTAATTTCTCTGTGTTCAACGTTCTCGAATGACAGACTTTTTAATGAATATTTCTTTTTTTTGAGGTTAAAACAAAAATGATTCAACTGAATATTAATGGTCAAGATCTAATGGTTGATGTCGAGCCAGACATGCCACTCCTGTGGGTCCTTCGTGATGGATTGGGGATGACTGGTACCAAATTCGGATGTGGAATTGCGCAGTGCGGTGCTTGCACGGTTCACCTAAATGGCCAACCTGTTCGCTCATGCTCATATCCTGTTTCAGCAGCCGTTGGTCAAAAGATCGTAACCATTGAGGGGCTCTCAACAGATACCACTCATCCCGTACAAGAAGCTTGGTTAGATTTAGACGTGCCCCAGTGTGGCTATTGCCAATCAGGCCAGATCATGGCGGCTTCGGCTCTGCTAGAGAAAATTCCAAAGCCTACAGACAAAGATATTGATGAGGCGATGACCAATATATGTCGTTGCGGAACCTACCAACGCATTCGTGCTGCCATTCACCACGCCGCACAGACTGGTAAGGGCATTGG
Organism: uncultured Burkholderiales bacterium; assembly: GCA_903828695.1. GTDB lineage: Bacteria > Pseudomonadota > Gammaproteobacteria > Burkholderiales > Burkholderiaceae_C > Limnohabitans. The sequence continues at coordinate 17,659 of CAIKNE010000022.1, read as the reverse complement.
TTCCGTCATTCATTACATGGCAGAAGGCGTTGACACCAAGAGCGTTGATGCTCAGATGATTACAAAAGCTTAATGGGACAATAAAAATGACTACACCTACAAAATCTCATTCAGACACAGTGATTCAAGAGGCAATCTTGGACGCAAGTCCAAAGCTCTCCCGTCGGTCTTTTGTGATCGGTACAGCTGCAGTCGCAGGGGGTGGGCTCTCGGTTGGGTTTCACGTTCCTGCTTTGGCTCAAACCACCCAAGGCCTAGCGGCTCAAGAAATCAACGCTTGGGTGGTTGTCAAATCTGACGACTCATGCATTGTGCGTGTTGCAAGGGCCGAGATGGGGCAGGGTACTCACACCGGACTTGCGCAGTTGGTGGCCGAAGAGCTCGATTGTGACTGGGCGAAGGTAAGTATTCAGCAAATCACTGCGGGTCAAAACTTAGCCAGAAACCGAGTTTGGAAAAACATGGCGACAGGGGGCAGTCGCGGAATCCGAGAGTCGCATGAATATGTGAGGCAAGGGGGCGCTGCAGCTAAGATACTTTTGGTTCAAGCGGCAGCGAATCAACTAGGAGTTCCCGTGCTTGAACTCAGCGTCACTAAGGGTGTGATAGAACACGGTGCAAGCGGTCGCCAACTCTCCTATGGTCAAGTGGCTGAACAAGCCGCAAAACTGCCAGCTCCCGACGTTAAAACCATCAAGCTTAAGTCCCCCAAAGACTGGAAGCTTGCGGGACACCCCCTCAAGCGTCTTGACACCGCATTAAAAGTCAATGGTCGATTGAAGTACGCGGTTGACGTGAAGTTACCCGGCATGGTCTACGCCGCTATCAAGGCCTGTCCCGTGTTTGAGGGAAAGCTAAAGAGCTTTGATGACTCAGCCGTTAAATCCATGCGAGGCGTGAAGGCTGTGCTGCGTGTGGACGACAACGCCGTTGCCGTTGTTGCTGACAATTGGTGGCGCGCTAAGCAGGCATTGAACGCACTCCCCATTTTTTGGGACGAGGTCGGCAACGGAGCAGTGACAAGTCAGTCGATTAGAGCCAATTTGGAGGAAGGACTGACATCCACGAAGAACGTATTTGCAGATACCAATATTGGCGACGCAGATGCGGCCATTGCCAATGCGTTCACCAAAGTGGAGGCGACTTACATCACTCCTTTTGTAAGCCACGCTTGTATGGAGCCCATGAACTGCACGGCTTTGGTCACCACGGATAAAGCGGAAGTTTGGGTGCCTTCTCAAAATGCCGAGGCCGCACTTGCAGAGTTGGCAAAATCAACTGGACTGGACATCACAAAATGTGAGGTTTACAACATGTCTTTGGGGACTGGGTTCGGTCGCCGCGGCGGCTTCCAAGACTACGTGAGACAAGCAGCATTACTGGGTAAGCAAATGCTTGGCACGCCGGTGAAACTTTTGTGGTCCAGGGAGGAGGACATCACGCATGACTTTTACCGACCTATTGGGCATTGCAAAATGTCTGCAGGACTGGATAAAAAAGGAAACTTGGTTGGTTTGCAAATGCGTGTCTCTGGTCACTCGATCAATGCTTACGCAGCGCCTCACAATATTGTTGACGGCAAAGACCGTCGCCAACTTCAAGGTTTTTGGGCCGAACCTGGGGACGCTCAGTTTGGTTACACCATCCCAAATTTGAAAATTGAGTATGCAATGCGCAACTCACATGTTCCAGTTGGGCCTTGGAGGGGGGTGAATACAAATCAAAACGGTTTGTACAGTGAGTGCTTCATGGAGGAGGTTGTGCATGCCTCTGGGCGCGATTCCCTAGAGTTTAGACGTGCGCTTTTGAAAGACCATCCCAAGCATTTGGGCATTTTGAATGCGGTTGCCGAGAAGGCTGGATGGGGCAAACCTACCGCTCCAGGCGTGCACAGGGGAATCGCTCAGTTCATGGGTTACGGAAGTTACACGGCCGCGGTCGCGGAGGTGAGTGTCAAGGGCAATGAGGTTCATATCCATAAGTTAGTCCTTGCAACAAACTGTGGGCACGCCGTCAACCAACGCACGATTGCTGCTCAAGTCGAGGGTTCAGTGGCTTATGCTTTAGATACCTTACAAAGTGAAGTGACGATCAAAGATGGCCGCGTTGAGCAGAGTAACTTTGACACCTACCCCATTGCGCGTCTAAAACAGATGCCCCACATCGAGACAGTGATCGCGCCGACATTTGATTTTTGGGGCGGTGTAGGCGAGCCCACCATTTGTGTGGTGGCGCCCGCTATCTTGAACGCAATCTACAAAGCCCGAGGAAAGCCGATCCGAACTGTGCCCCTTAAACACTCAGGCCTAAAGATTGTCTAACCCTGTAGGAGCCGCACTTTAGGGCTACGATTAGGTCTAAACCGGGTTCGCTTAAAGCCTAAAGCCGAAAGCCTAAAGCAAGGCTTTAAGCAATACCCTGAGCCCCTACAGTGTCTCCGACTAAGATTGCACGAACAAATGCAGCGTATTTTTCCAAAGCACTCAGCGCTTCGCTTGGACCGCGTCGCACAAGTATGCAGGAGCTTTGCTTTGCCCGTGGTCTTTGGGGTAGGAGTATTGGGCTCTCCATACGTAGGGGCTCAAACGCCCAATTCATTAGCTGCTTATCAAATTAGCGGAGATTCAATTTGGGAGCCGCTTGGTGCAAAGCAGGGGCAGGCTGCTCGGGGGGCGCAGATTGTCAAGACTAGAGAGGGGCAATGTACTTTGTGTCACGCTATTCCTGAGTACAAAGGCCAGGTTGGTAATCTTGCTCCTGTTTTGGAAGGGGTAGGTACGCGGCTCTCAGTGGCTCAACTCAGGTTAAGAGTTGTTAATGCAAGTGCTCTAAATCCAGAGTCCATCATGCCAAGTTATTACAGGGTGGAGGGTTTGAAAAGCGTTGATCCTCACTGGCGAGGTCTGCCCTTAATGAATGAGCAACAAATAGAGGATGTTGTTGCTTATTTGGTTACTCTCAAATGAGTTTTGTTAATCTGTTCACCGATTAAATATCGAACATCACAAGTAATTTGAAAAGGAAAAGTTTTGACAGAAAGCTCAAAATGCAAAAAATCCTCTTTCATTAAAGCGGATGACAAACGCACTAGCTTACGGGCATTAGCAGGGGGGGGTGTTCATCTATTGCTAAACCCATTGCAGTGGACAGTTGCGTTAAGTGCACTAGCAGTAAATGCGGCCCGGTCGAACGAGGATGCTTTTAATGCTTTATTTTATGAAATAACCGGCGGTAAAAAAACCAGCGAAGGCAGGATTCTTTTAGAGACCCCAAGGCTTGCTGATAATGGACACTCTGCAGCGTTTCGAGTTTACGTCGAAAGCCCCATGAGCGAGAGCGACTTTGTTAAAAGTATCTTTATTTTGTCTGACAGAAATCCAAGACCCTTCATTGCTCGCTTTGATCTTACCCCTCTTAACCCAAAAGCAGAGATCTCAACGCGTGTTCGGTTAAACGGTTCTCAAAATGTGCATGCGTTAGCGCTGACATCCAAAGGTGAATGGTTTACAGCGCATGTTCCAGTTGAGGTAACTGAATCTGCTTGTTTGGACGCGTCTTAATCATGGCTGCAAGAATTATCACTCCCTCAAGCATCAAAAGTGATGAACCTTTTGAGGTTCGTATTTTGATTCAACATGCTATGGAGACGGGGTACCGCTTGGACATGATGGGTACATTGATTGCTAAGAATGTAATCAAAAATTTAACGGTTACTTTTTTGGACGCCGTGGTCTTTAAAGCCTCACTGGGTACCGGTATTGCAGCCAATCCTAGCCTACAGTTTTGGATGAGAGCCCCGCAAAATGGACTTCTCAAGTTGTCTTGGGAGGACGATTTGGGAGTGATGGGGCAGGCTGAAAAGCTCCTAGAAGTTAAATAGCAAGCCAAATGATAAGGTCACTTTATCTTTTTGTCTCCCTCTTGTGTTTCAGTGTTTCTTCTGTTGCAAATGACTTTGACCGCGTCGTCCCTCCTCAAGCACTGCGATCAGGGTTGACCTTCATCAGTGAAGACCTTCGCAGTCTCGCCCGAAGCGATGATCTGAACCCTGCTTTTTTGTGGATCATACAGGGTGAGGCTTTATGGAAGAAAACTGAATCGCCAGAGCATCCGTCTTGTTCGAGTTGCCACGGCGAATTAAACCAGTCCATGCGGGGTGCGTCCACACGGTATCCCCAGATAGACAAGCAAAGTGGTCAACTCATAAACTTAGAGGGGCGGATCAATGAATGTCGAACCCGCCATCAAAAGCTCCCTGAACTTGCGCTCGAGTCAGACGAGATGCTTGGGATCACCGCATACGTTGCGATGGCCTCAAGAGGGCTACCCTTGAATGCCCATATTGATGCAAGCAACATCGAGCATTTTCGAAGAGGGCGTGAGTTGTATTACACACGGATGGGACAAATCAACTTGGCATGCACAAACTGTCATGAACAAAACTGGGGTAGAAAACTGCAAGGTGAGACGATCAGTCAAGGTCACATCAACGCCTATCCGGCTTACCGACTGGAGTGGCAACGCATGGGCTCCTTGCACCGAAGGCTTAGAGCGTGTTTGAGTGGCGTTAGAGCTTATATGTTCCCCTTGGGCTCGAGTGAGCTTTTAGATTTAGAGCTTTTTTTAGCATGGCGCTCTACAGACCCTAAAATAATTGTTGAAAGCCCTGGGGTAAGACGGTAGATATTAGATCCCCTAATTGGAGCAAAATTGTGGTTGATTAAAAATCATTTGAGTCAATCAAAACATTTGCAATAAGGTCGAAAATTAAATGCTGTGTTGGACTTATTTGGTTTCCCGTTTATGTTCAAAATGGAGCCCCCAATGACCCGATCTACCAAAGCCCCAATGATAAAAACGCTTACGCTGGGTGCGTTCTTGTTCGTCTGCGCTACGCTTGCACATTCACAGCAGGCCAAACTCGTTCGCGTACCGCTACAAACTCACGACTTGTCGATTCCTCAGAAAGTTGTTGTTCAGGCTAGGGCTGAATTTGCAGAAACGGCCTCATCAGGTCGTCATACCCATCCTGGAGAGGAGATTGGCTATATTTTAGAGGGGCAACTTGAGTTGAGGGTGGATGGACAGCCAACTCGCGTGCTCAAGCCCGGCGATGTATTTTTCATCCCCGCAGGCGTTATTCATGACGGGATTAACACAGCTTCGGGAACCACCAAGGTCCTTGCGACTTATGTTGTTGAAAAAGGTCAACCCGTAGCAACATTAGTCCCCAATTGAGAGAGCATGACGATGAAAGCAGCTTGGTATACAAAGAATGGTCCTGCAGCGGACACGTTGATTCTGGGTGAACTCGACAAGCCCGAGCCTGGTCCAGGTCAGGTAAGGGTGCAACTTAAAACTTCAGGCGTTAATCCCTCTGACGTCAAATCAAGAATAGCAAGACCTTTGAATGCAGCCTTCATCATCCCTCACAGTGATGGTGCGGGGTTAATTGATGCTGTAGGTGCTGGGGTCAGTCAAAGCAGGTTGGGGGAACGTGTGTGGGTCTGGAATGGTCAGTGGGCTCGCCCTCACGGAACGGCCTGCGAATACATTGTGGTCAATGAATCTCAGGCGGCTCATCTACCTGACACAACTACTTTTGAGGAGGGTGCGTGTTTGGGGATACCTGCACTCACGGCGTTACAGGCAATCAATTTGTGCGGAGATTTAAAAGGCAAGACCGTTTTAGTGACGGGAGCGGCGTCAAGTGTTGGACACTACGCTGCGCAGTTGTGTGTCCTGGCTGGGGCCAAAGTGATTGGTACAGTGGGCAGTGAAGAAAAAGCCAAGCATGCAAATGCTGCGGGAGTGGAGGATTGCATTTTTTATAAAACACAATCTGTTCCTGACAGAATCAAAGAAATTACCCAGGGCAGCGGCGTTCACGCCGTCATTGATATGGATTTCTCGAGCACCAGCCAATGGCTACCCAAAGGGGTCCTTGCTGCACACGGAATTTTTGTTTGCTACGGATCCAATAATCCAGGTGATATTTCGATTTCCTTTAGGAATCTTCTCTTCCAGTCTATAACGTTTAAGTTCTTCTTGATCTACGATTTGAGTGCTGAGGACCGTCAAAAGACGCTTTTGCAAATGCGTCAACTGTTAGACAGCAAAAGCCTAAAACACACCGTTGCTAAAACCTACGATTTTTCCGAAATTGCTCAAGCCCATTTGGCTGTTGAGGAGGGGCGTTTTACGGGCAATGTGGTACTGGAAATTTAAACTCCACTTTGGTTGCAATGACCGCGCTAGGGTTATCACTGAGGGTTTGAATTAACTTCTGGTCAAATTTGGTAAATAATCGAACGTTGTGCGCTTGGGCTTTGAGATAGTTTCTTGCTAGTAGATGAATAGCTGAGGGCTCAAGTGGGTAAATTTTCTTTAACTTTAACTACTTTTTAATCATGCGTTTTTTAAGTTTTGATAGCAATGGCCTATCCACTGTTGGTGTTGTTTTGGACTCTAAGTCAGATCAATTTGTTGATCTATCGATGTTGGGGACATCCCTTCCCTGTGAGCTAGGCGCTCTTATCGCTACTCCCAACGGTTTGCAAAGCGCCCACGCAGCAGCCAAGTCTGCACCTGCCAACGCCATCAAATCCATTAAAAGCGCACATCTCTTACCCCTGATTACGCATCCCAGCAAAATTGTTTGCATGGGACTGAACTACGCCGACCATGCCAAAGAAGGCGGCAATGCAAGGCCTGAGTTCCCTAGTTTCTTTTTGCGAGGACCTTCCTCTATGGTTGGTCATCACCAACCTATCATCAGGCCCAAAGCTTCTAGCAAACTAGACTTCGAGGCTGAGTTGGCGCTCGTGATTGGGCACAAGGCGCATCACTTGACGCCTGAGAATGCACTTTCATGCATCGCGGGATATTCTTGCTTTAATGACGGCAGTGTTCGTGACTTTCAAAGGAAATCTTCTCAGTGGACTTTGGGTAAGAACTTTGACGCCACAGGTGGATTCGGGCCGTGGCTCGTCACCCCAGATGAACTCCCCCACGCAGCCGATGGTCTAAGGATCCAGTCGCGTTTGAACGGCAAAGTCATGCAAGACGGCAATACAAAGGACTTTTTGTGGGGTGTCATTGAATCGTTGTGTATTATTTCAGAGTGCATGACCTTGGTCCCTGGTGACGTGATCATTACTGGCACACCTGCGGGTGTTGGATACGCACGTACGCCGCCCGTTTGGATGGCTCCCGGTGACGTCTGTGAGATCGATATTGAGGGAGTCGGCGTCTTGGTGAACACAATTGCTGACGAAAAATAATATTGATCGTCTGTGATGCTCTCGAGTAGCTTATGCCAAGTGCAACCATTCGCAGATGCGTTGCACTTGATATATAAACTCAATACCCTTTCAAAATCTTAACCCTTAAAGGATTGCTAATGGATAAGCTTAGTCGTCGGGATCATTTGAAACAATGGGGCGGTATGTTGGCCGGTGGGCTTGCGTCTTCGGCTACTTTGAATTCTGCCGCACAAGCGCAACCCAGCGTAATTCCACCAGAGGGCATTGGCTACAAAATCAACCACATTTCTTACTCGGATTTAGGCGGACGCCCTGATAGCGTCCAAGTAATGAAGAACAAGGGCCATATTTATGTGGGGCACATGCACAGTGATGGTGTTACGATTTTGGACGCTGCTAATCCCAAGGACTTAAAACCCGTTAACTTCTTTACAGCCGGCAAGTACACACGTACCCATCACCTGCAAGTGGCTGAGAATCTACTTTTGTTGGCTAATGGGGCCAACATTGTGGCCATGCAGTCGTACAACGACATGCGTGGTTATTTCGAAAACAATCCAGTTGACAATTTGACCAATCGTCAGAAATTCAGATCTGGGCTCTCGATTCACGATATCTCAAATCCAAAGGAAATGCGAGAGATTGCATTTCTTGAAATGCCTGGGATTGGCATTAACCGTTTGTGGTGGATCGGTGGAAGATACGCCTATATCGCCGCTCACTTGGATGGGTTTACAGACACCATTCTCGTGACTGTGGATTTGCAAAACATCACCAAACCAGAAATAGTCTCTAAGTGGTGGATGCCAGGCATGAACCGCGCTGCGGGGGAGACCTCCCAAATGCCCAAGGGTAAGCGGATGGCCTTGCACCACATGATCACTGCGGGCAATAGGGGATACGGGGCTTGGCGGGACGGTGGGTTCACCATTCATGATCTGAGTGACCCTGCGGCGCCCAAGCTCTTGTCGCATATCAATTGGGCACCACCGTTTCCTGGTGGAACGCATACACCGCTCCCGCTTCCCAAGCGTGGACTATGTGTGGTAGCCGATGAGGCAAATGCTGAGAAATGTGCCAAAGGAATTTTTCATACCTTCGTGTTGGACGTAAGGGTCTCAGAAAACCCTGTTCCTATCTCTACGCTCCCCACTCCCAAGGACCGGGACTACTGCGGTTTGGGGACTTTTGGTCCTCATAACCTTCACGAAAATAGGCCTGGATCTTTTCAAAGTGAAGACATGATCTTCGCAACCTACAATAACGCCGGCGTTAGGGTATTTGATATAACCAACGCTTTCGAGCCTAAGGAGGTTGCTTACTGGGTACCTCCTCTACCCCAAAAGATGATGGATCCAAGGCCTAATGTGGCTTTTGCTGCAAAGACTTGTGATGCATATGTAACACCTGAGGGGTTGATGTACGTTACAGATTGGAACGGGGGACTGCACGTTTTGGAGTACAAAGGCTGAGCTTAGCTAAGATTATTTTTTTTAGGATTTAGACAATGTCATTACGCATAAACGATACAGCACCTAATTTTGATGCTCAAACCACTCACGGCACAATTAATTTTCACCAATGGATTGGTGAAAGCTGGGCCATACTTTTCTCCCACCCAAAGGACTTTACGCCAGTTTGCACGACTGAGTTGGGATACATGGCAAAGATCGAGCCTGAGTTCACCAAACGCAATTGCAAACTGATCGGCTTGAGCTTAGATCCCGTTGACCGTCACGGCAGTTGGGCTAAGGATATTGAGGAAACTCAGGGCGCAGCAGTCAAATATCCAATGATTGGGGATACAGATCTTAAAGTTGCAAAGCTTTACAACATGCTTCCAGCAGATGAGAAGGGCGACTCAGAGGGTAGGACTGCAGCAAACAGTGCCACCGTTCGATCTGTATTTGTGATCGGCCCGGATAAAAAGATAAAACTCATGATGACGTATCCTATGACGACGGGACGTAATTTTGATGAGATTCTTAGAGCGTTGGACTCCATGCAGCTGACGGTGAAATTCAAAGTTGCCACACCTGTTAACTGGAAGAGTGGTGAGGATGTGATTATTGCCGGATCCGTTTCTGATGATGATGCAAAGAATTTATTCCCAGGTGGTTGGAACGCTGTGAAGCCTTACCTCCGGATCGTGAAACAACCCAAATAATAGTACTGCGACTAAAGCTTACCCCAGGCGGATAGGCCCCTGGGGTACGGCGAGAAAGTTTATCAGCGCCTGGGAAGAATATAATTCCCTCTCAAACTAGCAGATCTGCTGGCATGCTCTCTCGTTACTTATTTAAAGGCGGTTATGTACGACGTCGAATCGATTACCAAATTACTTGATCCCATTTTCCCCGGCCTCTTTGGCGTTAAGGTGACTGAGGTTGGCATCGAAAAAGTTTTGGGCGAATTGGAGCTAAGAGAGGATTTCGCATCTGTTGGAGATGTCGTGCATGCCGGCGTCTATATGACTTTTGCGGATACGTTGTGTGTGGTTGGGACTCTCATGAACAATCCGAGCAGCACCCAAGTGGTAACCAGGGATTCAAGCACCAAGTTCATGGCCCCAGCTGAGTTAGGGACTGTGCTCAAGGCAGAGGCAAGAGCCTTTCACCGCGGTAAATCAACTATGGTTTGGCAGGTTAGTATTCAAAGTGATGCAGGTAAACTTTGCTCCATAGTGACGCAAACAATGCAGGTGTTAGATCCTGTTGAGCCAGAGGTGCCGTTGCCACCTATTACACCGCCTGTTGCACTTACACCGCCGCCCCCGCCCCCTCCAAAGCCCGTAGCTGCTGAGCCTGCCCCAGAGGGAGAGGCTGACAAGCCCGCTTCTTAAATAGTCTTGCAAAAAAAGTAATATCTTGTTGATGGTTCAAGCTCCATAACTCCTCTTGAAAATTTGAAAGTAACTCAAATGCCCAGACACATCACAGACGTTGTTGCCGCCTCAGCAACTCCTGTCTTTGAGAACTTCACCCCCGATACTCCTCGTTTGGTCAAGCATCTCAGATATCTACTGGACAACGGGTGCGATGGAATTAATCTACTTGGAACAACCGGTGAAGGTTAATGGGCTCAACCAAGGCACTTGTAAACGCTAACTGGCTCTCGATTGCTGAGGTAACGGTTACGGCCGCGCTAGGTATCGCTGCTATCGCAGCGGGTTTTCAGGGGTGGGCCTGGCTAAAAACAACCGTACTTGAGCGTTTGCTGTTCATCATTTCTGGCTTTGCACTCGTCTACCCATCAACGTCAAGCGACGCCGTTGGAGTGGTTTTTATTGCAATCGCTTTATGCTCTCAATACTTAAGGACCCAAAAACTAAAAACCAATACGCACTAAATGCAGGTTGTCCTTCCTAAGTTGATCGCCCAGTGAGACAGTGTCCGGGCCAAATGAGGGGGGTAGGCATTAGGGTTAGGTTTATCGGCTCATGGTATTGGTGGAGGGGCACCATGAGAAGTACTTTACAAAATGCCTCTAAATCTCAATTTCGGCTGTATTTTTGGCGCAAAAGAAGCGACTTTTGTTTAAAAAAATGAATTAAATCAGTGACTTATCCGTTCAGTATGGGTTGCTTGCTATGATCTTGACGAGGCATATTATTCCTCTACAATGCGCAATCCTTAGCTTTAAAGCCCTTTATGTCTCTAAGTAATCCAGAGTACTCTCACTCCAAACAACTTCCCCCCGTAGATATAGAAAACTCACACGGCCACGGTAAAGGTGGCCTAGCTACCTTGGCTCTAGCCGCTATTGGGGTAGTATTTGGCGATATTGGTACAAGTCCCTTGTATGCGCTTAAGGCTTGTTTTGATCCGACCAACGGAATCCCTTTAAATCATGACTCCATTTTTGGAGTTATTTCTATGGTTTTTTGGGCATTTATTTTCGTGGTGTCCCTTAAATATGTTCTCTTTGTGATGCGCGCCAACAACCACGGTGAAGGCGGTATTTTGGCTCTTATGGCGCTTGCGATGAGAACAACCCACTTAGGTACCAAACGGGCTGTCGTTTTGACTGTTGTTGGGGTACTAGGCGCTTGTTTGTTCTACGGTGACGCGGTTATCACGCCTGCAATTTCAGTCTTGTCCGCACTAGAAGGTATGCAAGTGATCTCGGTTGGTTTAACCCCGTATATCTTGCCTTTGACCATTTTAATTTTGATAGCGCTCTTTGTATTTGAGAAAAAGGGGACTGCAATCGTAGGGGGTCTCTTTGGGCCCATTATGGTTATCTGGTTTAGTGTGATTGGTCTAATGGGTATCTACCAGATCGTCAACGCACCTGAAATACTAGGCGCATTTAACCCAATGTATGCACTTAGTTTTATGCTTCATGATTCAGCCATCGCATTTGCTGTTACGGGTTCTATATTTCTTGTTTTGACCGGTGCAGAGGCCTTGTATGCTGATATGGGGCACTTTGGTATCAAGCCTGTGCAATTTTCTTGGTTTTTTCTCGTCATGCCTTGTTTGTTGCTCAATTACTTTGGGCAAGGGGCAATGTTCCTCACGAACCCTGAGTCCATCTCTAATCCATTTTTCTTGATGGTTCCTGATAGTTTCTCGCTCTTTCTCGTGATTCTCTCCACAGTTGCGACCGTCATTGCCTCTCAGGCTTGTATATCGGGCGCATATTCGATGACCAGTCAAGCCATTTTGTTGGGCTTCCTTCCTCGCATGCGTGTGTTGTTCACCTCCGAGCGCGAGATAGGACAGATTTATGTACCCTTTATCAATTGGATGCTTTGCTTAATTGTTGTGATGGTTGTGTTGGCCTTTAAGAAGTCAGATAACTTAGCTGCTGCGTATGGAATTGCTGTATCTACAACCATGTTGATGACTACTTTTTTGGCCGCTGTCGTGATGAAGGTTGTTTGGAAATGGAACCCCTTGCTCGTCACCTTGGTGATCAGCTTGTTTATGGTGGTTGATTTAGGCTTCTTTGCCTCTAATCTTGCCAAAATATTAGAAGGTGGTTGGTTCCCACTCGTAATCGGTGCTATTTGTTTCTTGCTAATGATGACCTGGTTCCAGGGGCGTCAGTTGCTAAGAAAACGCGCTGTCGATAATGGAATTCAAATCGAAGACTTCCTTCATTCATTAATGCAGCATCCCCCTGCCAGGGTTGAGGGGACTGCGATCTTTTTGACCGCACACATTGATTATGTTCCTGCAGCTTTGTTGCACAATTTGAAGCACAACAAAGTACTCCATGAACGTGTCATATTCTTGAAAGTAAGCGTTTGGGACGTACCTAGAGTTTCTGATGAAAAACGCATCGCATTGAAAGACCTAGGCGACAACATGTTCTTGGTCAGAGCTGTGTACGGATTCAAAGAAACTCCAGATATCGGGCACATTTTGCGCCTGCTGAGTACCATACACAATATCAACTGTGTTGTTGAGGAGTCCTCTTTCTTCTTGGCCAGGGACTCTGTGGTTGCCCACGAAATTCCACAAATGTCTATGTGGCGGGAGCACCTATTTATCTCCATGATGCAAAACGCCTCACGCGCAGCAGACTTCTTTAAAGTTGATCCCGGACGCGTGATTGAGCTTGGGACAATGGTGGAGTTATAAGTCTTAGAGCATAGACTTTATTCAAAACTAATAAATTCTCTGCACACAGCGCCTGATCTGTTCCACAGACAGGCGTTTTTTTTGATTTGAACACAATAAAACGTCGTAGGGGTTCCTTATGTTTTTAGCCAGTCCCCAATAGCTTCCCACTGCTCTAGATCTTTAGCCACTTTACTGGGAGTCATATCAAAGATACTCATTCCGTGCGCAACTAAATGAACATAGTACTGCGTGTTTCTTAGGTTGCCAATGTGTGTGAAGGGGAGAGTTGCTAAGAACTCTGCTAATTTTGCAGCTGATATTGTTCGTTCATCAACGCGCATGCCAATAATCCCGACATCCAGGGATTTAGACTGCTTCATCTCCAATAATAAGTTGATGAAGTGCTGGGTCGCGAAGATATCAAATACGCTGGGCTGGATGGGAATGATGACCTTATCCACAAACTTAAGGGCTTTTTTAAGGCGCTTCTCATCAAAGCCAGCTGGCGTATCTAGCACTGCGTGTTTAAATCCTCCCAATGACTCTTTGGGGGCTTCTTCATCGTAGTCCCATCCAACGATGGGACTAGCACCAGGAGGTCGAAGACTTAACCACAATTTGGATGATTGCTGAGGGTCTAGATCGCCTAGAGCGACTTTCTTGCCCTGCCATGCAAAATATCCAGCGATGTTGGTAGAGATCGTGGACTTGCCTACGCCTCCCTTTGGATTAGCAACCATGCATATCGTCATAAGACACCCTTTGGGTTTTTCTTAATAAGAGCTCAATTTTAGTGAAAATGACCGTTCATTTTATTAGAGCGCTTTCTAATTAGGAGATATTTATTGAGTTGATCAATTTAAGAGCGAGCATATACGCCTTTCGTATAAACTGGACTTTACGCTCCAATATTGGTCAAAATTGGTAACGACTGTGTAATAATTGAAGGTGAATCCTCTGAGCTTGGACTTCATATTTGTTGCTCAGTTGGCGTGCCTGCAGTGATTCTAGGAAAAGTTAATTTTTTAAACTTTAAACTTTGACACTTTAATCATTGTGAGTCGATGGGATAGTTAACAGATCAAAATTCAGAAAGATAGCATGGGTGATTACACAAATATGTCGGCATATTACGATGCCATCATGACATCTGGTTATTACGACTACAAATCTATAGTTGATAACCTCTTAGAACACGAGCCTTATCAACATGTTCTAGAAATCGGATGCGGAACCGGCCTTATTTTGGAGGAGTTGGCCAAGAGAAAGCATGTGACAAGTATTATGGGCGTGGATTTGACTCAGTCAATGCTGTCCATTGCGCAGGATCGCCTGAGTGAACTCCCCAACGTACGACTCTCCAATCAAGACGTGACACAACTCAAGCTGGATAAACAGTACGATTTGGTGTTCTCTTACGGCGGTGTTTGGTACTTCGTTATTGACGGCGACAATGAGCCTTTCTTGGTTAGTCACATACCAGATGCTGATGCTAATGAGAAAGGTTTCGAGCACCTTTGCAAATACGTGAATCATGGGGGCACCTTGCTTCTTGGAATTCAAGGTCCACATTTTGATTATGAAAAAGTTATTTCTAATGGAATGACTTATTCACAAAAAATCGATCATTGTGAGGACGGTTTCATTAAACATTACTACCTTGCAGACAAGGGAAATAATTTGATGGCACAAACCGTTCATTACAGAACTTATGATTTTGCAAGTGCCCAAAAACTGCTGAAATCGCATGGCTTTGAGTATCAAAAAGAATCGCATAAGGGTAAATTGTTTCTTAGATTCAAGAAAATTTAACCCTGTTGCATTGCCAGTATCAGGCGATGACGTCAAATGGAGATGTGTCGTAAATGTCCATCTCTTTTTTTTGTGCTTTGGGGGCAGTGCTTGATTGATTCGCCCTTGTCATATCTGATTTACTGAAAACTTCGTTATCGTTGAATCTTCTACACCTTCCAATCATTATTTTTTCTCGAGCGAGCAATGACTTTATCTTTGAAAACCAAAATCTTCTTTATCGGTGTGGGCAACATGGGCAATCCTATGGCCATGAATTTGATTAAGGCTGGATATGACGTAAGAGTGTTTGATCAAGACTCCTCTAAAGCACGCAATTTACTGAGTAGCGGTGGTGTTTGGGCCGACTCCTTGGCCGCAGGAGCCTCTTGGGCTGACCTGGTCATGGCCTCTTTACCCGGTCCCCCACAAGTCAGAAGTGTCATGTTGGGCGAATCCGGTGTTCTCGCTCACATCAAACCCCACGCGAGCATTATTGACACCTCCACGAGTGCAGTGGACTTGGTGCAAGAACTTGTGGAGGTCGGCCTTGAAAAGCAAGTCCATTACTTGGAGGCACCCGTTACCAATGCAGTGGATTTTGCTGCGCTTGGCAAACTCTCCATCTTTGTAGGTGGAGATGAGGCCACCTTCCATCACTACAAGCGCGTCTTAGAGGTGATCGGTGAGAAGATTTTTTATGTGGGTAAGCCGGGTAATGCGGCAACAGTTAAGTTACTCACCAATCTACTTTGGTTTGTGAGCGCTGCAACGATAGGCGAGGCGTTGATGTTGGGCGGCAAAGCCGGTGTTCCCTTGGACACCGTTTGGGAGGCAATCAAATCAAGCGCTGGCAACAGCTGGGTGGCTGAGCACGATGTGCCCTCGATCTTTGCAGGGCACTATGATCCAAGCTTCTCTTTGGATCTTTGCGTCAAAGACCTGACGCTGGTCAATCAAATCGCTAATTCACAGGGCTATTCACTCACGATGGGGGGCGTCGCTAAGTCTTTGTTTGAGCAAGCCCGAGCGACTTACGGCGGCGATGTGGGCGAGTTGCATGTTGCTAAGCTTTTAGAGGATCGAGTTGGCATGCTTCTTAGGCCGCCCCACGGGATCCCGCAGGCACATGAGACCCAAGGGCAGGCCCTTAACCACGCGGATCGTCCCGTACAAGAAAAGCTCCTTAAGGAGTCCAAAGCTTTGATGCCTCAAGGCGTTGCAGAGAATTACAGGTATTGGGGGGAGGATCAAACTGTATTCGTTGACCGTGCGCAGGGTTGTTACATTACCGATGCCGATGGACGCACTTTTGTTGATTTCAGGCTAGGCTATGGACCCATCATTTTGGGCTACCGAGATATGCGAGTTGATCGTGCTGTGATTGAGCAAATTACGCAGCGCGGAACACTCACTGGATTTTCTACAGCTCTTGATGCCAAAGTGGTTCAGCAAATCACGGCATTGTGCCCCAACATTGAGAAAATGAGGTTTGCCAACTCAGGTACTGAGGCGGTAATGGGGGCAGTGCGCACTGCACGCGGCTTCACAAAACGCAAACACATAGCGATTGTTGAAGGTGGCTTTCACGGACTCTATGATGAGATGATGTGGAAATCCGATGTAGAGAGTTGGGATCCCCAATCCGGTACCGATCCCATAGTCATTCCTTTTGGCGCAGGTATCCCTGAGAAAACCCGTGACTTGGTCGATGTGATTCCTTTGAACAGTGATGAAGCTTTAGAGATGCTCTTTAAGACGCGCAGCGACCAACTCGCTGCAGTTGTTTTAGAGCCCATCGTCGGAAATTGTGGAAGTATTTCTGCCACCCCCGAATGGCTCGCACGCCTAAGAAGCTTATGCACACAAAACGGTACGATGCTGATCATCGATGAGGTCAAAACGGGCTTTCGAGTAGCAAAGGGCGGGGCTCAGTCCCTCTACGGCATTCATGCTGACCTCACCACCTACGCCAAAGCCATGGGAAATGGCTACCCGGTGGCCGCCTTTGGGGGCAGGGCAGAGGTCATGGACGCGGTTGGTTCCAACAAAGGAGCCGTCGTCCACGGGGGTACTTATACCGGAAATATGGTGGCACTCAGCGCAGCTCACGAGACGTTAAATATTTTGACCCACACCAACGCCTTAGCTACAGTTGACAAAGTGGGTACAAAAATTCAAGAGTTATTGGGCCGTGTATTTACAAAAGCCGGGATTGAGCATGCATTTGCGGGTCCCCCCGCGATGTTTGGTATTCACTTTACCCCCAGCGTACCCACGAACTATAGGGATTGGCGCTTAACGAACAGTGCTTTGTATCAAAAGTTTGCGTGGAAGCTCATAGAGTTGGGTGTGATGCTTGAGCCTGACTCACGCGAGCCTTGGTTTATTTGTGAAGCCCACCAACAACTCGATTTGGTTTGGTTAGAGGATACTGCTCACCAAGCCATGAGGGCAGCAATGGGCTAATGTCTTAATCTGCAAACGAGCCCTGATGGGCTAACATCATAGGCGTGGGCTAGGGCTAGGCATAGGGCTAGGCATAGGGCTAGGCATAGGGCTAGCGCTTGTTTTTAACTCTCCAAGCCACAAAATCATCCTTGCTCTTTTGCAGTGTAGGTGGGTAAAGTCCAATGATGGTCTGGCCAGCTAACACTTGCTCGCTGACAAAGTCTTCAAAAGCTGTCATTTCAAATGCTTCTAATGCAATCTCATCCGCAATGTCAGCTGGGATGATGACCACTCCCTCTTTGTCGCCGACAACGATGTCTCCTGGAAATACAGCGACATCCCCGCACCCAATGGGGACGTTGATATCTATGGCTTGGTGAAGGGTCAGGTTCGTAGGGGCTGAGGGGCGGTTGTGGTAAGCGGGGAAGTTGAGAGCGATAATTTCGGGGGAGTCTCTAAAGCCGCCATCAGTCACAACGCCTGCGCATCCGCGCATCTTCAAGCGAGTGACCAGTATCGAGCCCGCTGACGCTGCTCTGGGGTCCTTGCGCGAATCAATCACCATCACATGACCTGTGG
>CAIKNE010000021.1 GCA_903828695.1 uncultured Burkholderiales bacterium | reverse complement strand
GTTGGTATTTTGGGGCATCCTGTCAGGAAACGTCCGCTGTTTTTAATCCGCATTGATCGGCGGCACGTAGTTGACGGTGATCTGCGGAAACAAAAAGGTCAACGCCTAGGGTTTTAGCGCAAGCGATATGGATGGCGTCCATGGCTCGGAGTTGATTTCCCTCTAGCAACTCAATGGAGCTTAGTACCACCTCTGGCGTTATTTGGACTATCAAAATATCTTCCATGTGAGCCAGGATTTTTGATTTAATTGCTAGGTAATCTCTGTTCTCTAAACTTCCTTCACGACACAGTCGAGAAAGGGACGAGATGATCTCTGGGAGGCAAATCACACTAATTACAAGGGTGTCTGCATGGGCTAATAGTCCCAATACTTCATCTGTTTTGACTTCCCGAGCGTAGAGCTTAACGAAGGCGGATGTATCTAGAAAGATTTTCAAACTGAGCTTTCTCTATCTTTCAAAATGGCTTGACTCAGGGACAGTCCTTTTAGTGCCAAGGGCTGTGGATTGCTTTTCCAGGATGGATTGGGTGACTCAATGGGCACAATTTGGGCGATTGCTTTTCCATTTCTGAAAACACGAACCGTGTCCCCAGCTTCGACCGCATCAAAATAAGTCTTCGCATGACTACGTAATTCGGTAAATGTTGCTTCTTGCATTGCGTTTCCTTATAAATATGTACATTATTATGTACATCTAGAGGGTTTTGTCAAGCTTTTTTCAGAACACGACTTGGGGGAACAAGTGTCCAAGTGTGCTGGAATACGCATTTGGCCTACGGATATTGAATATTTTGCATGCTTCGAGGTCGTGGTCTCCCGTACAGGACTAACTTTCATTTTTGGTTGAGTGAGTAATAAGGCACTAAATTTGCGAAGTTTTTTTGCATATAGGTAGGGTGACGTTGGTATTTTGGGACATGAATCGTTGAATTAAAGATCAAAAGCCATAGAATGAGAATTAAGAAATCCAATCTTAATTCTTACTTCTTTAAAGGAATGGTAATCATGCAACAAGTCAAAATACGGGAAAAGGGTCAAGTTACGATTCCAGCCGAGCTTCTTCAGGAGTGGGGTCATAAAAATCACGTTTTTATTAATGATTCTGTGGACGCAACGTTGGTAAATGGGGTTTTGATGCTCATTCCTAAGCAAAGAAATGCGAATAAAAGAAGCATGATGTCATATGCTGGGGTTGCTAAGGGCGTATGGGGTGACACGCCCGAGGAAGTCGATGCAAACCTTAAAGAAATCAGAAATTCATGGACAAGATAAAGGAGATTTGCACCCGCATACAGGGGCAACGCGTCTACGTGGACACCCATATATTCGTATATTTTTTGGAGCGTAATGTTCATTATTTTGATCTTGTAGTGCCGTTTTTTGAGCAGTTTGATGCAGGTTTATCGTTGGCCTTTACGGGGGACGCTACATTGGCGGAGACTCTTTACAAACCGTATCAGTTGGATGATGCGGTTCGGGTCAGCGAGATCAAGAGTTTTTTTGCAAATGAAGAATTCGTGACCGTTTTACCCCACACGACTAAGGTATTTGAACTTGCGGGCGAGCTTGGGGCCAAGCGCGCAATGAAGCTTATCGATGCATTGCACTACGCAACGGCCGTGTTGGCGGGCTGTAAGTTCCTTCTCACGAATGATTCTGGTTTTGTTAGTAGCCAAGAGATAGAAATTATTAGCTTGCAAAGTTTGCATTGATTTTTAGAGTGTAATAAGTCTGGGTTTAATGGAGACCCAACTAGGCTATCAAAACCGCCGCCGTTTCACCACAAAAACCAAGTATCACCATTACGGGGTCCAAAACGACCTCTTTGATCTGGTTTTAGTTAAAACCTGGGGAAGTTTGACTTGCAAACGGGGTAACCAGCAATCCACCCCCATTCGGTTCTCCGACCTCCCCTCTTCAAGCGCAAATATTCATAAATGGCGGTTTGCTCTTGGATACAACAGGTGAAAAATAGTCATACCTAGAATTAGAGGGCCATCTAGGGAATGGTCTAATTTTCCTCATAACAGCTCTAACAAAACTTCCCACGCCTCTCAACGATGCGCACCAGGGGGGTTACGTTGGTGTTTTGGGACATTATTCATAAGTTGTGTTACATTGTAGTAAATTAATACATATCCGTAATGACAGGGGTGATTATGAGTGATGCTACTTTTACATTTAGGGTTGATGAGTCGTTAAAAGACCAATTTTCGGCCGCTGCAAAAGAGCGAGATCGAACTGCGGCCCAGCTATTAAGGGACTTCATGCGGGATTTTGTAAGTCAACAAAATGAGGCTTTAGATCACGATGCATGGGTTCGCCGCAGAGTACAAAAGTCTCTTGAATCCGCGAATGCAGGTCACTTGATCAGCAGCGAAGCTGTTGAGGCGGAGTTTGCAGAGCGACGAGCTAGGACTCGTCAGCGGGTTGAATCTCAGTCGTGAGAGTATTTTGGGCGCAAGACGCATTAGAAGACCGTCGATCAATTTATGACTATATTGAAGCGCAGAACCCATTAGCAGCATTGGATTTGGATGAGTTGTTCTTTGAAAAAGCTGCTCTGTTGCTCGAGCACCCAAATATAGGGCGTGTAGGGCGGATATCGGGCACGCGTGAGTGGGTAGTCCACCCGAATTACATCCTAATTTATGATAAAGGTGAATTTGGCTTGCGAATACTGAATATTTTGCATGCTTCGAGGCCGTGGCCTGCGGAACAGGACTAACTTTAATTTTTAGTTGAGTGAGTAATAAGGCATTAAATTCGCAAATATTTTTTGCATTGAGGCTACTTTATCCCAATAATCATTATGCGATAGTAACGATTATCGCATAACAGATGTGGAAAGGGGGGTTAAATGAAGACCCTACTAGGCTATCAAAACCGCCGTCGTTTCACCACAAAAACCAAGTATTACCAGTACTGGGTCCAAAGCGACCTCTTTGATCTGGTTTTGGTTAAAACCTGGGGAAGTTTGACTTGCAAACGGGGTAACCAGCATTCCATTCCGGTAAAGCCTGCCGACCTTCCCTACTTTTGCGCAAATATTGAAAAAGCCAGGTTGTTACACGGTTATTCTTTAATTTAGCTCATCAAACGGACAACTCCCTTTTTACTGACATGCTAGAGCTAACGTTTGACAGGCTATTTTTTGTGAGTACAATAAAGAATGAATATTAGCTTTGATTCTGCCAAGAGTGAGCGCAACGAACGCGAGCGTGGACTAACGTTCTCTTTGGTTGGACAGCTAGATTGGTCTGGCGCGGTGATCGAAGTT
>CAIKNE010000020.1 GCA_903828695.1 uncultured Burkholderiales bacterium | reverse complement strand
GTTTTTAAGGATGCATGTATACATAATTCGCCCCAAGGGGCTGACAACTTGAGCCCATCTTGTAAAAATAATCCAGCCAATTTAAGTATTACAAACTGGTAACGCTCAAGAACTTGGTTTAGTTGAAGGAAGAACTCTCTCCATACTTAAATTTCGTTTGCGCCTTGATCCACATCAAACCCAAGAAGGACTTAAGTGACGAAAATCCTCAGATGCAGACCGCTAATGGGTAAGTGTCCTTGATCACTAACTCTAGCACTTTATTGGAAAATGGGAGGCTCATTTCATGACTCAAAAGTCGATTCCTGGTACCACACTCTTTGGTCCCATCCAAGCACAAAAAGGTTATGCTCTCAATAAAATGTGCTTTTCCTTTAACTCGAAGGAAAACAGAGATGCATTTAAATCTGACGAAGTAGCGTATATGAACTCTTACGGTCTCAGCCCAGATCAAGTCAATGCAATCAAATCTAGAAATGTTCTGCAACTACTTGATGCAGGTGGAAATATTTATTACCTTGCTAAATTTGCCGGTATTTTTGGCCTTGATGTCCAAGACATAGGGGCGCAGCAAACTGGTCTGTCCAAGGAAGCCTTTAAGGCAAAACTTCAGGCTTATAACTAGGAATATTGATATGGCGCATATTATTGGTGGCGTAGCTTGTTCACACATACCCTCGCTTGGATCGGCAATCGCTAAGGGGCTTCAGGAGGATCCTTATTGGAAGCCATTTTTTGATGGTTTTCCTCCGGTGCGGGACTGGTTACAAACTGCTCAAGCAGATGTTGCCGTTGTGTTTTACAACGACCACGGACTGAATTTCTTCTTAGATAAGATGCCTACCTTTGCGGTTGGGGCTGCTGCGACTTATTCAAATGCCGACGAAGGGTGGGGTATACCTGTTACGGATCCGCTTAACGGTAATCAAGAGCTCTCTTGGCATCTCATTGATCGGCTCATTCAAGACGAATTCGATATCGTCAGCTGTCAGGAAATGCTGGTTGATCATGCATTTACGATACCTTTAAAGCTGCTATGGCCAGATAAGTGCCCTGTAACGGTGGTTCCAATTTGTATCAATACTGTGCAATTTCCCTTGCCCAGTGCAAAACGTGTATTTGCCTTGGGACAAGCGGTTGGACGTGCCATTAGAGGCTGGGATGCGAGCAAAAATGTTGTAATCCTTGGAACGGGAGGACTCAGCCATCAACTTGACGGTGCCCGAGCAGGTTTCATAAACAAGAAATTTGATCTCGAGTTTATGGATAGTCTTCTAAATGAACCCCAGTGGGCTACTCGCTTTAGTATTGAAGAGTTGGTTGAACAATCCGGGACTCAAGGGGTGGAATTGCTCATGTGGCTTGCCATGAGGGGCGCCTTGGGGGATGCTAAAGAATTTAAGATCCATAAAGTTCATGAAAATTATCACATACCCATCTCTAATACTGCCACTGGGCTAATTGCTTTTGAATGTGCTTGAATCTCGTGCGTTTGAAATCTAAGTAGATGCTAGTGTTCGGGATTTGCTCATTTTTTAGCGCAGTTAGATTGACGGGTTGGGTACTTTCAATTTATTAGCCATTTGATCCGTCAAAACTCTATGGCCACTCAATTGAATCAGTTCATGGTGTCTTATTCAAAATACTCATAAAACCAATACCCTAATGGAACTAGTTTGAAAAAAGGACTGGAAATTGTTCGTTGATGAGACTGGGTACCACATCCAGTATCGAGTATTTCCATTTTGGATTTTTATCCTTATCAATCAGCGCAGCTCTAACGCCTTCAGCAAATTCGCCCTTGGTTAGCCAGTGTTTAGTCAATTCCAGTTCAATGCTGAAGCAATCTGATAAATTCAGTTTTTCCCCTTGAGTGAGTAGTTGCAAAGTGGCGGCCATAGCGAGGGGAGAATTACGCATCATGTTAGATTTAGTCTCTTGAGCCCATGGATGATCAGATTTCTTCTCTAGGGCTTGGAAAATGGCTTGTAGAGTACTTTCTGAAAATATTTCCTCTATGAGACTAATCTGATCGTTGATAACAGAGGACTCGAAGTCTTTCGATCCACCGAGCTCTGTTAAAAGCGCCTGGATAGAGTGTTTCATTGCAATCGAATCACCATCGATACTCTCTAGTCTGCTGAGAAAAGTTGTCCACTGTTCCTGGGGTAACGTCCAATCAGCTAACTTACAAAAAAGTGCGTCTTTGTGATTGAGGTTCTTGCCACTCAGACCCAGGTATTTTGCTATAGACGTGTTGTCTCTGGTTAAAAAGTAGCTCGCCCCCACGTCTGGAAAATATCCAATCGCAGTTTCAGGCATCGCAATTCGCGTCGTCTCGTTGACTATCCTGAAAGCGGCCCCTTGTGAAATCCCCATGCCGCCTCCCATAACAATACCGTTCATCATGGCTATGTATGGTTTGGGGTAGGTGTAAATGTATTCATTCAAAGAGAACTCTTCTTTGAAAAACTCGTGGTACTCCTGCAAACCTTGCGTAATGCATTCATGCACGCGTCTGACATCCCCTCCTGCACAAAATGCCTTTCCCCCATGACCTGTAACGACTACGGCCTTCACTGATGAGTTTTGTTCCCACTGGGTTAAGGCAGCGTGCATATCCCTCACCATTGAGATATTGATGGTGTTCAAAGCTGCCGGTCTGTTGAGCGTTAGATATCCCACGCCATTTCGAATTTCAGCTAACAAGGGACGGGGGTTGTGCGTAGCGGGAGTGGTTGTAGTATTCATATATGTACGTCGTAAGTCGCCCTCATTGGCGCGTAATCAAAGTAATTGCAGTGCAGGTATCCTTGAAATATCCTAGTTAGGTCTCATTCTGTGTGTAAATCTTATCCAACTGCGAGAGCTAGGACTAGCAGTGTTTACTGACCAAGGCTTTGCCAACCCTAGATCCATTTGTTTTACCAATAGCCTTAGAGATGAATTCGCCGATAGGAACGATTTCATCAAGATTAATGCCAGTCTCAATCCCCAGTCCGTTAAGCAAATACAAGACATCTTCAGTTGCCACGTTCCCCGTTGCGCCCTTGGCGTAAGGACACCCCCCAAGACCTGCGATAGAGGAGTGAAAGATCGATACGCCTGTTTGAAGGGCTGCATAGATATTGGCCAGGGATTGGCCATAAGTATCGTGAAAATGTCCGGAAAACATGGCAGCGGGCGCAAATTTAAAAATAGTTTCAAACGTCTCCTTCACCTGCCCAGCTGTAGCAACCCCAATAGTGTCAGCAATATCAACCTCATCACAGCCTAGGTCCATCATATATTTAACCACAGTAGCCGCTTCCTCTGCACTCACACGCCCTTGGTACGGGCACCCAAATGCGCAGGAAACACTGCCCCGAAGCCTCAGCTTATCTTTCTTTGCTGCATAAGCAATAGGCTTAAACCGCTCAAAAGACTCCTCAATGGAGCAGTTGATGTTTTTCATCGCAAATGCTTGCGAGGCCGCTGAAAATATGACGACTTCATCGACTTTGCTCTCTAGGGCGCGCTCATAGCCTTTTATATTAGGGACCAGCGCGGAGTAAATAGTGCCTGAGTATCGTTGAATATGTGACATGACTTGTTCGCTGTCTGCCATTTGTGGTGTCCACTTAGGGGATACGAAGGCGGCGGCCTCGATGTTGGGGAAGCCGGCTTTAGATAACCTGTTAATCAAATCTACTTTGACTTCCAAAGGAACAAGGTCCTTTTCATTTTGTAAGCCGTCTCTGGGGCCTACTTCAACGAGTTTGACTTTTTGGGGTAAATTTGCTGAGTTCATCAAAGTTCTCTCAAGTGACATCAATTAAACGCGACCAAGTTGTAATTCTAACGGGAGTAGTGTTGTGGGACTGGGACTGGGACTGGGAATGGGAATGGGAATGGGAATGGGAATGGGAATGGGAATGGGAATGGGAATGGGAGTACCCACTGGTCGCTTCATCTGGTGGGTGAGTGAGTGCTCAAAATGTACATCACAGGTGACCTTAGAAGTGGCACTAAACTGGCCTGATTAACTGAATAGGAGGCACTGTAGAGGATTTTTAGATACTGCTAAAGTAGCTTGGAGTAATCTTTGATCAAAATACAGTTCAAGGGTTTGTGCTAGCACTCGAGTTGTGTTTGTGATGATGACGAGCGGAACAAGAAAAGGTCCTCTTTCTCGCCTAAGAATGAGGACCTATGGATCACCCCTCAAATATTGACTATTGGTGCTTGGTCCATTCAAGCGCCTGAGCATATGCACAATAGGGGAAGTGCTTGAGTTCAGCTTTAATGAAATGGCTCAAAAACACCTCAGCTGCATCCGCTAAGACAGTATCTGTGACCAATGCAATCTTTTCGATTTTTTGATGGTGCAAACGAACGAATTTAAGATGAGAAATTAAACTTGCAAAGCTGACCCATCCGGGGAATTCCTCAGCGTGAATTAAGGCTGCGTGTAGGTGGGTATGTTTCTCTAAGTAGGTATCTACCTTTTTAGTCAGTCGTTCAAAATCACTAACATCCAATGCCCCGTTGGCATTTATGATTAAGATCCCCACCACTTCACCTGCATCATTGATTGGGTGTAACTTCGTTTCTATGAGTTGGCTTTCTAGCATTGTGTGTGTTCCCTCAATCAATAGGGATCAGTGGGGGGGTGGAGGACCTTTTTATTTTGGATTCTTGTTGGTTAATATATAGCCGATAGGGTTGTTCGAGTTTGATTTGTATCAATGCAGTGCATTGAATAGGAAACACTGATCAGTAGCCTCACCCAATGAGGTGTCCCCTAAGAGTACATGCAATGCTGACAGCGATCCGCCAATAGATCGACTCCAAGGCGCCAGAACCCCAGTCAAAGGGGGGGGCAGTTCAGTTGAAATTGATTGTGAATTCAAATTTAATGAGATGCGATCTTTGGTGCATCTGCCTTTCTGAGTCCAGGGTGATATTAGTCAACTTTTCAAACAGTGAAATCAACTTTAATGGGGTCTTACGTCTATGGAGCACCTTTGTTATTACTTACTTTTATGGCGGGTTTTTTTCTTGAAGTAGGACGTGTGTTTGGTGCACAGATCGAGAGTTTCCCCTCGCCCAGACAAAATTCTGTACGTTTTTTATTCAAATCTGTCCGAGTGTTGGCTTTTACGGTGTACTTTGCCGTTTTCTGCGTTTACTACATAGGCGGAGCTGGCTTTATCAGTATGTCCAGTCGTGAAGCTCCATTGGAGACAGCTACTGAGAGTCTTCCGCGCAGCGTTCTAAAAGACATTAAACACGTTTTATCAACACATGAGACCGCACGTTATGTCCTCACAGTCTTCAATGTTCTCGGCCCTTTTGCAAGTGCTTTGATCGGCTGGATATTGGCTTATCTACTTATATTTTTATTTCACCGCCCCAGCAATACAGCCGGGGGGATGAGAGATATTAGTGAAATGGACAATCTATTCAAGTCAATGCGTTCTTTTGATCCTTTGAAGTATGTTGACATTTCAAAGGGCGTCTTTGTCGGGTTGCAAAGCCCGCAAAGCTTAACAGGATTGCAATTTGATCAGCACCTGGGCAAGCCACTTTACGTGCCTTGGTTGCTTTTTAAAGAAACGCACGCTCAGATCTTAGGCTCCACAGGGAGCGGTAAAGGGATCGCGCTTGGGGTTTTAGGCTATCAGTTTGCGTTGCATAGGGAGACCTTAATCGTCTTTGACCCGAAAGGGGACGCACGATTACCGCTTGTGTTAACACAGGCAGCATTGAAAAGTAGCGCAGAATTTATTTTCTTAGACTTGCAAGCGCAAGCTAAAGCACAATTTAATCTGTTGGACGGCGCTACTGATTATGAGATTGAGGAGCTATTGATTGCGGGGCTTGGACTTCAACCCTCAAGTGGTGAGGGCAACTACTACAGGGGGATAGACCAGGACGCTGCGGAGCAGGTCTCCAAAATTGCTGTGCAAGACGCAATCCTCCATAGTGTTACTTTGCCCCGTTTACTGGAAATTGCACAATTTAGTAAGCAAATCTCTAAAGCAGATAATTTTGTACGACGGTTAAGGCAGGTCTGTGAGCTTAGGGTCATTCAAACGTCTCACAATATTGGACTCATGAAGCATATTGAACAAGGAAGTGTGATCTACATTAGAGGTAGTACAGATAATCACCGAGTCAAAATGCTCCAAACTATGCTTTTGATTCGAATACTTCAAATCATTAAATTAAGATCTACTGATCAACCCTGCAAAGCAGGTCATGCAGGGAGTGCTGCGAGACCTGTCTGTCTGATTTTGGATGAATTCAAACACTTATTGTCACCTGTCGCTTTGGATATGCTCGGAGTCGTTCGAGAACTGGGTTGTCATGCCTTGTTAGCACATCAGTCCTTGGCTGATTTAGCTGCCTGTCCTGGACTCGAGAGAAAGGACGTTGAGCCTGTGGTGGTCGATAATGCGACCTTGAAGCTTGTTTTTAGAATCGGAGACGATCAAGCGGCAAGAGGATTTGCGAATAAATCTGGACAAGAAAGAACTTATAAAGAGTCTTTTAAACCCCAGGGTGACGGCTTAGATGTTGTTAAAAGTTGGTCTGAAATGCAGCATCCCCGCATGAGCGCAGATTTATTCTTACACCTACACCGTCCCAGTGAAGCTTTGGCACCGTATACAGCAGGTGTACTTTTCGGCTTGGGCTTGGCAAAGCTCTTTAGTCTCTCTCCGATTGTAGTATCAGGCAAATTAGCTCCGCCCAAGGAAGCCCCACTTCACACTAAATCCATTGTTGGTAATGCAAGCGATTTAATTTGAATAACTCCACTAGATCTCAGTTTCAACTTTTTAAACCGAGCAAGTATGAGCAAGAGCTCTCTGTTCTTGAGTTCTTAAGTGCAGAGTCTTGGTCGAGCGAGTTCAATTTAGCGGATCTGCTTCAAATCAGTCCGCGAGGGTCAGGGGGTGTTTTAAAGCCCATGATCATCAACAAGTTAATCAAATGTGTTGATCAAAAAATTATGGGCGGAAGCGTTAAGATTTTCGGTATAACGAGTGTGGGCCACAAGAAACTTCGTCTTATTGCATACAAGCCCTCAGATTTTGAGATGCTTAATGCAAAATCGAATTTGCAAATTGCGAATTTAACCCGTATATCGCCGACATTGATACCTCATCGTTTGGATATTCAAATGCTTAAGATCCGGGCTGAGAGAGCGGGTTGGACAAATTGGGTGAATGCTGATACGGGTGAGGATAGGAAAATAGTATCCTCGCAGCTTTCAAGTTTCAGTTTGAGTGCCTCAGTGCTTGAACATCGACCTGATGCTTGGTGTACCAATCCTTTAGGTAATAGATTTAGTATTGAGTGCGAGAGAACTATTAAGTCAAAGCCAAGATACACAGAGATTGTTCGTGATTATTTATTGGCTTTAAAGAGGGGCGATATTGACCGAGTGTTATGGGTAAGCCCTGATCAAGGTCTAAGCGATCGATTGGCCTATCTCATCACCTCGATTACGCACGTTCAAATAGGTGAACAAAAGTTACTCATCCCGCGGGACCGGTTTGAGTACTTTAATTATTTAACGTTTGAGCAGTGGCCCATTTAAAAACCAACTGGGGGTCTTCTTCCTGCTGATAAAGACTTTGTCATGACACGTTTTTTAGCGCCCAGTGTATAGCCCTGAGCCATACCTTCGGCCATACCCCCCACAATTTTGATGAGCATCAGGCCAATCACAATGGGGAAGAAAACCACAGCCGCAAAATATAGCATTACATTCTCTAATGTTGTGTTTTTGGATATATCCGATAAGTTCATTTGGTTTGGCCTTGGGCTTGTAAGGATATAAAACTACGTAATCTCTGTATCGGCATGAACGGTCTTTTCTTGAGCGATCAAAGGCCCAGATCTGAAAATTTAGGTATTTGTGCATTTTGATTGTGATTGTCCAGACTCTGTACACAGTCTGCATTACCCGCCTAGTGTCAAAAATCCGTACACAAGTGTGGAGGTACCTGTATTCAGACGGTTCTGCCTTTATCCCACTCAGCCTTAGAAAAATCTAAGTTCAGGCATTTTGCAAACTCGACCCCCCAATTACTGCGAAATCTTGACAAATTTGTCCCTTTTGAGTTGCAGTAGGGGTTAGATCCTGGTCTGGGCATGCAATGTGCTTAATTGAGGTGATTTTCCTTTTAAATAGTACTTTTTGATTGGATTGGGTTGTCCCATCCGTTGCTTCAAGTTCCAATTTTTGAGATTAATTTGCTCAATCGGGCGCGGTAATTGATTGTTTAGCCCCCACTTTAGCTGATCGGTAATGACTGTTTCATCATTTAACTCGTTAAGTAGCGCGCAGGTCCAAGGCCTTAGTAGCGTAGCTATCCTAGCACTGGGTTCCAAGGACATCCAGGGCCTGAGTACGGGTTTTATTTCCTCAATGTCAACTTCGATGGTTCAGGCCATCAGTCCGAGTCAGATCGTAGGTTTGAATAGCGCACAAGTAGCGGGTCTTACCACCTTGCAAATTCGGGCTATGACGTCTAATGATTTCACAGCACTTTCAAGCTACCAAATTTCATTTTTGAGCACTCAGGCCTTTGCTGCGTTGAGTACTTCTCAAGTCGCTTTGCTTCAAACCAACCAAATTGCGGGTCTAGGCACCCGCTTACTCGGTGCACTTAGCACCGCAGAGTTGACTCAGCTAAGCACCAGCAATATGGTGGGCTTATCTACACTGCAAATTGCTGCTTTTTCCACAGCATTAGCCAGTTCTTTATCAACGGCTCAGGCCAGCGTTTTGACGTCTAAACAGCTTGCATACCTTAGTACAAACGCGTTGGCTGTTTTAAAAACCTCTTCTGTTGGGGTCTTGAATTCAGTTCAAGTTGTTGGACTGAGCACGCAGCAAATGGTTGCGCTGACGACAGCGCAGGTTGCGGCTCTAAACACCGGGGCTATGAGCCGCTTAAGCAGTTTACAGATCAACGCACTCAGCACCCAGGACATGGTGGGTATGGGTACTGCGCAGATCGCTGCGCTTCAGACCAACCAAATAGCAGCGCTCTCCACTAACTTACTAGACGTTTTAACTTCAAATCAATGGGGTCAGCTCAGTACGGGTGATATCCAGTCGCTTACTACGCTCCAAATAGCG
>CAIKNE010000019.1 GCA_903828695.1 uncultured Burkholderiales bacterium | reverse complement strand
TACCTTGAGGTGAGTATCACCCTCGAGCCAGGCGAGACAAGAATTCCTAAGCCACCCTTGGATTGACCGCGGTCTTAAACGCCGTATCTGATGATTCACTGTGGTCGAAACTGGACTTTAGAATTCATTAGAATTACAACCGATTTAGCTTCTAGCAAGTTCAAGCAACTACCAAGCATTGATAACTGCTTGGTAGATTTGGGCTCGGACATTAAAACTAGAAATTGGGGCATCAACCTTGACCGGCTTTCCTTTTTTTCTAAATTACTCAAACTCTTGCCCAGCAATGGTTGCACCAAATTGCCAATAATCCATCATGACAAACACAAACAATCTTTCCACTTACCAACCCGTTGACCGCTTGGATCACAAAATTGCAGTGATCGTTGGGGGTGCTGGAGCTATAGGAGCCGAGACCGCTCGCCTGCTGGCGTCTAAGGGGGCTCAAATTGCAATTGTTCACCGCAAAAATGAACCCGAGCGAACCAATGCTGTTTTGAAGTCCTTAAGTGGTTCTGGCCATAAGGCCTACACAGCTTCAGTGACGGATTCAGCTTCCCTAAAACAAGTCGCCGAGCAAATAAAATCAGAGATGGGGAACGCGAACATTCTCATCAACGCCGCAGGCTTTACTGAGGCGGTACCCTTGAACGATTTAGAGGGACTAACGGATGAACTCATCGATAGCATCTTCCAAGTCAACTGGAGGGGTGTATTTGCAACTATAAGGGCCTTTGCCCCCCAAATGAAGGAAGCCAAGGACGCCGTCGTCGTCAATATCTCCTCCATAGCGGCTACGACCGGAACTGGAAGCAACTTGGCTTACGCGGCGTCTAAGGCTGCAACGGATCTCATGACCAAGTCCCTTGCTAAGGCCTTGTCCCCTGATATGCGTGTTGTGGGTATATCCCCAGGCGTTGTCAATACTGGATTTGTGCCGGGGAGATCTGAGAGTTTTAACCAAAAAGCGGCCTCTGCTACCCCCCTTAGAAGAGTCGGCGAAGCCGAAGATGTAGCACAGGCCATTTTGGCTCTCACTACATCACTTGCATTTGCAACCGGAACGACCCTTGTAGTTGACGGTGGACGACACCTAGGTGCCTGATTAAATCGCCAATCCATTTGTGGGGCTGCTTAAAAGCCGCTCCCGCCCAGGACTGTTAGTAGAGCCATTAAATAACCTTTCACAACCCTCCATACCCATGAAGTCTCTTAAGTTATTAACACCTTCACCCAACGCTGATGAAATCAAGATTGAAATCACAGAACAATCAAAGCCCGTAATTGGCCCAACTGAGGCCTTGATTAGAGTCAGCATGGCGGCTATCAACCCCTCTGACGTTAAAGCGTCATTGGGGCATATGCCGCAGGCGGTTTTCCCGAGAACGCCGGGACGAGATTATGTGGGCGTTGTTGAAGAGGGTCCTAAAGCTTGGATCGGCAAAACGGTGTTCGGGTCAGGAGGGGATGTCGGCATCACGCGTGACGGAAGTCACGCAAGCTACCTTGTACTCCCTACAACTGCGCTCATCGAGAAACCAAGCCTTCTGACTGATGCTCAAGCTGCATCCATGGGCGTACCCTACGTGACAGCTCTTGACGGATGGAGCAAAGCTGGGTACCCAGCCCCTGGGGACAAAGTCATTGTTGCAGGCGCAATGGGTAAAGTCGGCTTAGCAGCCGCCGCCCTCGCCAAGCTCTACGGCGCAACGGTCATTGGTATTAAGCGCAGAAGCACTGCAGCGGTTCCTGGGCACGCCTGCGCAGAGTTACTAGATATGGAGGATTCTGATTTAGAACGAAAACTGATGGATCTAAGTAACGGTAGTGGCTACTCCTGTGTTTACAACACAGTCGGTAGCCCTTATCTGGACCTAGCACTAAACGTGTTGTCACATAAGGGAAAGCAAATTTTAATTTCAACCCTTGACAGAAATTGCCCTTTCGATATCTTCAAATTCTTTAGAAAGGAGATGACGTTTTACGGAGTGGACACTTTAAAAATGGATACAGTTGCGAGTAATCAAGTGCTGAAAAAAATACTCCCCCATATTATTTCTAAACGTCTGGAGTTACCTGATGAGGAGCGTCCCTTGATTTACACCATGGCAGACGCAGCAAAAGGATTTAGCATAACTTTTAAGAACGGCGGCGTTGGATTGCTTAAGATAGATTAAATAGTAAACAACAAAGTCCAACAGCGTCATCAAAATATCCCACAACAAGTAGTCCCTATGTACTTTACCAAAGCAGAAAAAGCAGAGCAGTACCTGTCCCCAGGACATCATCACATGACCATGCACCGTATACAGGGCAAAGATGTGAGTCCCTTAAACGGCGTCTGGTCAGCAAGATTATCCCTTGAACCAGGGGGATTTGTGGAGCCAACCGCCTCCCCCGCTGCAAAGCTTTATATCGTTGACAGTGGTGAAATTGAATTCACCGGTGCAGAGCAAACTGTAATCATTCACAAAGGGGACTCGGTATTTGTCTTACCCAACGAAGTAAGGGCTTTTAAAGAAAACAAAGGCGAGTCCGCAGTTATGCATTTGGTAATGTTAGAGAATTACCCAACAAACTAAATGAGTTTAAAAAATATTTAAAACAATCAAAGTTTGTAGCCAGCAGCAATTGCATCGTTATAAAACATCTTAACCGTATCCAAAGAGTAGTCGCCGAGTGCGTGACCAATTAGAGGGAGCTTGTTCAAGATATCCTGGGTTACCGTGATAACTTGGCAACCAATTTCGTCGGCTTGGAAGATATTGAGCAACTCTCTAGGACTGGCCCAAATAAGCTCTGCGGTTGGCTTAGCTTTCAGCATATCTAGCGCCTCGGACATAAACGGTACTGGATCCCTCCCCGTATCTGCTATTCGCCCAGCAAATACGGATACATAACTCGCAACTTTAGGATCTAGAGAATCTACTACCCCCTGCACCTGCTCTAAAGTCATGATTGCAGTGACATTGAGCTTAACACCCAAAGCAGCTAAATCTTTAACAAGTTCGTAGCAAGTCTCACCCCTAGTATTGGTAATTGGAATCTTGACATAAACATTGGTGCCCCAACTAGAAATCTCCAAAGCTTGTCTGTGCATCTGCGAGAAATCATCGGAGAAGACTTCAAAAGATATGGGCTTCTCCTTGATCGTATTTAGGATATCCCTGCAAAAGACGGCGTAATCCGTAATTCCCGCCTTCTTCATTAAAGTAGGGTTCGTAGTCAAGCCCTTGATAAATGGCTTGGCATACATCTCAAGCATCCCCGCTTTATCTGCGCCGTCTGCAAATATCTTTATCTTTAAGTCTTCTAGTCTTTTCATAAGGAATTGTTGGTTAGGCCTAAT
>CAIKNE010000018.1 GCA_903828695.1 uncultured Burkholderiales bacterium | reverse complement strand
GAGATGGTGATGCCAGGGGACAACGTATCTATAACAGTTAAGTTGATCAACCCGATTGCGATGGAAGAAGGCCTGAGATTTGCGATCCGTGAGGGTGGTAAGACTGTGGGTGCGGGCGTTGTTGCAAAAGTTCTGGCTTAAAGGGAATAATCACCATGTCAACTAAACAAAAAATTCGTATTAGGCTTAAGGCCTTTGATTACAAATTAATCGACCAATCTGCAGCTGAAATCGTGGATACCGCAAAAAGAACAGGCGCCATTGTTAAGGGCCCCGTTCCACTGCCAACTCGCATGAAGCGTTTTGACATTTTGCGTTCACCACACGTTAACAAATCAAGCCGCGATCAGTTTGAGATTCGTACCCATCAAAGATTGATGGATATTGTTGATCCTACTGATAAGACGGTTGATGCGTTGATGAAGTTGGATCTGCCGGCTGGGGTCGACGTTGAAATTAAGTTGCAATAAGCCAACTAAATCATAAGACAAGGGGCGCAAGATTGCGCCCCTTCTTTTTTCGTGTTACAATTTAAGGCTCTGCAAAATATTGCAGGGTTCGATTAACCGCCTTCACATTCAAAACACGTTTGCCAATTGTAGTGAGCGTGGTGTAAGGAACTGGAGAAAAAAATGAGTCAAAGCAATCGTTTGGGATTGCTGGGCCGCAAGGTTGGCATGATGCGCCTATTTACAGATGAAGGGGACACCGTTCCTGTCACTGTAGTGGATGTATCTAATAACCGCGTCACCCAGGTCAAAACCCAGGAAAATGATGGATACGTAGCCTTGCAGGTTACGTTTGGACAGCGCCGCGCGTCACGCGTTACTAAGGCGCAGGCTGGACACTTGGCTAAGGCTGGTGTCGAGGCGGGTCAAATTACACAAGAATTTAGAGTAACAACTGATACTGCTGGAAAGTATCAGGCTGGAACTTCTGTGCCTGTCACTGACGTGTTTCAAGTGGGCCAAAAGGTGGATGTACAGGGTACTTCCATTGGTAAGGGCTTTACAGGCACGATTAAGCGTCATAACTTTAAATCTCAGCGCGCATCTCACGGTAACAGCCGCTCGCACAATGTTCCTGGGTCCATCTCCATGGCGCAAGATCCTGGGCGTGTGTTTCCTGGTAAGAAGATGTCTGGACACTTGGGTGATGTAACCGTTACAACTCAAAACCTCGACGTGATTCGCATTGATGAGGCTAGGCAGTTGCTCATGATTAGGGGCGCTGTACCCGGAGCATCTGGTGGCTATGTGACTGTGCGTCACGCTATTAAGGCTGTATCAAAATCAGAATCAAAGGGAGCTAACTAATGCAATTAGAACTCCTAAATGATCAAGGGCAAGCATCTGCAAAGTACGATGCGCCTGAAACGGTATTTGGTCGAGATTACAACGAAGATTTGGTTCACCAAATCGTCGTTGCGTTTCAAGCCAATGCAAGGCAAGGTACGAGAGCGCAAAAAGACCGTGAACAGGTCAAGCACTCTACTAAAAAGCCATTCCGTCAAAAGGGTACGGGCCGTGCTCGTGCTGGTATGACCTCATCTCCTTTGTGGAGAGGGGGAGGTCGTATTTTCCCGAACATGCCCGACGAGAATTTCACTCAAAAAATCAACAAAAAGATGTACCGAGCTGGTATGGCTTCCATTTTCTCCCAGTTGGCGAGAGAAGGAAGACTTGCGGTTGTGGACACGCTGAAGGTTGACTCTCCAAAGACAAAATTGTTGGCTGCTAAATTCAAGGCAATGAATCTATCTTCAGTGATGGTTATTGCTGATGAAGTGGATGACAATTTGTACTTGGCATCTAGAAATCTTGCCAACGTGTTAGTCGTTGAGGCTCGTTATGCTGATCCTCTGTCTTTGGTTCACTATAAAAAGATTCTAGTGACTAAGGGTGCGATGGACAAACTCAAGGAGATGTTCGCATGAGTTACGGACACAACACGCACGGTACCGTCTACGACGAAGGTCGTTTGATGAAGGTTCTGGTAGAGCCGATTGTTTCTGAAAAGGCAACTATGGTTGCAGAGAAGAACAATACGGTTACTTTTAAAGTTTTGCAGGATGCAACGAAGCCCGAAATTAAAGCTGCTGTTGAACTAATGTTCAAGGTAGAAGTTAAGGGTGTTTCGGTGGTATCCATTAAAGGAAAGTCAAAACGCTTTGGGCGCTCAATGGGTCGTCGCGACAATATCCGTAAGGCCTATGTCACGCTCAAGCCCGGCCAAGAGCTCAACCTTTCT
This sequence comes from uncultured Burkholderiales bacterium, assembly GCA_903828695.1. Taxonomy (GTDB): domain Bacteria; phylum Pseudomonadota; class Gammaproteobacteria; order Burkholderiales; family Burkholderiaceae_C; genus Limnohabitans. The sequence continues at coordinate 54,903 of CAIKNE010000018.1, read as the reverse complement.
GGGGAGTCTGCTTAATCATGGCTGTCATTAAGATGAAACCAACTTCACCCGGCCAGCGTGCTGTGGTGAAAGTGACTAGAGATCACTTGTACAAGGGACCTGGATTTGCACCGTTGTTAGAGCCTCAGTTCCAAAAGGCTGGCCGTAACAACAACGGGCACATTACAACAAGACACAAAGGTGGTGGTCACAAGCATCACTACCGTGTCGTCGATTTTGTGCGCGGTAAGGACGGAATTCCAGCAAAAGTTGAGCGCGTTGAGTACGATCCAAACCGTACTGCGCACATTGCTCTCGTTTGCTATGCAGACGGTGAGCGTCGCTACATCATTGCTCCACGTGGTCTAGAGGTCGGTGCAACAATCATGAGCGGCTCTGAGGCGCCAATCCGCGCTGGAAACACGCTTCCTATTCGAAACATTCCAGTGGGTTCAACCATTCACTGTATCGAAATTAAGCCTGGCAAGGGGGCGCAAATTGCGCGCTCAGCCGGAGCTTCTGCGACTCTGTTGGCTCGTGAAGGAACATACGCTCAGGTGCGTATGCGCTCTGGCGAGGTGAGAAAGATCCACATTGAGTGCAGAGCAACGATTGGTGAAGTAGCCAATGAAGAGCACAGCCTTCGTCAATTGGGTAAAGCCGGTGTGAAGCGTTGGATGGGTATCCGTCCAACAGTTCGCGGTGTGGCTATGAACCCTGTTGATCACCCACATGGTGGTGGTGAAGGTAAGACCGGAGAAGGTCGTGCCCCAGTGGATCCTTGGGGTAATTTGACCAAGGGTTATAGAACTCGTAACAACAAGCGGACGCAAGTCATGATTGTTTCGCGTCGTAAGAAATAAGGGAATAGCAAATGACACGTTCGCTTAAAAAAGGTCCCTTTGTGGATCACCACTTGATGACTAAAGTTGATAAAGCTGTAGCCATCAAAGATAAAAAGCCAATTAAGACATGGTCACGTCGTTCGATGATCCTGCCTGAATTTATAGGGTTAACGATTGCAGTCCACAACGGAAAGCAACACGTTCCTGTTTATATAACCGACCAAATGGTAGGGCACAAGCTTGGCGAATTTGCCTTGACTCGCACTTTCAAAGGTCACCCTGCGGACAAGAAAGTCCAAAAGAAGTAAGGAGTGGTTATGCAAACACGCGCAGTCCTCAAAGGTGTCCGTTTATCGGTAGACAAAGGCCGATTAGTGGCAGATCTGATCAGAGGCAAAAAAGTTGATCAGGCATTAAATATATTGAACTTCACGCAAAAGAAGGCAGCTGGCATTGTGAAAAAAGTGCTGGAGTCTGCGATTGCGAATGCTGAACATAATGACGGAGCTGACATTGATGAGTTAATGGTCAAAACTATCTATGTTGAGCAAGGTCCTTCGCTCAAGCGCTTTACAGCACGTGCCAAAGGTCGTGGCAATCAAATCGTTAAGCCCACGTGCCATGTGTACGTGACGGTTGGCAACTGAAAGGTACACAATAATGGGACAAAAAATACACCCAACCGGTTTTAGGCTCTCAGTGAGCCGAAATTGGTCAAGTCGTTGGTATGCAAATAACAGCGATTTCGCTGGTATGTTGCAAGAGGACATCAAGGTTCGTGAGTATTTGAAGACCAAGTTGAAAAACGCGGCTGTATCAAGAATTTTGATTGAACGACCCGCTAAAAATGCTCGCATCACCATTTACTCAGCACGACCAGGCGTTGTGATTGGTAAAAAGGGTGAAGACATTGAGTTGCTCAAAAAAGAACTGGCTTTGCGCTTAGGTGTGCCAGTTGCAGTCAATATCGAAGAAGTGCGTAAGCCTGAAATCGATGCTCAGTTGATTGCTGACAGTATTACTCAGCAGTTGGAAAAACGGATCATGTTCCGTCGTGCTATGAAGCGTGCAATGCAAAACGCAATGCGCCTGGGTGCACAAGGTATCAAGATCATGTCCTCTGGACGTTTGAATGGTATCGAAATTGCAAGAACTGAGTGGTACAGAGAAGGTCGTGTTCCACTTCACACCCTAAGAGCTGATATCGATTATGGTTTCTCAGAAGCCAAAACGACATACGGCATTATTGGTGTAAAAGTTTGGGTTTATAAGGGTGACACACTGGGTCGCAATGATGCGCCAGTAGCTGCTGAGCCCCGTACCGAAGAAGAGCGTCGTCCACGCGGTGCACGTCGCCCTGATAGTCGTCCTGGAAGTGATCGTCCTGCCCGCACGGGTGGTCGTCGTCCAACAGGCACCAATGCCGCACCTGATGATGGAAGTGATAAACCACTCGAAGCTACAGATGCCCCTAAAACCACCGTCAAGCGCGTCAGAAAAGTTAGCGCGCCCGCATCCACTGGCACGGCTGCGGACGGCCAAGGAGAATAACGATGCTGCAACCGGCACGGCGTAAATTTAGAAAAGAGCAAAAAGGACGTAACACGGGTGTTGCAACTCGTGGAAACTCCGTTGCTTTTGGTGACTTTGGTCTCAAATCAACAGACCGCGGTCGTTTAACTGCTCGACAAATTGAGTCTGCACGACGTGCAATCTCAAGACACGTTAAACGTGGTGGACGTATTTGGATTCGTATATTTCCAGATAAACCAATCTCCCAAAAACCTGCTGAAGTCCGTATGGGTAACGGCAAGGGAAATCCTGAGTACTATGTGGCTGAAATCCAGCCTGGAAAGATACTCTACGAGATCGTGGGTGTATCAGAAGAGTTGGCGCGCGAAGCGTTCCGTTTAGCAGCAGCAAAACTACCCCTGCGTACCACTTTTGTGGCTCGCATGTTGGGTCAATAATTCAGGAGAAATAAATCATGAAATCATCTGAATTAAGAGCAAAAGATACTGCTGGTGTAACGGAAGAAGTGAAGTCTTTACAAAAAGCTCACTTTAACCTGCGCATGCAAAAAGCAACGCAACAGTTAAATAACACAGCTCAACTGCGCGTAACACGCCGCAGCATCGCACGCGCTAAAACCATCCTCGCTGAAAAGCTTGCAACCACTAAGGAGTGACCATGACGGAAGCCAAAAAATCCCTCAATCGCACCTTGATCGGCAAGGTTGTCAGCGATAAAAGAGAAAAAACAGTAACAGTACTCGTTGAGCGTCGTGTTAAGCACGCGCTTTACGGCAAGATTGTTGCCAAATCGAGCAAATACCACGCACATGATGAGAAAAGCGAATTCCACATGGGTGATGTTATTGAAATAACAGAAAGTCGTCCAATTTCCAAAACAAAGAATTGGGTCGCTACACGTTTGATCGAGAAAGCAGAACTGGTGTAAGCCCTTTATTACCCGTTCAGCAAAAGTCCTTAAAACGGCTCACAATACCTTCAGTATTTTGAGCCGTTTTCTTTTGTCGATTGTATTAACATGTTGATGGGTTTCACCCGAAGGAGTTATAGATGCTAAAAATTGGAGATCAAATCCCCCATACCACTCTCATGGAGTATTCAGAAGTAGAGGGTGAAGGTTGTAGTATTGGACCCAACGCCGTTGAGGTAGCTAAGGCAACTCAAGGTAAAACCATCGTTATTTTTGCATTACCAGGTGCCTTCACCCCCACTTGTTCAGCTAAACATGTTCCCGGATATGTTGAGAAGCATGATGAGTTTGTCGCTGCAGGCGTAGACGAGATTTGGTGTATCAGCGTGAACGATGCGTTTGTAATGGGAGCTTGGGCGAGAGATCAGAAAAGTATCGGTAAAGTACGTTTGCTCGCTGACGGTAGCGCAGACTTTACCAAAGCAACTGGGTTAACACTTGATCTTACCGCGCGGGGTATGGGGCTCAGGAGTAACCGTTACTCCATGCTCGTCAAGGACGGCAAAGTGGTAACGCTCAACATAGAGGGACCTGGTAAATTTGAGGTCAGCGACGCAGCGACCATGTTGTCGCAGGTCAAGCACTAATTCATCGGACCAGTAGCAGTACCGAATAAACTATAAGACTACTCAGTAGAAATAGGGCAAGCGCGAGCATCCTATTTTTCGTGGAGTCACCTGAGGCCCTGATTGGGGCCTCTATTTTTTTGTACCCGTGAATCATTGAAGCTGTAAGCACCTCTCCTTTGTGAACTTTGTAATAAACAATCGCTAAGATGTGAAGTGTGATTTGAAAAATAATTAAATAAAAACCAACTTCGGAGTGATACCACGTCATCCACTCAACTGTATCATTACTAATGTGGGGAGTAAGGGGGCCTGCAAACGCAACATCGTCGTTGCTCATCATCCCGCTGATAACTTGTAACGCAAGACCGAGGAGCATGACTAAGACAGAGATAGCGCCAAGGGGGTTGTGCCCAGCGAACGGAGTGCTTTGAGGGGGGACATTTGATTCCTGAGCGCTTGAAGTCTTTGAGTATCCAAGGGTTTTAAGGAAGTCAAGTAATTGACGCGCAGAGGGCACGAAACTCTTAAAGAGGGACCAATAGCCCCCCAAAAATCCCCAAAAAATTCTAAAGAGGATGAGTGTTAAAGTTAAATAGCCTACGTTGGCGTGCCAATTAAGCAGATCCCCGCCAATGAAACCCGTTATAAATTGTAGGCTGACAACGAAGGCTAAAAGCCAGTGAAAAATACGAGTGGGTAAGTCCCATATCAGGGTTGACGGCTTGGATCTCATGGGCGCTGGCTATGTAGTAGGCTTATGGAGTATGGGGAGTTACGAATATCGGGTTGTTTGAACAACATGGAACGTCAATTGAGTATCCAAATATACTTCGTGAATGCGGTGAGCAGCTCAATCAAAGGCATAGTATTATTATGACGGTGTGGGTTGAGTGTTAAATTTAATCAAGGAGCATTAATTATGCAGTTTAGAAACAAGAATTTTTTGTTTGGGCTATTTCTATCATTCGCTGTAGTCATGACAGCTGGCGCGCAACAATTTAGTAAGCCAGAAGATGCAATCAAATACAGGAAAAGTGCTTTTTTTGTAATGAATGCTCAGTTTAGCCAGATTGGTTCAATGGTTCAAGGTAAAGTTCCATATGATGCAAAAGTTGCAGCCGATAGCGCAGCCGTAATTGAAGTGATGTCCAAATTACCTTGGACTGCATTTGGAGAAGGTACGGATAAAGGAGAGACAAAAGCAAGGAGCGAAATATGGACCGATGGAGCTAAATTTAAGGAGGCCCAGGACAGGCTCATCTCAGAGAGCTCAAAATTAGCTGCTGCAAGCAAAACCGGAAAGTTAGAGGATCTGAAGGTAGTATTCAGCGCAACAGCGGGGGCTTGTAAGAATTGTCACGAAAATTTTAGAGCCAAATAATACTAGCCGTGAGCAACTGCAACCGGCAGTAAGACAGTGTAGACTGGTTTAAAACCGCCACCGGCCTTGAAGAAATAAGTGCGACAGATGATAAGCATTTTCAAGGTGGTGGCGCATTGAGATATTAGATGATTTGATCGATTTTGAGTTGCGTTATTTCTGAATCACTCAGACTCAAAATCTCTTTGAGCACCTCCTGCGTGTGTTGACCCAACAGCGGGGGAGCATGTTTTTGTTGAACGGGGGTTAGTGAGAGTTTTAGAGGGCTAGCTACTAACTCGACCTTGGTGTTGTGCGGGTGCTCCCAAGTTTGCACCATTTGTCGTTCTCTAACCTGTGGATCCTCAAATACTTCTGCAAAGTTATTGATCGCGCCGCATGGCACTTTAGCGGCCTCAAGTGCGGGCAGCCAGACGGACTTGGGCCTTGTTAAAAGGCACGCCTGCAGCTCAGGCACCAAAATATCGCGGTGCCTCACCCGGTCTTGGTTCAAGGTGAACCGTGGATCGTTGTGCCAATCCTTTTGTGCGACTTCGCAGAATTTTGCAAATTGACGATCGTTACCCACCGCTAAGATGATGAAATCGCGTTCACCCTCATTGGGCGCAACCTCAAAGACTTGGTAGGGAACAATGTTTTGGTGTGCATTGCCCATGCGCGTGGGTACCTTACCTGTGAATTGTCCGTCCGTTAAGTAGTTTGCGCCTAAGTTGGCGAGCATAGCAACTTGCGTATCTAAAAGAGCCATATCAACGTACTGGCCTTGACCCGTGGTTTGTGCGTGTCTAAGAGCAGCGAGAATACCTACGCACGAATACATGCCCGTAAACAAATCGGCAACCGCAACACCGACCTTTTGCGGCCCTCCTCCTAAATCATCGCGCTCCCCCGTGATGCTCATCAGTCCTCCGATGCCTTGGACGGCATAGTCATAGCCGGCTCGGTCTTTATAGGGACCTGTTTGACCAAAGCCGGTAATACTGCAGTAAACAAGCTTGGGGTTAAGACCTTTAAGAGACGCATAGTCGAGTCCGTAGCGTTTCATGTCACCGACTTTAAAGTTTTCAATAAAAACATCACACGCAAGGACGAGTGCTTTAATGAGCGCTTGGCCTTTGGGGCTCGCAATGTCGCAGGTGACTGAGCGTTTGTTGCGATTGGTGCCCAGGTAATAGGCCGCCTCTTGGGTGGGGTCACCCGAGTTATCTTTTAAAAAGGGCGGTCCCCAACCCCGAGTATCATCGCCGGACCCGGGGCGCTCAATTTTGATCACATCAGCCCCTAGGTCCGCTAGCGTTTGGGTGCACCAAGGTCCTGCGAGGACTCTTGATAAATCTAAAACACGAATACCGTCAAGTGAGTTCATAAAAGGGTTGAAGTGAGGGGTGACTGCTCTTTGTGCTTAGTGCACATATTGCGGGCACAATGACAACGGTTTTGGGAATTAAAAAGTGCAAATAAGTTGCACAGTTTAGGGGTATTGTAAAAAACAAATGGATACTGTATCAGTGTTATGAAGATTTTAAAGAAACGCAGGACAGAGACAGCGCTGAGGACTTGGAAGACTTGGATGGGTTGGGCTGCAGGCCTGTTATCCGCCTTCGCAATGTGCGGGTGTTCACAAGGACTTAATTGGCGGGAGATCAGCGTTGATGATTCTGCAGTCAGTATTTGGCTGCCTTGCAAACCCAGTGAAGCCTCTCGTGAAATTCCGCTCAGCGCAGACCCCGGTGTGGGTGAGATTAAGATCAACATGGTGGGTTGTGAGAAGGATTCAATGCAATTTGCCGTGAGTTATATAGACGAGGCACAAGTATCCAAACTTAAAATACCAAAAAACGTTGGGTCGGATTCTGCACTTAACAAGTGGATGCAGTTGTGGGAGCGTGCAAGTCTAAGTTCATTGGGCATTAGGGAGGGTGTTGAGCTACGTGCTTGGCCCGAATTGAAGGTTGAGACTTCGCCCAAGGCGCAGTATGTGCGGGTTAAAAATGAGTCCGCAATAGAGGCCCAGTTCTTGTGGTTTGGATACCGCGGCACGCTTTACCAAGTGGCGCTCTTTAGCGCGTCCCCACTCGCTCAAAATAAGGTGCTGTTGGACACTTACTTTGACTCCCTACAGATTAAATTGCAACCCTAATGAGCAATGACCTTCTAAAGCCCAAGGATGCGGTGCTCGTTTTTGCGGCGTTTGCCTCTGCTTATTTCATCTCAACACTCATCCGCGCAATTACTGCAACACTCTCTCCCGTGTTGACACAGGAGCTTAGTTTGCAGGCCCACGAGTTGGGGCTTTTGGCAGGCGGGTTTTCTTTGGGATTTGCGATGGTGCAAATTCCAATGGGGGACTGGTTGGATAGATACGGACCTAAAAAAACAGCCCTCGTTTTGATGGGCTTTGCTGTCTTAGGGTGTATTGCTTTTGCACTTGCACAGAATTTTTACGGTTTGTGGTTGGCCCGGATTTTGACTGGCGTAGGGGTCAGTGGGTGTTTAATGGCGCCCTTAACCGGCAACAGGCGCTGGCTCACCCCTGCCTCTCAAATGAGAGCTAACTCTTGGCTATTGATGGCGGGCTCACTAGGGATGTTGATGTCTACCTTGCCCGTTCAGTGGTTACTGCCCATAACCGGATGGAGAGTCATGTTCATGGGTGTGGGCGTCATCTTACTGGTGTCTATGTTGGCGATATTTGCTTGGGTCCCAAGGTGGCAAAACAAAGTCATTGAGCAAAGGAGCGATCACCAAGGTCACAGAGCTCCCTCGCCCGCTCAACAGGGCTGGCGAGCGTCATATTCACAGGTGATGGTGCACCCTTATTTCAGGAGGACCGTGCCCATTGGTTTTATGGGGTACGGAAGTTTGCTTGCAATTCAGACCCTTTGGGCAGGGCCTTGGATGGTCAATGTCGATCATTATTCACAGGTCCAGTCGGCGCAGGGCTTATTTGCGATCAACTTGGCCATGATGTTTTGCTTTGGTTGGTGGGGTTGGGCTGTGCCGCGTTTTCAAAGCAGAGGAATCACCGTTCAGGCGTTGGTGAATAACGCTTATCCCCTTTGTTTACTAAGTCTTGGCGTTATGGTTTTTGTAGGGCCTGGTTACGGGGCTGTCACATTGACCTGTTACTGTTTAACGAGTTCAGTGATTGCCATGGTCCAGCCCACGGTAGGGCTGTCGTTTCCCTCTCATCTGGCGGGAAAGGCATTGTGCGCCTATAACTTGGTGATTTTTTTAGGTATATTTGCAGTCCAGTGGGGCTTGGGTCTCATGATTGATGCATTTGGAGCTGCAGGGTTTGCGCAGGAGGATAGTTATAAAGCGGCGTTTTTTGTAGACTTATGTTGCTGTAGTGTTGCTTACCTATATTTTCTGATGGCAAAAGACGATAATTCCAGGGATATCTAAAAACAGAGTGCATTAGCGCAATTGTTGACAATAAACTCATGACCACCACCATCTTGTTGATTGCCCATGCACCCCTAGCGCAGGCACTTCGTGCATGTGCCTTGCATGTTTACCCCGACTGCGAAGCAGAGGTCATGGCCTTGGATGTTTTACCCGATGAAGATCCAGAGATTACCTTGATCAAGGCTGAGCAACTCAGGACAAAATTGGGGGAAGGACAGATGCTGGTTTTGACAGACATTTTTGGTGCCACACCCTCTAATGTTGCAAAAAAATTAGTCGAAGGAACGCAGACTAAGTTGATTGCAGGGGTCAATTTACCCATGCTGCTTAGAGCTATTTGTTACCGTCATGAACCCATTGAAACGCTTTTACAACGAGCTCTCGCTGGCGGTGCCCAGGGGGTGATGCAAGTTGCAGTAGCGGCACCTCAAAATCAAATCAAAAGAAACTATGATCAAAAACAAAGTAATTATCAGCAATAAGCTAGGTCTTCACGCCCGCGCCTCTGCTAAGTTGACAAAACTGGCGGGCTCCTACGGATGTGAGATATGGATTTCTAAAGGCGATAGGCGGGTGAATGCCAAGAGCATCATGGGTGTCATGATGCTTGCTGCAGGCAAAGGCATGGAAGTGGAGCTTGAGACAGACGGCGAGCAAGAGGTGGAGGCGATGGACGCTTTGGTGGCGCTTATGGCCAATAAGTTCGGAGAAAGTGAGTAACCCAATTAACACAATGCTGAGGATTTAAGGCAATGACCTTCTCAATACACGGACTAGCGGTTGCACGTGGCATTGCCATGGGGCGCGCCGTACTGGTGGCTTCTAGCCGGGTTGATGTTGCGCATTACTTTATCCAGCCCGATCAAATAGAGAGTGAGATTGGACGGGTCGTGCACGCCAGAGAATGTGTGATTGAGGAGATCAATAAGTTACAACAAACACTCCCCAAGGACGCACCCCCTGAGTTAGCTGCGCTACTGGATGTGCACATGATGCTTTTGCAAGATGAAATGTTGGCCAGTGGAATTAACACTTGGGTCCGCGAGCGCTCTTACAACGCTGAGTGGGCTTTGACCTCGCAGTTGGAGGTTGTCGCGCGTCAATTTGATGAAATGGAAGATCCTTATCTAAGGGAGCGCAAGGGGGACCTTGAGCAAGTGGTCGAGAGAATTCTTCGTCATTTAAAAGGCGATCACCACACATTGCCGCAAATGGGTTCTGGCCAAGCAAGTCAGTTGGCCAAACAACCCGATCTACTGTCAGAAGAACAGTTAGATGTGCCCTTGATTTTGGTTGCTCACGATTTATCGCCCGCTGATTTGTTGCAATTCAAGCAAAGCGTTTTTACTGGATTTGTAACCGATGTCGGCGGAAAGACCTCTCACACTGCAATTGTTGCCAAGAGCTTAGATATACCTGCAGTTGTGGGGGCGAGAACGGCGAGCCATTTGATTCGCCAAGATGACTGGGTCATTGTTGACGGAGACACGGGGGTGGTGATCGTTGACCCCTCGCCCATCATTTTGGACGAATACAGCTTCAAGCAGCGCCAGGCAAAGGTTGAGCGTGAGCGCCTCTCCAGGCTTAGGCACCGCCCCGCAGTGACTTTGGACGATGAGCCTGTGGAGTTGTTGGCAAACATTGAAATGCCTGAGGATACAAAAACTGCGGTGGGCGTAGGAGCTGTAGGCGTTGGACTCTTTAGAAGTGAATTTTTGTTTATGGGGCGAGACGGTCTGCTCCCCGATGAGGAGGAGCAGTACCGCGCTTACTGCACAGCTGTAGACGGGATGAAGGGCCTGCCAGTCACCATTAGAACGGTGGATGTGGGAGCGGATAAATCCCTGGACCGATCCAACAAAGATGAGGCCCACTTGAACCCTGCGCTTGGACTGCGCGCAATTCGTTGGAGCTTGTCAGAGCCGGGCATGTTTCTAACGCAGCTTCGCGCAATCCTTCGCGCTGCAGCGAGGGGGCAGGTTAATTTATTGATCCCTATGCTTGCTCACTCCCGCGAGATACAACAAACGCTCGCACTCCTGGCAACTGCGCGTCATCAACTCGATGCAAAGGGAGCCGTTTATGGACCTGTTAAAGTGGGTGCGATGATTGAGATACCTGCAGCAGCTATCAGCGTACGCATGTTTTTGAAATATTTTGATTTCTTATCGATTGGCACCAACGATTTGATTCAATACACGCTTGCTATTGACCGTGCAGATGAGCAGGTCGCACATTTGTATGACCCGCTGCACCCTGCGGTGCTGCGATTGGTGGCGGATACGATAGCCGCTTGCAATGAGGCGGGTAAGAGCGTCAGTGTTTGCGGGGAGATGGCAGGGGACTCGAGCATGACCAAGCTACTACTCGGTCTTGGTCTAAGGAGCTTCTCTATGCATCCAACACAGATTTTGTCTGTTAAGCAAGAAATACTTAGAGCCGACACGCAACTCTTAAAGAAATGGGCAATGGAGGTCATCAGCTCCGATGACCCTTCCCTATTCCTTGAGCAGCACAGTGCCGTCAAGGCTTAATCAAGCTATTTGTTTGGTTTTACTGCCTCACTAAAGGTCGGTAAACGCTCTCATCTGTGCGAACGCTTGATAAGGCAAATCGTTGTCCGCTCAAATAATCCTCCGCGCAACGAAGCAGCAAAGGGCTGCGGTGCAAAGAGCGTGAGGCTCTGATCTCCTCAATGTCTAGCCAAAGTGTTCTGACGATTCCTTTGTCAAGATCGAGCTTGGGGTTGTGGGCTCCTAACTTGCCACAAAACGCAAACCTAAGGTAGGTGATGTCTTCTAGGGCCTCGGGCGTATCTAACGCCCCCATGGCCTGGGTGGCGTGAGGTTTGCGTCTTTGAAACCGCGACAAGTAAGCGCCGACCAGGTGCTCTGGGGTAAAGGAGTAAGCCGTTTCCTCTAAAACCTCTCGAATGCAGGCCTCCTCTGGGGACTCGCCCAGTTCAAGGTGGCCTGCGGGGTTGTTGAGCATGAGGCCCTCAGGCGTTTCCTCCTCCACCAACAAAAACTTGCCGCCTTGTTCGATAATTCCTGCAACAGTGACACTGGGTTTCCAACGTTCAGACATGATGGATGGCCTTTCTTGACGATAGATTAAGGAGTGAGACCCCCTGGTCCCAAATGACTTGCTCAGACGAGCCTGGTGAAGGGCTAACACTTAGTTAAAAATCTAGCTTAATTGGGTCACAATCGAGTGGTGCGAGAGATCTTAATAAAATGATGTCAAGATTTTAGGAGCTAAATATGCAAATAGGGGTTGTTGCCGAAATAGTGGCCGGAGAAAGGCGGGTCGCCATCACTCCCGAGACCACTAAGAAGTTGGTGGCCAAAGGGCACAGCGTGCATATTCAATCTGGAGCGGGATCGGGCTCAAGTATCACCGATGCTGCCTATCAGGCTGCTGGAGCTCAGATTACGGATGTTTACACGGCGTATGAGTGTGATTTGGTTTTAAAGGTTCGCGCACCCCTTGAGAGTGAGGTCGCGTACCTGAAGCAAGGTGGGGTCATGGTCGGCATGCTCAACCCCTTTGACCGGGAAGGGCTCCAATTATTGGCAAGAGCTGGACTCACGAGTTTTGCCCTGGAGGCTGCCCCTCGGACCTCGCGCGCCCAGAGCATGGACGTGCTCTCCTCTCAAGCCAACATCGCTGGATACAAGGCGGTGATGATCGCTGCAGATAAATATCCAAGGTTCTTTCCGATGCTGATGACGGCTGCTGGAACGGTGAAGGCCGCTCGGGTCGTGATTTTGGGTGTGGGTGTTGCTGGCTTACAGGCAATCGCAACTGCTAAGCGGCTCGGCGCGGTCATTGAGGCCTCTGACGTTCGTCCCAGTGTGAAGGAACAGGTTGAGTCTTTGGGAGCAAAATTCATTGACGTGCCTTATGAGACCCAAGATGAACGCGATGCAGCAGAAGGAGTGGGCGGATACGCTCGCCCGATGCCGCCAAGCTGGCTTGAGCGCCAAAAAGCCGAAGTGGCTAAGCGGGTCTCTATGGCCGATGTGGTGATCTCCACTGCCCTGATTCCCGGGCGCGCCGCGCCTGTCCTGATCACCCCTGAGATGGTGCAGTCGATGAAGCCAGGCTCAGTTATTATTGATTTGGCTGCGGCAGCGGGTGGTAACTGCCCACTGACAAAGGCGGATCAAACGGTTGTTGAGCACGGCGTCACCATTGTGGGTGAGACAAATCTGCCCTCCATGGTGGCCGCTGATGCATCTGCTCTTTACGCAAGGAACGTACTTGATTTTCTAAAGCTAATCGTGAACCCCGAGGGTGCGTTCCATTTAGATCTAACGGACGACATCGTTGCCGCTTGTCTGGTGACCCAGAACGGCGAAATTACAAGGAATTAAAGTCATGGAAATTGTTTCGCATACCTTAACGAATTTGGTTATTTTTGTATTGGCCATTTATGTGGGTTATCACGTTGTCTGGACCGTGACCCCTGCGCTGCACACGCCTCTCATGGCGGTCACCAATGCAGTCTCCGCGATTGTGATTGTGGGCGCGATGCTCGCAGCCGCAATGACCGAGACGACTCTGGGAAAAACGATGGGCGTGCTGGCAGTCAGTTTGGCTGCGGTTAATGTTTTTGGCGGCTTTTTGGTCACCAGGAGAATGCTGGAGATGTTTAAGAAAAAAGACAAAAAACCTAAAACGGATGCGCAGGCAAGCACCAGTGCAGGGGGTGCATGATGAGCATGGATCAGGTCACACTACTTTATTTAATCGCCAGCGTCTGTTTCATCCAAGCGCTCAAAGGACTCAGTCATCCAACAACCTCGGTGCGTGGAAATATGTTTGGAATGCTGGGCATGACTTTGGCCGTCCTCACAACCGCAGCGCTCATCTACAAGCTCTCTGACTCGGCCCTGGGGTTGTCTTGGGTGTTGCTCGGATTAGTGATCGGTGGCGGTATTGGGTCTTTGATGGCTCAAAAGGTTGAGATGACAAAAATGCCTGAGCTCGTAGCATTCATGCACAGCATGATTGGCTTGGCGGCAGTCTTTATCGCTATAGCTGCGGTTGCGGAGCCAAAGGCTTTTCAAATTGTGGCGTCCTCTGATCTGCCGATCCCTAGTGGCAACCGTTTAGAGTTGTTCTTAGGGGCCGCGATTGGGGCCATCACTTTTAGCGGATCCGTGATTGCTTTTGGCAAGCTCTCAGGTAAATACAAGTTCCGCTGGTTCCAAGGCTCCCCTGTTGTATTTCCTGGTCAGCACATGCTTAATTTGGTGCTTGCGTTATCGGCTGTGGCGCTTGGAGGGGTGTTCATTGCAACCCAGGATTGGACTGCTTTTTTTGGGATGCTGGCGATTGCATTTGTACTTGGATTTTTAATCATCATCCCAATTGGTGGCGCTGATATGCCGGTGGTGGTGTCCATGCTCAACAGCTACTCGGGCTGGGCGGCGGCGGGGATTGGTTTCTCGCTCAACAACAGTATGCTCATCATCGCCGGATCCTTGGTGGGCTCCAGCGGAGCGATCTTGTCGTACATCATGTGCAAGGCCATGAACCGGTCTTTCTTTAATGTTATTTTGGGTGGTTTTGGCGGCGCGCCGGCTGTGGCGGGTCCAGACGGACAGGTGCAACGAAGCGTTAAAAGTGGAAGTGCTGATGATGCGGCATTTATGCTTATGAATGCAGAAACCGTGATCATTGTGCCCGGCTACGGTTTGGCGGTTGCAAGAGCGCAGCACGCGGTGATGGAGCTAGCTGATAAATTAACCGAGCACGGCATAACTGTTAAGTATGCAATTCATCCTGTGGCGGGAAGAATGCCAGGGCACATGAATGTGCTTTTGGCAGAGGCTGAGGTGCCCTACGATCAGGTCTATGAGATGGAGGACATCAACGGCGAGTTTGGCCAGGCTGATGTGGCCATCATTTTGGGCGCCAATGATGTGGTTAATCCCGCTGCACTTGTAAAGGGAAGCCCGATTTACGGCATGCCGATACTGGACGCGTATAAAGCGAAAACGATTATCGTTAACAAGCGCTCGATGGCTGCGGGCTACGCGGGACTGGACAATGAGCTCTTTTACATGGACAAGACGATGATGGTTTTTGGAGATGCTAAAAAAGTAGTGGAAGATATGGTGAAGGCAGTAGAGTAAATTCTTATTTGCTCACCGGCTTTGCCTAACCACTCAACTGTTTTGATAAGCCCTCCTCCCACGCTATGCGCGCCTAGTTGATGAACGATCGTGCATCTCAAAGCCCCAGGTTTGCCATTGTCGCGGCCCTAACGGAGGAGGTGAGCCACATCCTGGAGCATATGCAGTCCAGGTCATGTGAGCGCATAGCGGGACGCGATTACTGGTCAGCGACCTACCGCGGTCATGAACTCATTATTGTGCTCTGCGGCATTGGCAAAGTGGCCGCAGCGATCACAGCTACTGCTTTGATTGAGCGTTTTGGAGTTCAGGAAATTTTATTCACCGGTGTGGCTGGTGCCGTAGGCGAGTCTGTGAGTGTGGGTGATGTCGTCGTTGGTGAGCAGTTTGTACAACACGATATGGATGCAAGTCCCTTGTTTGCGCGTTACCTTGTACCCGGATACGAGGATGTGCACTTTAACGCAAGCACCACGATGTCAAAGCGCTTGATGCTTGCAAGCACAAAGGTCTTGTCGAAGTTAGGGCAATTGATCAGCCCAGAAATAGTGAATAGATTTAGCCTGCAAAAAGCGCAGGTGCACGCTGGACTGGTCTTAAGCGGAGACCAGTTTGTCTCTGACGACGGTGTTAGGACACAACTTCGTCAGGCCCACGCTCGGGCCTTGGTCGTGGAGATGGAGGGGGCTGCTGTCGCGCAGGTTTGCAAAGACTACGCTGTCTCCTTTGCGCTCATGCGAACCGTCTCAGACGCTGCGGGCGAGCACGCAGCGAAAGACTTTACAGCGTTCTTGCACGCTGTTGCAAGTCGTTATAGCGCGTTGATCGTAGAGGCTTATTTGGACAGTGATTAAATTATTTCAACCACCCTCTTCTTCTGAAGTAAAGCATCGGCACCATGGCGCTGGCGATCATGAGTACTACAGCATAAGGGTAGCCGAACGTGAAATGCAGTTCGGGGATGCTGTCAAAATTCATGCCGTAGATGCTTGCGATAAGCGTAGGCGGTAATAGTGCAACGCTTGCAACAGAGAATATTTTGATGATCTTGTTTTGGTTGATATTGATAAAACCAACAGTTGCATCCATAAGGAAGTTGATTTTGTCAAATAAGAAGGCGGTATGGTTGTCGAGGGACTCGATGTCTCGCAAAATCTGACGAGACTCCTCGAGTTGTTCAGAGTTGAGCATACGAGCTCGCATCATGAAGCTTACGGCGCGCCGTGTGTCCATTACATTTCTGCGAATGCGCCCGTTCAAATCCTCTTGGCGTGCGATTCGTCCAAGCACTTCACTCGCCAGCTCATCCGTTACGTCCTCGGAGAGCACCATTTTGCTGGCTTTCTCGAGCTCATCGTAGATGCCCTCTAACGTGTCAGCTGAGTACTCAGCGTCGGCGTCAAATAGTTTGAGTAACACGTCCTTGGCATCCGTAATCAAGTTGGGGTCCCGTCTTGCGCGAAGTCGCAACAGGCGAAACACGGGGACATCCTCATCATGGATTGAGAACAAGACGCCCTGGCTTTTCAAATTATCGTTGTGCTGATTCAAAATGAAAGCAACCCGTACAGTGCGAGGCTCTTCATCATCAGCGATTAAAAAATCACTTCGAATATGCAACTCTCCGTTATCCTCTTGGTAAAACCGAGCCGACTCCTCAATGTCCTCATCCATCGCATCATCTGGGATAAGTAGGCCGTAATACTGCTTAACCCAGCGTTTCTCCTCAACGCTTGGTTCATCCAAGTCAACCCAAATAGGCTGAAATTTAGAGAGCTCTTCAAGAGATTCAATTTCTTCTTGAAAGAGTCGACCATTGGCCAAGGAAAAAATATTGAGCATGGCATAGGGGGGCGCGTTAAGCGCCGCTATTGAGATTCGAAAGAAGGGACTGAGTGGCTTTCGAACCTCTGGGCCATATGCACTGATGTGCTATGCGCTTTGAGAGCCGAAAGCTACCGACTAGGGTAGGGTTCCAAGGAGACATTCTCCGCTGTTGAGATGTATGCATTATGACATTCAATCAAGGTAAACGTGCGGTAAAGGTGCGTTACAACCAGTCTGTTGTTGGAATCTGGCCATAATGGAGATAATGCAAAATAAAAACTCATTAACTCCCAAACGTGAGCTGATGTTGCTTGTGACATTGGCGGGCATCCAGTTCAGCCACGTGGTTGACTTTATGATCATGATGCCCCTTGGGCCGCAGTTACGAGATCTCTTTACGCTCACTGACGCGCAGTTTGGTTTCATAGTCTCTGCCTACACCTTGGCCGCCGGCGTGTCAGGCCTATTTGCAGCAACCTACATCGACCGCTTTGATCGCAAGCGATTATTGCTTTGTTTGTACGCCTTGTTTGGCCTGTCCACTATTGCATGCGCATTATCGGTAAGCTACCACTGGCTGATTTTGTCAAGAATTGCTGCAGGTACATTTGGAGGTGTTTTGTCGGCCCTATCCCAAACCATCGTTGGCGACGTAATACCGTTTGAGCGAAGGGGACGGGCAATGGGGGTAGTCATGACCTCATTTTCTGTGGCCACCGTGGCTGGCATACCCGGAGGACTTTTCTTGGCGTCTGAGTTTGGGTGGCACATTCCATTTTTTGTGATTGGTGGACTCAGCGCAGTCCTGATGCTTTTGGCCGCTTTGACCCTGCCGTCCTTGAACGCGCACCTCGAGTACTCTAGAGGTCGCAAAGTTCTGCCTTTGATTGTGCAGGTGTTGAAAGATCGCAACCATCAACGCGCACTTGTGTTGTCGTCTTGTATTGTTTTTGCTGGCTTTACAGTTGTGCCCTACATCACTTTGTACATGCGCGCCAACGTTGGAATCCCAATGGAGGAGATACCCTATATTTATTTAGTTGGCGGTTTAGCGACCCTTTTCTCCATGCGCTGGATTGGTCAGGCAACGGACAGGGTGGGTAAGGCAAAGATGTTTCGCATCATGGTTTTGTTGGCAGTAATCCCCTTATTCATTACAACCCTCTTGCCCCCCGTACCCCTTTGGGTGGTCCTTATTTCCTCGAGTTGCCTGTACGTTTGTATGAGTGGGCGTATGGTGCCGGGTATGGCACTGGTGAGCTCCGCGGCAAGGCCCGAGTGGAGGGGAACTTTCATGACCATTAATAGCGCCGTTCAATCCGGGGCAATGGGCGTAGCCGCTTTTGTGGGCGGGCATTTGATAGGACGAAACGCTAACGGTGAGTTAACCCATTACTGGACCGCAGCAATGGTGGGCGCTCTTGCGAGTGTTTTAGCGGTTGTGATGTCGTCAAAAGTTCATTTGTATACCTTGCCGCATGGCACCCAAGGGTGAGCAATGGTAAGCAAATGGCCCAAGCTCTTAGCATAAAAACACCATATTAATAATTTAATGTTTATTGCGTTTTCGATCTTGCATTTTTTTTATTTCAAGGGCATCATGTATCCAAGGTCTCAAATGAAAAGTTTGGGGCTTTGACCAAAAGACGTAAGTAATTAAAGGAGTGTGATCTTATGAATTTAACAATCAGTGGCCATCATTTGGAAGTTACCCCAGCGCTTAGAACTTACGTCACAGAGAAATTGGACCGAGTCATTAGACATTTTGACCAGGTCGTGGATGTCAAAGTTTTACTCACGATTGATAACCAAAAAGAAAAAGAAAAAAGACAACGCGCAGAATGCAACATACTCGTCAAAGGTCATGATATCTTTGCCGAGAGTGCGCACGAGGATCTGTACGCTGCGGTCGATAATTTAGTGGATAAATTAGACCGTCAAGTCGTCAAGCACAAAGACAAAATACAGGACCATCATCACGAAAGCACCAAACGAGCAATGCAATAGTTACAAAGGCATACTTTGTAATTAAACAACAACCCTAGATAAGTTCATAGTCAGGTGCATAATATGCCTTGACTATGAATAGACTTAACTCAATTTTGTCGTCCTCCTTGGTGCAGGTCAAGGTGGACGCAACCAGCAAAAAACGAGCCTTTGAAGAGGCTGGGTTGGTGTTTGAGAACTTGCATGGACTGAGCAGGGCTTTGATTGCCGACAGTTTGTTTGCGAGGGAGAGACTGGGCTCTACGGGCCTAGGACATGGGGTGGCTATCCCGCACGGGCGAATCAAAGGACTCAAGGCGCCTTTGGCTGCCGTGTTTCAACTTGCCAATCCTATTGGATTTGACGCCCCAGATGAGCAGCCCGTATCATTGTTGATTTTCTTGTTGGTACCAGAGGCGTCCACTCAAAAGCACCTCGAAATACTCTCCGAGATTGCAGAGATGCTTGCAGACGCTTCGGTTAGGGACCGGCTCAAAACCAGTTCAAATGCTGACGAACTCTTTGCGGCCATCACGAATTGGCGATCAGCCCAAATTGCTTAAATAGAGCAAATTGCTAGACTGCATGTACTGCACAAACTCAAGCCTCAGTCACTCGTCAAAGCAACTAGCCAATACAGCGCTCTATTATTTTTATACCGAATCGATTTAAGCTTTGAAACCAACCGTTGTCAGCGCACAAGTTTTATTTGAAGACTTTAGAAAAAAGTTGAGTTGGAATTGGTTGGCTGGCCAAGAGGCTTTAGAGCGCCGGTTTGAAGAAGGAGCCATCCAAGACGCTCATTCGGGCGCTGACTTGGTTGGATACCTCAACTATATTCATCCCTACAGGCTCCAGATTATTGGGCCTCGCGAGATTGAATATTTACAACAAGGCAGTCCTGAGGAATGCATTGCTCGGTTTGAGCAAATCATTAGCTTAAAACCCCCTGCCTTGGTGGTGGCGGATGGGTTGCCTGCACCTAAGCCCTTGATAGATGTGTGTGAGCGCGCGCAGATACCGCTTTTTGCTACGCCAGAGGCGTCCGCCTTTGTGATCGATTTGTTAAGCGCCTATTTGTCTCGCCATTTTGCGGATAGAACGACCTCTCACGGCGTGTTCATGGATATCTTAGGACTGGGTGTTTTGATCACGGGCGAATCCGGTTTGGGCAAAAGCGAACTAGGGTTAGAGCTCATTTCACGCGGGCACGGATTGGTCGCGGATGATGTGGTGGACTTTTACAGAACCAACCAGTCAACGCTTGAGGGGCGCTGCCCAGAGTTGTTGCAAAATCTGTTGGAGGTCCGCGGCATTGGACTCTTAGACATACGCGCCATATTCGGGGAGACCGCGGTCAGGCGCAGAATGCGCCTAAAGCTTATTGTGCATTTGGTTAGACGAGAAACGCTTGAGCGGGACTATGACCGCTTGCCTCATGAGCCCCTGACTCAAGATATTTTGAATATCTCCATTCGAAAAGTCGTCATTCAAGTTATCGCGGGCCGAAATATAGCGGTGCTAGTGGAAGCTGCGGTGCGCAATACCATTTTGCAACTCAGGGGCATCAATACTTACGAAGAGTTTGTAGATCGGCACAAAAAAGAGATGGACAAAGAGAGCGATTTAGACGCTTAGCTTTGTTTTATGAGTTGGGGGCGAGTCCTATCTAAGATTTATGCGGACATGGATTTTGCTTGCAGTGGGCATATAGGCTGAGTGAATGATCTGCGATCTCAAAGCCTTTTAGCTCTGCGATCTTGTGCTGACGCTCCTCTATCTCTGGATCAAAAAATTCCTCCACACGTCCGCAGTCTAGGCACACCAAATGATCATGGTGCTCACCTTCATTGAGTTCGTAGACCGACTTACCGCTTTCAAAATTACTGCGCTTTAAAAGGCCCGCCTGCTCAAATTGAAGCAAAACCCTGTAGACCGTTGCGAGCCCAATATCACTGCGCTCTTCGAGTACTGTTCTATAGATATCCTCAGCAGAGAGGTGACGAAGATTTGATTTTTGAAAAAGCTCCAGGATTTTTAATCGAGGTAACGTAGCTTTGAGGCCAGTGCTCTTAAGATCTTCTTCGATGGGGGGCATTGGGATGGGTCCTTAGGGGCTTGGGGGATGCACAAAGAGGGCGTCTGAGGGGTTTGGCGCTCGTGTTTTAGAACTGGGTTGATGCAAAGGCACTGGACGGGAGCCAAAAAACAAAGTCTTGAAAAATCAGCCTAAATGAGGGATTGCGTCGCAGACACCTTAATTGTAAGTCCAGCGCAATTAGGGGGGTGAGCGTTACAATAATCGGATGAACCTTTTAACTCATATTAATGCCGCTTACCAACTCCTCAAAGTTCGTGTGCGGTTTGCGCTGGTACTCAGCGCGCTTAGTTTGTGCGCTTGCATAACGCCGTATCACGTCGAGGTGGTTCAAGGCAACTTTGTGTCTAGTGAACAAGTGCAGGCTTTAAGGCCCGGCATGACACGAAACCAGATTCGTGAGATTTTGGGAACGCCGCTGATAACGAGTCCCTTTCACGCGGATAGGTGGGACTATGCGTTTACGATTCGTCGCACGGGTACGCCTCCACAACAAAGAAAGCTTTCAGTTTTTTTTAAAGTCGATCAATTTGACCGAGTAGAGGCGGATGAGTTACCAAGTGAGTCGGAGTTTGCGGCGCGCATTGACACTCAAAAAATAAACACCTCAAAGCTACCCCGAATGGAGGCAACCGAGAAAGAGTTGAGTGCGTATAAAGTCAAGCCTCAAGCCTCACAGCCCAGCGAAGTTGATAATGCGCCCGCTTCTATGAATTACCCTCCCCTTGAGGCGCCTAGGCGGTAAAAGTTAAGAGATGACAAAGATGAATGATTCAAAACAAATTGCCGTAGCCATAGCCGGCGCAAGCGGTCGGATGGGACGCATGTTAATTGAGATTGTGCTGCAGTCCAGCGATCTGCGCTTGGTTGGTGCCATAGACATACCCTCAAGCCCAATGATTGGCAATGATGCAACGGGATTTTTGGGCAAGGCCAGCGGTGTGAGCGTCCTGTCCGATGTCCATGCGTCTTTGCAAAATGCAGATGTATTGATTGACTTCACCAGGCCTGAGGGTACGATGAGTCACTTGAAGGTGTGCCGAGAGTTGGGTGTCAAATTGGTCATTGGAACCACTGGATTTACGTCTGAACAAAAGGCAGAGATACAAGAGGCTTCAAAGCACATTGCCATTGTGATGGCGCCCAATATGAGCGTAGGCGTGAACGTCACGATGAAGCTTTTGGAGATCGCTGCGAAAGCGCTATCAGCGGACTACGATATTGAGATCATAGAGGCCCATCACAAACATAAAGTGGACGCACCGTCGGGTACAGCTTTGAAAATGGGAGAGGTCATCGCCAAGGCTCAAAACATTGATTTTGATGCAAACGCTGTATTCGTAAGAGAGGGACACACGGGGCCACGCAGGGCCGGGAGCATTGGATTTGCGACTGTCAGGGCCGGGGATATTGTGGGCGACCATACGGCAATGTTTGCGGGTGAGGGTGAGCGTATTGAGATCACACATCGCTCCTCTAGTCGTTCAAACTACGCGCAGGGGAGTATGAAGGCGACTCGCTTTTTAGCGCTCAAGAAGACGGGATTGTTTGATATGTTTGATGTTCTAGATTTAAACCATTGATTCATTGAACTATCCTACTCATCACCCATTGAACCTCTGCCTGCACAGCTCTCCCTCCGTTGGCTTAAAGGCCCTCAACGTCACCGCCCTTTCTCATGCATCGGTTGTCAGCATTTTTGGATCGTGACTGATTATTTGTTTTACTGATTTATTTTCTAATTATTTATGCAAGAAAAATACAATCCATCAGAAATTGAGATGGCTGTGCAAAGCGTTTGGGCTAAGGGGGACGTTTACCGCGTAACAGAGGACGCGTCCAAGAAAAAATATTACGCATGCTCTATGCTGCCCTATCCTAGCGGCAAACTCCACATGGGGCATGTTCGCAATTACACAATCAACGATATGCTCACGCGCCATCTCAGAATGAATGGCTATAACGTCTTAATGCCAATGGGGTGGGATGCGTTTGGATTGCCTGCAGAAAATGCAGCGCTTAAAAATAAAGTTCCACCTGCTAAATGGACCTATGAAAACATCGCTTATATGAAAAAGCAGATGAAGGCAATGGGCCTGGCGATTGACTGGTCCAGAGAGATTGCGACTTGCGATCCGACCTATTACAAGTGGAATCAGTGGCTGTTTCTCAAGATGCTAGACAAGGGAATTGCCTACCGAAAAACACAGACAGTGAACTGGGATCCTGTGGACCAGACAGTTTTGGCGAACGAGCAGGTGATTGACGGAAAGGGCTGGCGCACGGGTGCTGTCGTTGAGAAAAGGGAGATACCGGGATATTATTTAAAAATCAGTGATTACGCACCCGAACTCTTGGACCAGGTTCAAAATCACTTGAGTGGATGGCCTGAAAAAGTCAGGCTCATGCAAGAGAACTGGATTGGAAAGTCTGAGGGTGTGAGGTTCGCATTTACCCACGATATCAAAGACGAGCACGCCCAGGTCCTCACGAATGCGCGGTTGTATGTGTTTACGACGCGCGCAGATACGGTGATGGGTGTTACGTTTGTGGCGCTCGCCCCTGAGCACCCGGTGGCTGAGTTTGCCGCTAAAAGCGACCCAAGGCTTGCGGAGTTTATAGCGCAGTGCAAGTTGGGCGGCACGACTGAGGCGGAGTTGGCGGTCAAGGAAAAAGAGGGTTACAACACAGGGCTTTTTGTGACCCATCCTTTGACACAGGCTAAAGTGCCTTTGTGGGTGGGAAATTATGTGTTGATGAGTTACGGCGACGGCGCGGTCATGGGCGTACCGGCCCACGATGAGCGCGACTTTGCGTTTGCGATCAAATACAAATTGCCTATCCTAGATGTGGTGGGTCTTCAAGACGGAACAGCTGAGGGGGGTGCTGTTGCATACAGAGCATTTGACGCAACACGCTGGCAAGATTGGTACGCGGAAAAGGGCACCGGAGTCGCAGTCAACTCAGGTCCATATAACGGCTTGCGCTTCAAAGAGTGTGTGGACGCAGTAGCCCAGGATCTTGAGCAAAAAGGGTTGGGCGAGAGGAAGACAACATGGCGTTTGCGGGATTGGGGAATAAGTCGTCAGCGCTACTGGGGTACACCCATTCCAATTATTCACTGCGATACGTGTGGAGCTGTGCCCGTACCTGAAAAAGATTTGCCGGTTGTCTTGCCCCAAGACTTGGTTCCCGATGGAAGCGGAAATCCATTAAACAAGTGTGCATCATTTTTGAATGTATCTTGTCCAGTTTGCGCAAAACCCGCAAAACGTGAAACCGATACGATGGACACTTTTGTTGACTCGTCTTGGTATTACATGCGCTACTGCGATCCAAGTGATACGCAAAAGATGGTTGACCAAGGTGCGTCTTATTGGATGCCGATGGATCAGTATATTGGCGGTATCGAGCATGCTATTTTGCATTTGTTGTATGCAAGGTTTTGGACCAAAGTGATGCGCGACTTGGGTTGCATCAAGGTGGACGAGCCTTTTAGCAAACTCTTAACCCAAGGAATGGTGCTCAACCATATCTACTCTAGGACAACGGACAAAGGCGGTGTTGAGTACTTTTGGCCGCATGAAGTTGAAAATGTAAGCGATGCAGACGGACGCGTGACGCACGCGGTATTGAAGGAGCCCAAGGACGGATTACCAGCAGGTACTCGGATTGAGTACGAGGGCGTGGGGACAATGAGCAAGTCCAAAAACAACGGCGTAGATCCCCAAGACCTCATCGAGAAATTTGGGGCTGACACCGCTCGGTTGTACACCATGTTTACAGCGCCTCCTGAGGCGACGCTAGAGTGGAATGATGATGCGGTTGAGGGAAGCTTTAGGTTTCTTCGCAGAGTTTGGAGTTTTGCAGCACAACACGAAAAACGTCTGCAAACCTACTCCGCTCAGCATGCCACGCAGGCTTTTACTGGTGCGTTCAGTAGCGAAGCCTCAGCTTTAAGATATGAAATTCATACCGTCCTCAAGCAAGCAGTCTTTGATTATGAGCGGATGCAGTACAACACAGTGGTGTCTGCCGCGATGAAGATGCTCAACACGCTTGAGACAGCAAAGTTGGGTGTTGAGTCTGGAGATGATGCAGCGCTTTTCGAGTGCTTTTCTTTGTTGCTCCGAATTTTGTATCCTATTTGTCCACACATTGGTTTTAGCCTTTGGGATACGCTTGGATTTGCCAAGGTTTGGGGCGACTTGCTCGATGCGCCGTGGCCCCGTGTTGATCCAAGTGCGCTAGAGCGCAGTGAAATTGAGATGATGCTTCAAGTCAACGGGAAACTCAGAGGATCGCTTAAAGTATCTGCCAAAGCGAGCAAGGAAGAAATTGAGCAAATGGCGATTGCGAGTGAAGCATTTCAAAATCAGTCCAAGGGAGCAGCGCCTAAGAAAGTGATCGTGGTTCCTGGTCGATTGGTGAACCTGGTGGTTTAAGCTCTTTATGAACCCATTCTTCAAATTAATAGCTCACCTCTTCTTTGTCCTAGTGGTAACGCTGGGTGTTGGAGGTTGCGGTTTTGCATTGAAGCAACCGGTTGAAACGCCCTTTAAGTCCATTTACGGCAACTTCACGGATCAAACTCCTTTTGGTCAAGCGTTGCGCAAAACGATTATGGCGCCTGGAAATGTGGACTTGATCACGGACCCCAGGAGGATGGACCAAGCGCAGGTCATCTTAGAGGTTTTACATGAACAAAAGGACAAAATTATCTTAGGGCGAACTGCCGCGGGGACTGTTAATGCTTATCAACTGCGCTTGATGATTGCTTTTAAACTGCGCACTCAAGACGGCACCGAGCTTATACCTGAGACAGAGATCGCACTCTTTAGAGATATCAGCTTTAACGAGACCATTGTTCTCTCCAAAGAGGCTGAGGAGCAGTTGTTGTACCGAAACATGCAAACCGATATTGCTGAGCAGATGATGCGACGCGTTGCTACGGCGGGTAAGAAATGGGCCGCAGAGCAGCCCATTCGGTGATCATTCATTAGACTTATCCTGTGCTTGTCCCTCAAAACAAACTAAAAGAACACCTACAAAAGGGTTTGCGACCCTTGTACGTGTTCCACGGGGACGACGTGTTGCTTGTGCAAGAGGCCAGTGATTTGGTCAGGCGCAAAGCGCTAGAACAAGGGTATACGGATAGGCATGTTTTCTCTGTGTTTGGAGCACACTTTGATTGGAGCGAGGTGCTTGCAAGCTCAGGCTCTCAAAGTCTTTTTGCTGACAAACAAATCATTGAGATCCGCATTGCCAGCGGCAAGCCTGGTAAAGAGGGGTCAGTAGCTTTGCAAAAGATGGCTGAAGCTGCGGCTGACTCAGACGCTGTGCTGACGCTGGTTTATTTGCCCCGTGCAGATAAGGTCATGAAAAATTCGGGTTGGTTTACGGCGCTAGAAGCGAGTGGCGCGAGCGTGCCGATTGAGTCCGTCTCTCGTCATGAGTTGGGTCAGTGGATTGCTGAGAGGTTGGCGCAGCAGGGCCAGCGCGTTGAGGCTGGGGAGGTGGGTCAACGCGCGCTAAAGTTCTTTGCAGACCGTGTGGAGGGGAATTTACTTGCAGCTCACCAAGAGATTCAAAAACTGGGACTCCTCTATCCCGCGGGAGAGTTAACGCTTGTGCAAATTGAGACGGCGGTGTTGGACGTAGCTCGCTACGATGTGTTCAAGTTATCGCAGGCCGTTCTTCAGGGGCAGCCCCTTAGGGTGCAAAAAATGTTGGACGGTTTAGAAGCCGAGGGAGTCGCTGCCGTGCTCACGCACCACACCTTGGCTGAGGAAATTAGAAGTCTCAGACGCGTCAAAGATGCCATGCAAACGGGGCGGTCTTTGTCTGTGGTTTTAAAAGAGCAACGAATTTGGGGTGACCGAGAAAGACTCTATGAAAGGGTGCTCCCCAGTATTCGGTTGAACCAACTGGATCAATTGTTAAAGGATGCGCACGTCGTGGACGGCGTGGTCAAGGGCTTGAAATCTCCCCAATGGCCCCAGGATCCCTGGCAAGCGTTGCATCGCCTAGCCCAAAGGCTCGGAAGCGTCTGCGCTCCTCGGTAAGCAAACCAAGGTTTTTGACCGCCGCTCTTTGCTGCCCTGCAGCGCAAAGCCCTTAAAACCCAAGCGTTCTCGAATATGGCTTGCTCTTTTGGAGTGTTCCCGATGCAAAAGCTGCGAGATGATGAGAAAATACAACCATGAACGCTAATTCCCTCGCTCTCCAAATGCAACTGCACGGCGCCAATGCGCGCCGGGCTAGTGCTTTGATGGCCAAGGCGGGTGCGGCACAAAAAAACCGCGCACTTCTTGCCCTAGCTAGCAAGCTCAGGTCCAATGCGACTGCTCTCATCGATGCCAACCAAGAGGATTGCTCGCAAGCTCAGGCTGCGCAGATCTCGGCCGTATTGTTGGACCGGCTACGCTTGACGGAGAAAATCATCGAGACCTGCGCGCTCGGGTGTGAGCAACTCGCGAGCATGCCCGAGATCATAGGGGAGATCAGTGGGCTAAAGGAGCAGCCCAGTGGTATCAGGGTTGGTCAGATGAGGGTACCTATTGGTGTGTTTGGAATGATCTATGAGAGTAGGCCCAACGTCACGATCGAGGCTGCAACACTTTCTATCAAAAGCGGTAATGCTTGTATTTTGAGAGGTGGATCAGAGGCGATCCACTCAAACTTAGCCCTTGCGTCGTTGGTTAGAGAGGCCCTTGTTGAGGCGTCACTACCCGAGGACGGTGTGCAGCTTATTGCGAGTGTAGACCGCGAGGCTGTGGGCCATTTGATTGCAATGCCCGAATTTGTGGATGTGATCATCCCAAGAGGCGGTAAAGGGTTGATTGAGCGTATCAGTGCTGAGGCGAAGGTACCCGTGATCAAGCACTTGGACGGTAACTGTCACACATATGTGGATTCGACTTGTGATGTAGAGTCGGCACTGCGAATTTGTGACAACGCAAAGACTCAGAAATACAGTCCATGTAACGCGATGGAGAGTCTTTTGGTCGCAAAGGATGTGGCTGCGAAGTTTCTACCCCAACTCATAGAGATTTATACGCGCAAGGGCGTAGAAATCAGGGGCTGCGCACAGACGCTCGAGATCATCGCCTCTATAACTGGCTTGGCCGGGGTGAACGCGAAATTGGCAACCGAGCAAGACTGGTACGAGGAGTACTTGGCGCCCATTATTAGTGTGAAAGTAGTGGCTGGATTGGATGAGGCGATTGCCCACATCAACAAATACTCCTCTCATCACACAGATGCCATCTTGACAGAGACGTATTCCAACGCCGAACAGTTCTTGCGCGAGGTGGATTCGGCCAGTGTGATGGTGAACACGAGTACCCGCTTTGCGGACGGGTTTGAGTACGGCTTGGGCGCGGAGATTGGTATATCGACCGATAAATTTCATGCGCGTGGACCCGTAGGCTTAGAGGGGTTAACCTCTCTTAAGTATGTGGTGCTTGGGCACGGTGAGATTCGATCTTAATCGAAAATTAAAACGGTAATGTGGGCATCAACCTGTTTTGAGCCCCTTCAACAAAGAAAGTAAAAATGGTACCCCATCTCATTACGGCTCTCACTGGGCCCATCAACGAACTCGAACAACGCGTCATTGATTCAATGCCCGCCATAGAGCGGTGGTTTCGTTTGGAGTGGATGGAGCACACTCCGCCCTTTTACACTTCGGTCGACATTCGTAACGCGGGCTTTAAGCTAGCCCCTGTGGATACGAATTTGTATCCAGGAGGTTGGAACAATTTAACCCCTGAGATGCTCCCCCTTGCTGTGCAAGCGGCGATGGCTGCGATTGAGAAGATATGCCCAGAGGCCCGCAATTTGTTACTCATTCCTGAGAACCATACGCGCAATACCTTTTATTTGAGCAATGTAGCCCAGTTGCAGCGAATTTTTCACATGGCTGGCTTGAATGTGCGCGTTGGGTCGATCAATCCTGAGATCAAGGAGGTCACGGTCATCAATTTACCCAACGGTGACTCGGTGACTTTAGAGCCAGTGATTCGTACCAAAAGGCGTTTGGGTTTGGAGAACTTTGATCCCTGTACGATTTTGCTCAACAACGATTTGAGTGCAGGTATTCCCGGTATTTTGGAGGATCTGCCTGAGCAGTACTTGTTGCCCCCCCTGCATGCGGGGTGGAGTGTGCGCCGTAAGAGCCTGCATTTTCAAAGCTATGAGGAGGTCAGCAAACGCTTTGGCAAACTCTTAGGCATTGATCCTTGGCTCATCAACCCCATGTTTGCATCCTGCGGAGAGGTCAATTTTGCAGAGGGTACGGGTATGGATTGTTTGACCAGTAACGTGGATACCTTGCTCACCAAAATAAAGAAAAAATACAAAGAATACGGTATTACAGAAAAGCCTTTTGTTGTTGTGAAAGCAGATAACGGCACCTACGGAATGGGCATCATGACGGTTCGTGATGTGAAGGATTTGGAGGTGTTGAACCGTAAAACAAGAAACAAAATGAGTGTGATCAAAGACGGACAGGAGGTCAATCAAGTCATTATTCAAGAGGGCGTGCTCACCCACGAGAGAATCAATGATGCGGTCGCTGAGCCCGTTGTTTACATGATGGACCGCTACGTGGTGGGTGGCTTTTACCGCGTTCACGCTGAGCGAGGCGTGGATGAGAATTTGAATGCCCCAGGTGCTAGCTTTGTGCCCCTAGCATTTGAGCAAAGTGCCCAACTCCCCCAACCCGGTGTGAAGCCTGGAGCGAGTGTTCCAAACCGTTTTTACATGTACGGGGTCATTGGTCGCTTGGCGATGTTGGCCGCGAGTTACGAATTGGAGGCAACCGACCCCAACGCAGAGATCTATGACTAAGCCATACGGAGTCTTTTTGAAGACTTGGCTTGAGAAAAGTTTGAGAGCCGTGTTGATTTAATAAGTGTTCTATGAAAAATATTCTATTCGTCTCAGATCCACTCGATACGTTCAAGATTTACAAAGACTCTACGTATGTGATGATGAAAGAGTTAGATGCGAGGGGCGTTGCGGTTTGGTCCTGTGAACCGCGCGATATCTTTAGCCTCACCTCTGCAAGCGTGAGTGCAAGTATGCGCCGCGTTCAGATGCTCGCTTGTGATGCAAGCAATGCAGGTGAGCACCCAGAGTGGTACAAGGCCCTAGAGCCAAGCGTGCACGCTTTGACGCAGATGGATGCAGTTGTGCTCAGGCAAGATCCACCCTTTAATTCAGAATATTTTTATTTGACCCATTTGCTCGAGGTGGCGCAAAGGCAGGGCACGAAGGTATTTAACGACCCAGCCGCTGTGCGAAACCATCCCGAGAAGCTCTCAATACTTGAGTTCCCTGAGCTCACTCCGCCTACTCTTGTGACGCGTGAGGCTTTTAAGATTAAAGAGTTTCACGCCCAACATAAAGATATTATTTTGAAACCGCTTGACGGAATGGGCGGAACCGGTATCTTTAGAGTAAAAGCAGATGGATTGAACTTGGGCTCTGTTATTGAGTCATTGACGGCCAACGGGACCCAAACTGTGATGGTTCAAGCGTTCTTACCCGCTATCGAGCAGGGCGATAAACGTGTGCTCTTAATCGACGGGGTCGCAGTGCCCTACGCACTCGCCAGAATTCCTCAGGGAGGCGAGGTCCGCGGCAACTTGGCTGTGGGTGGACTCGGTGTTGCACGTGAGTTGACCCGAGGTGAGCGGGAGATCGCCGAGTACTTGGGACCTGTGTTGAGCGCACGCGGTCTTTTTTTAGTTGGGCTGGATGTGATCGGGGACTACTTGACGGAGATCAACGTCACAAGCCCAACTTGCTTTCAAGAAATTACACAGCAAAAAGGCTTCGATGTTGCCAAAGCTTTTGTGGACGCGCTATTGAAGCGTTTGTGAAGTGTTGCCCGTCCTCGAACAGGGATTGACAAGCCCTCCCCAGTGCATTTAAACCTTAGTCTTTGGGCACAGGCTTAGCGTCAACAATATAGTGATCGGTATCGCCAAAACAACTGGGTAGGCCAGGGTGCTGGGCGTACACCAAGATGATGCGTTCACCAAGTGTTGCGTTAATTTTGTCAACGACCGCATCGTCCCGCACCGTGAATAAAAACTTTTCAGGAACGGAGGGTTGGCCAGCAATGGATTTTAATTGCTCGCCCTCCCAAGTTTTGCAGACCCAACCCTTGAGTGAGAGTTTTTGCACGTACCCCACGCTCTCCCCGCTGGAGTAGGCGTAGTGATAGATGAACTCAAGGTAAGCAACGCAAAGCAGCACAAGCCCTACAACCAGTGCAATGGTGTAGAACTGGAGTTTGCGTTTTAGTCTTTCAAGAGACTCGTTCATGATGAGGCTTTGACGTTTAGACGCCAAGCATGCAGCAACGGCTCAGTGTAACCGCTGGGCTGCTCCTCGCCTTTGAACACCAAGTCCAGCGCGGCGCGGTAAGCGAAGGAGGAGCTTGCCGCGCCGCTCATGGGATGGTAAAGCGGGTCACCTGCATTTTGCTCATCAACGACCTTTGCCATTCTCTCAAAACTCTCGCGAACCATGGCCTGCGTTACAACGCCGTGATGAAGCCAGTTGGCGATGTGTTGAGAGCTGATGCGAAGCGTTGCTCTGTCCTCCATGAGTCCGACGTTGTGAATGTCGGGAACCTTGGAGCATCCTATGCCCTGGTCAACCCAGCGCACCACATAGCCCAGAATGCCTTGAACGTTGTTATCAACTTCTTGCTGTTTCTCTGTGTCACTCCAGTTGGGAGTTGCCGTTACGGGAACGGTCAAAAGATCATTCAAAATGCCCGCGTGTTCGCGGCTTTCATCAATTTTCTCTAAATCCTTTTGAACTTGACTGACTAAAACTTGGTGGTAGTGCAGCGCGTGCAAGGTGGCTGCCGTTGGACTTGGGACCCAAGCCGTATTTGCGCCTGCGAGTGGATGCACGATCTTTTGCTTCATCATGTCAGCCATCAAATCAGGCATTGCCCACATGCCTTTGCCAATTTGAGCTTTGCCCCTTAAGCCACAGGATAGTCCTACTAAAACATTGTTTCGTTCGTACGCTTTAATCCATGCGCTTGATTTCATATCGCCTTTGCGAATCACGGGGCCTGCGCGCATGGCGGTATGCATCTCGTCACCGGTACGGTCCAAGAAGCCTGTGTTGATAAAGGCTACACGGTCTAGAGCATTTGAAATACAGGCTTTCAAATTAACACTGGTCCTGCGCTCTTCGTCCATGATGCCAAGCTTGACAGTGTGCTGTGAAAGCCCAAGAAGCCGCTCGACTCTGGAGAAAAGCTCCGCTGCAAACGCAACTTCAAAGGGGCCGTGCATTTTGGGTTTAACAATATAGACGGATCCACGACGAGAGTTTTTGATGCCGTTGGCAGTCAACCCTCTTAAGTCATATAGGGCAATCGTGGTTGTGATCACGGCGTCTAAGATACCCTCCGGAATTTCTAGCTCAACTCCGTGTGCGTCTGTGTACAGGATGGCTGGATTGGTCATCAAGTGACCCACATTGCGCAGGAACAAAAGAGAGCGTCCGTGTAGTTTCAACTCGCCCTTATTGGAGACTGATTTGTAAACACGGTCCGGGTTTAAGCCGCGTGTGAAAGTCTTACCGCCTTTGGTTACTTCCTCACTGAGCGTGCCCTTTAAGATGCCAAGCCAATTTCTGTAAGCCAGTACTTTGTCGTCTGCGTCAACCGCGGCGATCGAGTCCTCAAGATCTAAGATGGTAGAGAGAGCCGCTTCAACAACCAAATCGCTCACGCCAGCAGGGTCTTTGGATCCAATGAGACTGGTGTGATCAATAATCAAATCAAGGTGAAGTCCGTGGTGCTCAAATAACAATGAGCTCGGAGCACTTAGCTCGCCCCTGTAGCCCAGCAACTGGTTTTTGACTCTTAGCTTAGAAGTCGTACCGTCTTGCAAAGTCACACGGAGTTGACCGTCTTTGATGCTGTATGCACAGGAGTCAAGATGAGATCCGTGAACAAGAGGTATGGTTCTGTCTAGAACGTGACGGACGTATTCGATCACTTTGGCGCCCCGTTTGGGGTTGTAATGCGAGCCCTTTTCACAGCCGTCTGCTTCGGCGATCACGTCCGTGCCGTAGAGCGCGTCGTACAAAGAACCCCACCTGGCGTTGGCCGCGTTCAATGCGTAGCGTGCATTCAAAATGGGTACGACCAGTTGTGGGCCTGCTTGATGGGCAAGCTCATCGTCGACGTTTTTGGTTTTGACCTGCACCCGCTCAGGTGTGGGAACCAAGTAACCAATCTCTTTTAAATGAGATTGATAGGACTGCATATCGGTGATAGGTCCAGGGTGTGCCGCGTGCCAAGCATCCAAATCATGTTGCAGGCGGTCACGCTCCTTTAGAAGTTGGATATTGACGGGAGCCAGATCTTTAACAATAGATGAAAATCCAGACCAAAAGTCTTCACTCTTAATGTGCAGTTCGGGTAGAACTTCTGAGTTGACGAAGTGATACAAGGAGCTTGCGACGTTTAGATTGTGAGTTTTGATGCGGTCGTTCATATGAGTGCGAGGCAATAAAAAAGGGTTAAAAAAAGAGGCTCTTCTAGTCTAGTGATCAGACTGATGTGTACCGCACAACCCATTTGAGTTATGCGTTGGGCATTTTCGCAAAATTTGTTTGGATCATAAAGTGCAACTGAATACGCGAGAATGCACCAATACTGTGAAACAATCCTAAATGGTACTCCTAAATATACGTCTCGGAACGGAGCAGGTTTGAATTTTTTTAATTTAGAAAAATCGCTTATTATTTGTGCAGATGACTTTGCTTTGAATGATTCTGTCTCTGATGCTGTTGTTCAGCTTGCGCGTGCTGGTCGAATCAGCGCAACCAGCGTTTTGTCTTTATCTCCTTTGTGGCCCACTCACGCTCTAAAGTTAAAGGAGCAAAGAGGCTTGGTTGACGTTGGGTTACACCTGGACTTGACCAGTGAATTTGCGCGGACCGCGGGTTATGGAGCCTCGCTTGGGCGTGTAATGCTCAGATCCTTTGGACACGGCTATCACTCCACCCAATTGGACTCGGTCATAGAGTCTCAGCTCGATAAGTTTGAATCTATATGGGGCGGACCGCCCGAGCACATTGATGGTCATCAGCATATCCATCAGTTTCCAGGTATCCGCAGTTGTTTGCTTCGGGTGCTGTGCGCTCGTTACTCGAGTTTAAACGAGCGGCCTTGGGTTCGTGTCTCGCAGGTTCGCCCTGCGCACTTTAAGTCGAATGTGATATCTCTAACGGGCGCTCAAAGACTTAAAGAGATGCTCGTTGCGGAGGGTTTTAATTTGAGCCCCCTCCTTCTGGGTGTTTACCGATTTAATTTAAACCAGGAACAGTACCGAGTGGCATTTAATGAATGGCTTCATTGGGTTCAGCAAATGCAGGCGAGAGACCAGGATTTAAGCGCTCATAACTTACCACCTACGATCATGTGTCATCCTGGAGTTCAGGCACAAGTGGGCGATGCTATAGGATGGGCGCGCAGTGTGGAGTTTGATTATTTAAGCTCCGAGGCGTTTCGTAATGATTTATCAGCGGCATCGCTGCGTCTTGTTAGAGGATCCGAATGCATTCGGAAAAATAAATGACAGCATCTCAAAAAGCGATCGAACCAAATTCAGTGCGCGAAACTGAGGTTTTGGAACGAGGGAGTGTTCGCTCTTATATGTGGCCAAGCGTGCTCACCGCGCTATTGTTACTGGTACTTGCAGCGTTTAGACCTTTAGCGCTACCAGATGAGGGACGGTACGCGGAGATTGGCCGTTGGATGGGAGTTTCTGGGGATTGGCTTGCTCCGCGACTCAATGGATTGCCCTTTTTTCACAAGCCTCCACTGCTTTATTGGCTAGAGGCCATGGTTTCTCAAGGCGTAGGTGCCAGTGCTTGGGCGTTGAGACTCATTCCTGCGTTTCACGCAGTTTTGATTTTGGCCCTTATGGGGCCTTGGGTTCAAAGGATGATGGGTCCTACCATGGCTCGGCGCAGTGTCATTATCTTTGGCACCAGCGCTGCTTTTTTGATGGGGGGTCAATACATCAATCACGACATGATGGTGGCGTGCTGGATCTCCATCGCTATTGGTGCGTTTGGGAGTTTTGCGATGCACGCGAGCGCACCAGGGAAGGACGGCGTCAATGTGAACGTCAACCATAAAGGTAGTGGTTTGCGGCGTACGGCTTGGTTTGGATTTGTAGCGCTCGCGCTGGGCGTCCTTAGCAAGGGATTGATTGGCCTGGTTTTGCCTGCTTGGGTACTTTTTCTTTGGCTGTGTTGGAGTGGACGTTGGAGCGCCCTAAAAGTTGTACCCTGGATTTCAGGATCTTTGATTTTTATATGCATCACCTTGCCTTGGTTCATACTCACGGAGCGCGCTTATCCGGGGATGCTGGACTATATGTTCGGCGTTCATCAGTTTGCGAGGTTTACGGGAACACAATTTAACAATGCTCAACCAGTTTGGTTTTATGCGGCTGCAATCTCTTTACTTTTGGGGCTTTGGATGGTGTGGTTTTGGGCCTATCAATTAAGAGTCGTTTATGATTATTGGATCAGCAATGAGCGAGAGAGCGCTGCCGGTAAATTTAAACACTTGATACATCAGTTCGTGCCTGCGGTTCAGGCAAAGCGCACTAATGCGCAGCTGTTGGTTGGATTGTGTGTCGTATGGGTGTGGGCAATTGTTGCATTTTTCAGCATTCCCAACTCCAAAATCATTGGTTATGTCCTCCCGGTAACACCTCCCATGTCTGTGCTTTGTGCATTAGGTTGGGAACGGCTGATGAGGGGCGCTCGCTTTGAAAAATATATTTGGCAAATAGTAGTTGCGACCAGTGTGCTATTGATGGTCTTGATCAATGACCAGGCCGCCAAGTGGACTCAGCGTCATTTCACTGTTGACATTGCTAAGGTGCTTGGGTGCCAAGATTTATCGAAGGCGCAAATCATGGTGGTTGGCGAGTACCCCTATGATCTTCCCTTTTTACTCGCACTCGATCGTCCCCTTTGGGTGCTTCAGGACTGGGACTTTGAACGCACGCACGCGGGCGATAACTGGAGAAGAGAGCTTTTTGAGGGCGCTAATTTCGAGCCTTCAAAGGGGGATTTCTTAAAGCCATTGAATACGCTTGCGATGGAGGCTGGGCAAGCTGAGCGTTGGCTCTTGGCGCCCAAAAACTGGAGCGGCACAGAGCAATTAAAGAGCTCGGGGTACCTGTTGGTAAGTGTTGGGAGTGCGTGGAATGTTTACCGCACGCAGACGACTCACCTGAGTCCTACAAGTTTAGAGGGTACTTGTTTGAAATAAATGGGTTAATTGAATTTCCAGTGTTTGGGGTTCAATATTCGGGACTGGGTTTCTTTTTGAACGCCCAACACTTGCTTAACAAAAAGGTCAAAACTGCAGCGCCCACGATCGCAGTGAATAAAGCGAACCAGTCGCTGAGCCCGAGTACTCTAAACAACAAAATGAAAATCAATTCATTCGTTAAAAACCCCGCCAAAGCGGTGATGAGAAACCTGAACAAACTTTGGTGAAGCGAAGTTCCGCTGTCTTGGAAGCTGAGGAATCGGTGGCCAGTAAAGCTCACAAAGAAGGCGACTACAAACCCGCAGGCGTTGGCCCATTCATTCATGAGATCCAATCCGTGCGTCGCAACGAAGTAGATGCTTAAATGTGTTGATGCGGCGCTTGCGCCCACCAAAATAAACCAAATTCCAGAGCGCATAGGCTTAATGTATTTTGATAAAGTGTGGTAACTTCACATTCAATACCGATTCAAGCTCCATAGGTGCGCACGCAAATAAAGTCAGAGCTCTTGTTGCGTTCAAGGCGCTGTCTCGGGCTCGTGGCTGAGTCCTTGTCCGGTGCGTTTAGCGACAAGGTATTGGGGTCGCTGTTTGACTTCTTCGTAAATTCTTCCCACATACTCCGCAAGCACCCCAATCGATAGCATTTGGATGCCGCTGAAGAACATGAGCCCTACAACGATCGTTGCGTAGCCGGGCACATCAATTCCGTACATGAAGTAATCAGCCACGACCCAAGAACCGTAACAAAGTGCGGCTATGGAGAGGAAAAATCCAACCAAACTCAGTAGTCTGAGCGGTGCCACAGAAAATGCAACGATGCCTGTAACAGCAAGAGCTAATGAGCCTCTAAAACCAAATTTGCTAGTGCCTTGGGCTCGGTTAAGGGGACTGTAATCGAGTGCAATACTGGGGTACCCCACCCAT
The DNA here is from genome assembly GCA_903828695.1 of uncultured Burkholderiales bacterium. Lineage (GTDB taxonomy): Bacteria > Pseudomonadota > Gammaproteobacteria > Burkholderiales > Burkholderiaceae_C > Limnohabitans. The sequence goes on along the minus strand of CAIKNE010000018.1, from coordinate 17,887 downwards.
GCATAGAGTCCCTTCATAAAGCGATTGCGCTCGGGTAGCGCGTTGAGGGAGTCAACAACGGGGCGACTCATCAACCTAAAGTCACCCGCATCAGGGGGTATTTTGACTCTGTTACCCCAATTAATAAGCGTATAAAAAAAGCCGGTCAGTTTGATTTGCAACTGTGACTGATCAGCGCGGGTGCGCCGAACCGCGTAGACGACCTCATACCCTTGGCGCCAATGCTCGATCATCGTCAAAATGAGCGGAACAGGATGTTGACCATCTGCGTCCATCAGCACCACCACCTCGCCGCGAGCCGCCTCTAGGCCTGCGCTGAGTGCCGACTCTTTGCCAAAATTACGAGATAAGTGCAGGGCAACGATGCGTGGATCGTTGACGCAAAGATTTTGCAGCACAGCAGGGGTGTGATCGGTGCTTCCGTCGTTGATGATGATGATTTCTAGGTGAGCGATCTCGTGCCCAAGTGTTGCCATAATTTGTCCAACTAATGTGGACAAGTGATGCGCCTCGTTAAAAGCGGGGATCACCAGGGACAGGGATGGAGAAGCGTTAGATCGTGGAGCCAAACTTTGCATACGATGATGATGCCAGAAGTTTGTTAAAAATTAGCTAACAAATACAAATTCTTGTCAAATTTTGACAGTGTCTAGTTCATTATTGCCCTACAGCGGTCCAAGATTAATGTCAATGATCCTTAATTAAAGCGGATGAGGTGTCGCCGTGGGCATTAAAATCTAGGAATGCAAATTGTTAAACAAGAACTCCAGCTGGCCCTAGCGCGGTCTATTGAATCCTTAGTTCCCGGCGCTGGAGATAAGGCAGTATTTGAAACCCCCAAAGTGCCCTCCCACGGCGATTTGGCTATCACTGCGGCAATGCCTTTGGCAAAGGCATTGAAGAAAAACCCGCGCGAGCTTGCAACTGCTTTAAAAGAGCTGTTGGCCAAGGAGCCTGCGTTTGAGCGGTGGGTTGAGGGGATGGATATTGCAGGACCTGGATTTCTCAATCTTCATTTGAAATTGGCCGCTCGCCTCCAGGTGGTTAAGGAAGTTCTGGGCGAGAGGGGTGAGTATGGAACTAAGCCCCTTACCGGGCAAAAGGTACTGGTCGAGTTCGTTTCTGCCAACCCAACAGGCCCCTTGCATGTGGGGCACGGGCGCCAAGCGGCGCTTGGGGACGCGATCTGCAATTTGTTTGAAACTCAGGGTTGGAGCGTGCACCGCGAGTTTTACTACAACGACGCGGGCGTGCAAATCAACACCTTAGCGCTTAGCACTCAGATGCGAGCAAAAGGCATGAAGCCTGGCGATGCGAATTGGCCGTCGGGGGAGAATGCGGCCGTCTATAACGGCGACTACATTCAAGACATTGCGGACGATTTTCTAGCTAAAAAGACCGTCTCCTCGGATGACCGGACCTATACGGCAAGTGGAGATATCGATGACTTGGAGAGCATTCGAGAGTTCGCGGTTGCTTATCTCAGGCGCGAACAAGACTTGGATTTAAAAGCCTTTCAAGTCAACTTTGATGAGTATTATTTAGAGTCAAGTTTGTATACCAGTGGACGTGTTGCGGCGGCGGTTCAGGCCATGACCGAATCTGGCAATACCTACGAAGCAGACGGCGCTTTATGGCTTCGCTCAACCGCATTTAAGGACGATAAAGACCGCGTGATGCGCAAGTCTGACTCTACCTTCACTTACTTTGTGCCCGATGTCGCCTATCACTTGGGCAAGTGGGAGCGCGGATTTCATAAAGTCATTAATATTCAAGGGAGCGATCACCACGGAACCATAGCTCGGGTCAGGGCGGGCTTGCAGGCTGTATCTAAGCTGCAAGGACTTCAAATTCCTGAGACCTATCCAGACTATGTTTTGCACACCATGGTTAGGGTGATGCGGGGTGGTGCGGAGGTAAAAATCTCTAAGCGCGCCGGAAGCTATGTGACTTTGAGGGACTTGATTGAGTGGACATCTAAAGATGCGGTACGGTTTTTCTTGCTCAGCAGAAAACCCGATACTGAATACGTTTTTGATGTCGATTTGGCGCTTGCGCAAAATAACGACAATCCAGTCTTCTATGTCCAGTATGCGCACGCAAGAATCTGCTCTGTATTGCTCAAAGAGTTATTGAATGAGACAGGGGTAGATTTAACTCCTGAGCAACGTTCAAGCAAGGTGGAAGAAATCACGGCGTCGTTAACCCGTGTAGATTTGGAGCCCTTAGACTCCATCGCAGCCAAGACCTTAACCGCTCAACTTGCTCGGTATCCGGATGTTTTGAGCGCTGGGGCAGAGAGTTTCGCTCCTCACGATATTAGTTTTTACTTGCGTGATTTGGCAAGCGCATATCATAGTTACTATGATGTAGAGCGTATTTTGGTGGAGGACGAGAGAGTTAAAAAGGCAAGGTTAGCTCTCGTTGCAGCTACGGCGCAGGTCATTCGAAACGGCTTGGCAGTGCTTGGCGTGAGTGCACCAACCCAGATGTAAGTGCATTTGTAAGTGCAGATGCGTGTGTCACTGCTAGACGAAGGTCAGTATTCGTGACGAATTGGTGTTCAAGTCAATAGATTGAGGGTATATAAAGAATGCAATCCGAACATAAAAATTTAAGATCTCAGCGAGGCGGAACCCTTTTGGGATTCATTCTTGGGTTTTTGGTCGGTTTGTTGATCTCCTTGGGGGTGGTTATTTATGTGACCAAGGTGCCCATTCCTTTTCTAAATAAATCTGTGAGTCGAACGGCTGAGCAAGATGCGGCGGAGGAAAAAAAGAACAAAGACTGGGACCCCAATGCCCCTTTGTACAACAAATCAAGCGCCAAAGCAGATCCCAGCAGTGCGAGTTCGAACGCTAGTGCCAGCTCACCCAAGGCGGATGATAAAAATGATGCCGCCGCAGATAAGGCGCCCGCATCTACGGTTGATTTAATTGGTGATTTGATTCGCTCAAAATCAGATTCTTCAGCAAACGCGAGCTCTGCAGTGGCGAGTATTGCTACATCACCGGGCCAAGATCCGTTCACTTACTACGTCCAAGCTGGCGCATTCAGATCTAACGAGGAGGCTGAGTCTTTGCGGGCTAAGCTCACAATGCAAGGTTATGATCCCCGTATCTCTGATCGAGACCAAGGGGGTAAGACGGTTTACCGGGTCAGAATTGGCCCCTTAAGCGCCAAAGAAGAGGCTGAAAAGGTTCAACTCAAACTCGCCACCATTAAGATAGAGGCGGCCATTGTTCGGGTTCAGCGCTAAGTGCGTGTTGAGTTTTACCCAAATGAGTATGGACACAAGACTAATTGTCAATTTAGATATAGGAAATAATGTATGAAGAGACGCGAATTTACGGTTGCAACTGCCGCTACTACTGCTGTTGCATCCTCAGGATTGCTCAGCCAGGCTGCGTTTGCGCAGGGGGCTAAATTTGAAGAAGGCGTGGACTACATTAGTTTAGACAAAAGGATTCCTGCTGATGTGGGAGCTGGGAAAATCGAGGTCATCGAATTTTTTTGGTACAGCTGCCCGCATTGCAATGCCTTTGAGCCTCGGTTTGAGTCTTGGATAAAGTCTGCACCCAAGGATTTGGTGATTAAGCGAGCACCTGTTCGCTTTAGGGATGATTTTGAAGCTCAACAGCGCATGTATTACGTGCTTGAGGCTTTAAATAAAGTCGACTCTTTGCACGCCCAAGTCTTTAAAGCGATCCATGTGGACCGCTTGAATTTAAGCACTTCCGATAATTTGGCCAATTGGGCTGTTGCTCACGGAATTGATAAGAACAAGTTTATGGATGCATTCAACTCCTTTGGAGTTGCTACACAGGCCAAGCGAGCCGCACAGTTGCAGGAGGCTTTCAAGGTGCAGGGCGTACCCGCCTTAGGCGTGGCTGGTCGCTTTTATACCGACGGGTCTTTGGCTGGCACGATGGATCGGGCTTTGCAAGTTGTGGAATATTTGGTCAACGAAGTTCGAAAAGGCAGGTAAAACTTGTGGATGGTCCTTGACTGGCCCTACAATCATGGCATGAACTTTATTTTTAACGCAAGTTTCGTGCCTTGAAGTTTGCGCTCGTTATCCGCTGTTTACTGCTTAGCCCCTTATTGTGGGGCGTGTGCAGCTTACACGCTGAAAAAGCCGATCGGGATAAGCCCCTCAAAATTGAGGCGGATAAATTAGATTACGACGATCTTAAGCAATTAAGTATTTTTCTTGGAAAGGTCAATCTCACTAAGGGTTCGATCGATATGCGGGGAGATCGTCTTGAGGTCAGGCAAGATCCTGACGGGTATCAATACGGGGTGCTAACGCCTGCTGCTAATTCAAGAGCGAGTTACCGGCAAAAACGAGATGTCCAAACGGAGAGCGTTGAGGGCCTTGCCCAACGCATTGAATACGACGGGAAGCAAGATAAGATCATTTTGATTGGCAACGCTGAGCTTAGGCGCTACAAAAGCGGTGTGGTGAGCGATGAGATGAGTGGCCAGCGCATTGTTTATGAAAATTTGACTGACAGATTTAGCATCGATGGAAAGAGCTCTGCCGCGCAAGGCGACAGCAACGGCGGGGCATCTGGTGCTGCGGGTTCTAAGTCGAGAGTGCGTGCTGTCCTGTCACCCCAAAAACCTATGGAGTCCAAGCCTTGAGTTTGCAAGCATCCGCACCTCCACAGCCGCAAACGCAGCCGCTTTCTACGAGCAGTTTAGAGGCCTCTCATCTGCAAAAGTCTTACGGAAGCCGGCGGGTCGTGCAAGACGTATCCGTTGCTGTTAAAAAAGGAGAGGTTGTCGGTTTGCTCGGACCGAACGGGGCGGGGAAAACAACTTCTTTTTACATGATTGTTGGCTTGGTGCGGGCAGACGCGGGGAAGATATCCATAGACGGTCAGTCCATCGAGCATTTGCCCATTCACCGGCGTTCAAGGCTGGGGCTGAGCTATCTCCCGCAAGAGGCCTCCATTTTCAGGAAGCTCAATGTTGCTGAAAACGTTAGAGCGGTTTTGGAGTTGCAAGAAGATGCTGAGGGTCAGCCTTTGAGCGAGCCTGAGATTGAGCGGCAACTCAGTGAACTACTGGCTGACCTGCGAGTCGAGCACTTGAGGGGTTCTTCTGCGATTGCTTTATCGGGGGGCGAGCGTCGGCGGGTAGAGATCGCAAGAGCGCTTGCAACGAGGCCAAGATTTATCCTGCTTGATGAACCATTTGCGGGAATCGATCCAATCGCGGTGATTGAGATACAGCGCATCATCCGTTTTTTAAAAGCGAAGGGTATTGGTATATTGATTACGGATCACAACGTGCGTGAGACGCTTGGCATTTGTGATCACGCTTGCATTATCAGTGAGGGAAATGTGCTCGCAAAGGGCACGCCCTCTGAAATCGTTGATAACGCCGAGGTGCGCAGAGTGTACTTGGGCGAGCATTTCAAAATGTAGGGCGCATAAATCTCTATGAAACAAGGCCTGTCACTTCGTGTCTCCCAGCATCTTGCGCTGACTCCGCAGTTACAACAATCCATTCGACTGTTGCAACTCTCAACGCTTGAGTTAAGCCAAGAGATTGAGCAAATGCTTGATGACAATCCTTTTTTGGAAAAGGAATTCGAAGAGGCTCAGCGAGAAGAGTTTGGTCTCGAGCAGCAAGATGAGCCGATTAAAAGAGATGATGAATCTGATTCAGACCCTGATGCGGGTATGGATGGCTCCAGTGATTTTGACGATTTAGATTCTTCGACAGACGCTGCAACTTTGGATGCGCAAGGTGAAATAGACTCCGATCTATCAGACACCTTCGAATCCGCAGACTCAACCGATGTCTGGGAGAATCCGCTTGACCGAGTCAGTGAGATCAGAGTGGAGGCAAGCTCCACGTCGGACATTGAGCCTGACGTGCAAGGCGTTGCTGAGAACTGGGACGGAGACGGAAGTGTGGACTTCTCTGCAGATGACTCAGAGTGGGGGGGCGACGCCCCACCGAGTCAAAATAACTCTAAAGAAGAAACTGCACAGGCCAGTGAGCTGGCTCGTAGTCAAGAGTCAATGACGGAGTTCTTGCACCGTCAAGCCTTATCGCTTCGCTTGAGTGAGACGGATGTGGCCGCGCTTCGTTTTTTGATCGAATCCTTAAATGATGATGGCTACTTGGAGGATTCACTGCGTTCTTTGGCTGAGGGGTTGGCGGGAGATGATGAGGAAGAGTGCGAAGAGCTAGAGCATCGACTCACTATGGCGCTTCATTTGCTCCAAAGCCTTGAGCCGACTGGGGTGGGTGCACGAGACTTGGCTGAATGTTTGCGGTTGCAACTCAAGGCAATGAGTGATTTGGAGCCCGAGGTCGAAGAGGTCCGAGGTGTTGCGTTAAAAATATGCGTTGGCCCGCTTGATCTATTGGCTAAAAGAGATGTGAAACGGATGGTGGTTGCAACCCAGTCTAACGAGTCACTCGTTAAAGGCGCGATTGCGATGATTGCCCGTTTAGAACCAAAACCGGGTCGACGATTTGTGGATTTAGAACGACAAGTGGTCGTCCCCGATGTGCTGGTTACGCGCTCAGGAGAGGACAAAACTGGCCAACCCAAGTTTAGGGTTGTGCTCAATCCAGACGTCATGCCTCGCCTGAAGGTGAATGATATTTACGCAAGCGCTTTAAAGTTTAGCGGCAAAAACGAGGGGCACCTCGGACTCCAACAGCGACTGCAAGAAGCCAGATGGTTTATTAAAAACATTCAACAAAGGTTTGAAACTATTTTGCGCGTCAGCACCGCTATTGCTCAAAGACAAAAGAATTTCTTTATTCACGGCGAGCTTGCGATGAAGCCGATGGTGCTCAGAGAGATTGCAGATGAGTTAGGACTCCATGAGTCCACGATCAGTCGAGTGACCACAGCTAAATTCATGGCAACGCCGTACGGAACATTCGAGCTGAAGTACTTCTTTGGATCAGGACTTGGAACAGATAGTGGCAACAACGCATCCAGCACTGCTGTGAGAGCGTTGATCAAGCAACTTGTTGCAAGTGAGAATCCCAAAAAACCGCTCTCAGATAACCAACTCTCCGATATGCTTAAAGAGCAAGGGATTGACTGTGCTAGGCGCACGGTGGCCAAATACAGAGAAGCACTTAGAATTGCGCCTACTCATTTAAGACGGACTTTGTGAACTCACTTATTTTATTTCTTCCCTGCGCTGCTGGGGTTGAGGTCTACTTGGCCTATGAGATTTTGCAGATCCTCGGCGCAAGCGCTCAAGATCTTAGAACGATGCGCGGAGGCGTGCAACTTAAAGCGGCATGGCGCGACGCTCTTTTGTTAAATTTGCACTCCCGCCTAGCCCAGCGCGTGCTCATTCAGTTGCAAGACCAGCCCTACTCGAGTGAGCAAGACATTTATAACGCTGGGCAAATGGTGGCCTGGGAACTTTGGTTTGACGTTGACAAAAGCTTCAAAGTGGACATCACCGCGCAGCATAGCCCATTGAAGAGTTTGAATTTTGCAACTCTTCGCGTTAAAGATGCTATTGCGGATCGATTTAGAGAGCGCTTGGGCGAGCGCCCCAACGTAGAAACCTTTAAGCCGGACGTACGAATTCACGCACATCTGACCGCGGAGCGTGTCATTTTGTATTTGGACACGTCGGGAGAGCCTTTGTTTAAGAGAGGATGGCGCTTTGAGAAAGGGGACGCACCACTCAAGGAAACTTTAGCTGCTGCGATGCTTGCAGCAAGTGGTTGGAGCATGCCCGTCTTAAAAGAAGGCACGAGCCAAGCCCTTACCCCTCAGACCCAAAGCGGTGTCGAGCAAGGCATTCCTTTGTATGACCCTTGCTGCGGAAGTGGCACGATCGTCATTGAAGCTGCGCAAATTGCATGTCAGATGGCAAGCGGCTTACACAGGCGGTTTGGATTTGAGCGTTTAAGGCCCTTTGAGTCAAGACTGTGGAACGAGCTAAAAGAGATTGCCAAAGCCAATGAGTGCGCACCCAGGGCCGAAGTTTTTGGGAGTGACATCTCCCACAGGATGGTTGATTTTGCAGAACAAAATGCGGCCAAAGCCGCTGTGGCGGAGGTGGCGCATTTCCGTGCAGGCGACGCTCTGCAGCGTATGCCACCAGTCGAGGGCGGGGGGGTGCTAATGCTCAATCCGCCATACGGCGAGCGCATTGAGACGGCCGGCGTTGCTGGCGCTCGTCAGCACGCAAGTACCGAAGACGGAGGAGAATTTTTTGTTCAGCTGGCGGCCCATTTAAAGGGAAACTACGCAAACTGGACCGCTTGGATTTTGACTCCCGATATGAAGCTGTCTAGTAAGATGAGACTTAAAGAAAACCGGCGCATACCCATGTGGAATGGCCCCATTGAATGCCGCTTGTTTCGCTATGAGATCAAAAAAGGGCGTATGGCTGATGCAGGGTAAGGCTTGGGTGGTGATTGATACAAATATTGCCCTCGATCTTTGGATATTCAATGACCCGAGAACGGAGTGCTTAAGACAAGCACTCCATGAAGGCGCCGTGCAGTGGATTGCTACTGCCCCGATGCGAGAGGAGTTTAAGAGAGTCCTTGCTTATACTCATATTGATCTTCGTTTGCAACGCCTAGGTCTTGAGTTGGGGGAGGTGCTGGATCGGTTTGACGCGCTTGTCAATTTGAAGGATGAAGCGCCTGGCGCTGTGTATCGTTGCAAAGACCCCGATGATCAAAAATTTATCGACCTCGCGGTCCAATATCAGACTCCTCTCATCAGCAAGGATAAGTGCGTGTTGACCATGAAAAACAGGTTGCTACGATTGAATGTCTCGGTGATCCCCGAGTGGACGCAGGCCAAATAAAGTCAAGTAGGCCTGAGTTCGAAGCAATATAGGGGTCGCAGGTATTTAACTACCTGAGGAACTAACTTAGTGCTTTTCTCATTTGAGAGATAACGCTTTTGTAATCGGGCTGCCCAAAAATTGCACTCCCCGCGACAAAAGCATCTGCCCCTGCATCAGCGACTTGTCGAATATTGTCAACTTTGATGCCCCCATCTACCTCTAAGCGAATGGGCTTGCCGCAGGAGTCGATGCGCCTGCGTACGCGCTCAATTTTGTTCAAAGACGCTGGAATAAAGGATTGACCGCCGAACCCAGGATTGACACTCATGATTAAGATCAGATCCAACTCATCAATCACTTCATCTAATACGTCCAAGGGCTGAGCAGGGTTGAAGACCAGACCTACTTTACAGTCCTGGGCTTTAATGGTTTGGATGGTTCTGTGTACGTGCTGAGTCGCATCAGGGTGAAAGCTGATCAGGTCAGCGCCGGCCTTGGCAAATGAGACTGCAAGGGCGTCTACGGGGCTTACCATCAAGTGCACATCAATCAAGATGGACTCATTGTTCTTGTTACGTAAATTTTTAGTCAACGGTTTTAGTGACTCACAAATCATGGGTCCAAAAGTGAGATTGGGAACGTAATGATGGTCCATGACGTCAAAGTGAATCCAATCAGCCCCTGCGGCAACAACGTTTTTGACTTCTTCGCCCAATTTAGTAAAGTCAGCCGAGAGGATAGAAGGGGCAATGATAAATTGGTCAGGCATGTTGAGTGGTGAGCTAGTAGGAGTGTGTCTAATGATGGGCGTCGTGTGGGGTCAGTGCGCAGTGAGTGCGCCCACTTAGCTGTCAAGCAACTTTAGTACTTGAGTAGGTTTGGGGCGAAGGGGTTGATTATTTCAGCACACCTAAGAATAGATCGTACTATAAGACCATCACGCAATATAGGTTAACTAGCCCTCAATTTCATTATTTAATCGATTTGCTGTGGATTTTGGGTCGTTCAAATGTCAAAATACAACTGTGTCCCAATTTAGATTTTAATTTCAAGCTTAAAAAATAGATGTCTAAATACAAACTCACCGTCGAGGTTAAGCCGCAATACCTACCCGAGCAATCTGCTCCTGCGGACGATGCCTATGCATTTTCATACACTGTAACCATTAAAAATGTGGGCTCACAGGCCATCCAAGTGATCTCTAGGACTTGGCATATCAACGATGCACAGGGCTATCATGAGAAGGTGCGTGGTTTAGGCATTGTTGGATTTCAACCTCTCATCCAACCCTCCGAGTCCTTTGAGTACACCAGTGGGGCGCGCTTGAGGACGCCAACAGGAACGATGCACGGCAGCTATTTTTGTGTCGCGCAAGACGGGGAAAAATACGAGGTTGATATCCCAATGTTTGTTTTGGATGCCTTAAGCGATGAAGACCGACGCTCTAGTTTGCATTAAAGAGACACCAAAATTTGTGCTGATTTTTGGTGCAAGGCCCACAGCTAAAGGCTAAAGGTGAACGGACAATGAATGAGTTTGATCTAATTGATAAGTACTTTACTCGCCCGCCTGAAAAAGCGTTGTTAGGGGTAGGAGACGACTGCGCCCTCCTGGAATCAAACAAAGGCATGCACCAATGTATTACGAGTGATATGTTGGTCGAGGGAAGACATTTCTTATCCACCGTAGATCCTTACCGCCTGGGGGTCAAGTCCTTGGCTGTTAACTTGAGTGATTTAGCCGCTTGTGGGGCTACCCCCTCAGCCTTCACCCTCAGCCTAAGCCTGCCCCAAGTCGATCCCCATTGGTTGGAGCTATTTTCAAGCGGGATATGGGATACAGCGCTTTTATTTGGGATGGATTTGGTGGGCGGCGACACCACAAGGGGACCTTTGTGTATCAGTATCACTGCCATAGGGGAGGTTCCGCCTGGAGACGTGCTCCTCAGGAGTGGGGCTTTGGAGGGTGATGATATTTATATCAGCGGGACCTTGGGCGACGCTGCCCTAGCCCTTGCAGTGTTTAGGGGCTTTGTAAGCGTAGACGCGCAATCATTCGAGCGTATCAGGACGCGTCTTGAGCAACCCACTCCCCGCGTTGGTTTAGGCGTAGCTCTCAGAGGAGTTGCGAATGCTTGTATTGATATCAGTGATGGGCTCATTGGCGACTTGAATCATATTTTGGAGCGTTCAGGTGTTGGTGCTACCCTTGGTACTGAGTGGATCAATAACAGTGAAGCGATATCCATAGATATGCAGCAGCAAAGCTTTAACAAAAGGCTCGATTATGTGTTGAGCGGCGGGGATGACTATGAGTTACTCTTCACGGCCAGCAGGGATGCGCGCGAGGAGGTTCGTTTTGCGAGTGAGCAGTCCCGTACGCCTGTTACGCTAATTGGGCAGATTACTCGAGAAAAAGGGCTTAAAGTATTTGATCTCAGACGAGAGCTCATGCAACGCAGGTTCACATCGTTCGACCATTTTCAGACGCACTCAACCTATGATTAATTCTCGGTTTCTGCTCTCTCACCCCGCGCATTTCATGGCGCTAGGATTCGGTGTGGGCTTGAGCCGAATAGCTCCAGGAACCGCTGCAACGCTTTGGGCGTGGATGGTGTATTTGGTTTTACAAGTTTGGTTAAAGGCAGATGAAATCGGTGTTGTCATTTTGATTTCTTCGCTAGTTGGATGGTGGGCGTGTACGGTCACCGCTGAGCATTTGTTTGAAAAAGACCCCGGCGCTATTGTGTGGGATGAGGTGGTTGCCTTTTGGCTTGTTATGTGGGTTTGGATGCCAGTTGGATTTGCGGGCCAGCTCGCTGCATTTGCGCTCTTTCGGTTCTTTGATATCGCTAAACCTGGACCGGTTGGGTGGGCGGATCGGTACTTTAAAGGCTGGGGTTACAAAGGGGGTTGGGGTATTTTGTTTGATGACTTTGTCGCCGCTTTTTGCACGCTACTTGTTTTGGCGCTTTGGCGTGTCACGTGACAGCGTTCTTGGTCTCCCGAGCATGGGTGGATCAGTTTTGATTATTTAAGGGGATTTTCAATGAGAAACACCAACACCCTCGTGCTTGAACTTTCTCGATCGCTGTTGCAGCGGGGGTGGTGTTTAACGACCGCTGAGAGCTGTACGGGCGGCCTCATTGCCGCTAGTTGCACTGATCTGGCTGGATCGAGTGAGTGGTTCGAAAGAGGCTTTGTGACTTATTCCAACGCCGCAAAGTGCGAATTGCTGGGCGTAGACTCAAACCTCATTCAACAACAAGGCGCAGTGAGCGAGGGGGTAGCCAGGTCAATGGCACTTGGGGGACTCAGACATTCACGCGCCCAGGTCAGCGTTGCCGTGACGGGTATTGCAGGCCCAAGTGGTGGCAGCGAGGAAAAGCCCGTAGGGAGTGTCTGGTTTGCCTGGGCTATGCCCAGTGATGCTGGTCCGGCGGTGGGTGCGGACGCTTTTTGGCTAACCAGTGAGCTGATGCATTTTGAGGGGGACCGCACACGGGTCCGCCACCAAACTGTTGATCACGCTTTAACCAAAATTATCTCGCTTTTGAAATCAAAATAGTTCCGTTAATCTCTGCGATCACTTTGAGCGCGCGCTTTATAACTTCGGGTCTTCAACCAGCGACAGTAATAATCTCGGTTAAACTAGTGACTTATGTTTATTCATTCCACTACTGTTACAGGTTGTAGTTACCGGGGAGCTTGGCCCTGGCGCGGGTGAGCCCTTAACTCTCGCAAACCGCGGCGCGTGAATAAATAAGTGTTGGGGCTGTGCAATCCTTTAATTGCAAATACTCCTGCTCAAATATCGCGCATTTATTGAAATGGACCCAAACGCGGGTCTATCCCCTGGAGAAAATCGTGTTAACAGTACAAGAGTTCAATGCCTTGGTGGATCAAGGCTTCAACAGAATACCTATGATCGAGCAGGCCTTTGCCGATTTAGAGACCCCCCTCTCGCTTTACTTGAAGTTGACCCAGACCGCCCCTGGTTCTGGAGACCCTTTGGGTAAAAATAGTTTCTTGCTTGAGTCCGTTGTTGGCGGAGAGCGCTTTGGTCGCTATAGCTTTATTGGTTTGCCGGCAAAAACATGGATTCAGGCTAGTGGATTTGGTGATCAAGCAAAAACCCAGGTCATGCACTTAGGTAAAGTCATTGAGACGTACCAGGGAAATCCTTTAACCTTTATTGCTGAGTACCAAAAGCGATTTAAGGTGGCTTTAAGACCTGGATTGCCAAGGTTTTGTGGTGGCCTGGCTGGCTATTTCGGGTATGACAGTGTCAGGTATATTGAAAAAAAATTGGAGCACAGTTGTCCAAAAGACACGCTTGGATGCCCAGATATATTGCTATTGCAAACTGAAGAGTTAGCAGTCATCGATAACCTATCTGGAAAACTTTATCTGATTGTTTATGCGGACCCTCAGTTGACAAATGCCTATGAGTTGGCCGAGTCTCGTTTAAAGGATTTAAAAAACAAACTCTCCACCCCCGTTGTTGCGCCGCGCATTGACCCCGTAGCCTCCAGTGAGGTGGTGCGTGAGTTTGCCAAGGCAGACTTCATCAGCGCAGTAGAACGATCCAAGCATCTGATTGAGGGTGGGGACTTCATGCAAGTGCAAGTGGGTCAGCGGTTGAAAAAGAAATTTTCTCAAAGTCCCTTATCTTTGTACCGAGCGCTGCGATCTTTAAATCCAAGTCCGTATATGTATTTCTACAATTTTGGGGACTTCCAAGTTGTTGGAGCGTCGCCCGAGATTTTGGTCAGGCATGAGCCAACCCCTGAAGGCGCTAAAGTAACCATTCGACCGTTGGCGGGCACGAGACCAAGGGGTGCCACGGCGCAGGACGATTTGCGCATCGAACAAGAGCTCATCAACGACCCCAAAGAAAGAGCCGAGCATGTCATGCTGATTGATTTGGCGCGAAATGATATCGGGCGCATAGCTAAGCCCGGCTCTGTTCAGGTCACTGAGGCCTTTAAAGTTGAACGCTACAGCCATGTTATGCATATCGTTAGCAATGTTGAGGGCTTGGTAAAAGACGGACTTAGCAGCATGGATATTTTTCGTGCAACCTTTCCTGCTGGCACTTTAACGGGGGCTCCCAAAGTCCATGCCATGGAGTTGATCGATCAACTCGAGCCCACCAAGCGCGGCATTTACGGTGGTGCTTGTGGTTATTTAAGTTTTGCGGGGGACATGGATATTGCAATTGCAATTCGCACCGGGATCATTAAGAATGGTTACTTATATGTGCAGGCAGCTGCAGGCGTTGTAGCTGATTCGGTGCCCGAGCTCGAGTGGTTAGAAACTGAGCACAAAGCTAGGGCATTGCTCAGGGCCTCTGAGCTTGTGGAGGAGGGATTGCAATGAGCGCACTTCGTATACTAATGATAGACAACTACGACTCCTTCACTTACAACTTGGTGCAGTACTTTTGTGAGCTAGGGGCGGTGGTGGATGTTCAAAGAAATGATGAAATTACACTTGCACAGATTGGCGAGATAAATCCCGACCGTTTGGTGATATCCCCAGGGCCATGCTCACCCAGCGAGGCAGGAGTGTCTGTCGCAGCGATTCAGCATTTCGCCGGCAAAATTCCTATCCTCGGCGTGTGCCTTGGGCACCAAAGCATAGGTGCAGCCTTTGGTGGCAAAGTGGTTCGTGCAAAAGCACTCATGCACGGCAAGACCAGTTTGATCACAACCACTCAAACAGGGGTCTTTAGCGGATTGCCAGAGCAATACACCGTCAACAGATATCACTCACTCGCGATTGATCGAGCCTCTTGCCCTCCCGAGCTTGATGTCACTGCTTGGTGCGATGATGGTGAAATAATGGGCGTTCGTCACCGAGAGGTTTATGTGCAGGGTGTGCAGTTCCACCCTGAGTCAATTTTGACGGAGCATGGACACGCTTTGATGAAAAACTTTATGGATCTTGCCTAGATCCCTCTTTAACGAAATGAATCATAGTTTATGAGTATTACACCGACCGAAGCGTTGCAAAGAACGATCGAGCACCGAGAGATCTTTCATGATGAGATGTTGCATTTGATGCGCATGATTATGAAAGGTGAGATGTCCCCAGTCATGATGGCCGCTATTGTGACGGGTCTGCGAGTGAAAAAGGAAACGATAGGTGAGATCACTGCCGCGGCGCAGGTGATGCGTGAATTTGCAACGCCAGTTCATGTGAAGAACCCCACACATTTGGTAGACATTGTCGGCACGGGCGGAGACGGTGCGCACACCTTTAACATTTCGACCTGTTCGATGTTTGTAGTCGCTGCTGCGGGCGCGCGCGTCAGCAAACACGGTGGGCGCAGTGTCAGCAGCAAGAGTGGCAGCGCTGATGTGCTTGAAAATTTAGGTGTCAATATCAATTTAAGTCCTGAAAACATTGCGATGTGTATTGATCAAATTGGGCTTGGGTTTATGTTTGCACCTAATCACCACCCTGCTATGAAAAATGTAGCCCCCGTTCGTAAAGAGCTCGGGGTTAGAACTATTTTCAATATTCTCGGGCCTTTGACCAACCCTGCGCAAGCACCTAACATTTTGATGGGTGTGTTTCATGAGGATTTGGTTGGCATTCAAGTTCGTGCGCTTGAGCGACTGGGTGCAAAACACGCGTTGGTGGTTTACGGACGAGACGGTCTAGACGAAGTCAGTTTAGGTGCAACGACTGTGGTGGGCGAATTAAAGGACGGCAAGATCACAGAATATGAATTGCATCCAGAAGATTTTGGCCTCTCCATGAGCTCCAATCGGGCCTTAAAAGTGAAGACTCCTGAGGAGTCAAAAGTGATGTTGATGTCGGTGTTGAGCAACGAGGACGGACCGCCTAAGGATATTGTTTGTTTAAACGCTGGTGTGGCTTTGTACGCTGCTAATGTGGTTGATAGCGTGCGGGCGGGGTTGGAGCTTGCGAGAAAAACTATTGCATCGGGAGCTGCAAAAGCCAGATTGACCCAGATGATTGAACTCACCCAGAAGCTGGGAAGTTGAGAGTTTAAATATTGAGTAGATACCTATGGGAAAATAGCTAATATATGACTGATATTCTTAAAGAAATTGTGGCTGTTAAGCACTTGGAAATCGCCGACGCAAAGCGTAAGGTCTCTTTAGAGATGATCAGAGATGATGCGTTTGCGAGGGTGTTGACGCGTGACTTTGTTGGCGCGTTAAGAAAAAAAATAGCTGCTGGACAAGCCGCAGTCATAGCAGAGGTCAAAAAGGCGAGTCCCTCAAAAGGGGTGTTGAGGGAGGACTTTGTCGCTGCTGATATTGCACAAAGTTATGCACAGTCTGGCGCAGCGTGTTTGTCTGTTTTAACGGATAAACAGTTTTTTCAAGGCGGTGTGGATTATCTAAAGCAGGCCCGCGCCTCTTGCGATTTGCCTGTACTTCGCAAAGACTTTATTGTCGACGCTTACCAGGTCTACGAGTCTCGCTCAATGGGCGCGGACTGCATTTTGCTCATCGCTGCGTGTTTGGATGATGCACAGATGGTAGAGTTTGAATCCATTGCACATTCCCTTGGCATGGCTGTTTTGGTTGAAGTTCACGATAAAGCTGAGTTGGAGCGTGCCTTAAAACTTAAAACACCATTGATTGGTGTCAATAATCGTAATTTAAGGACCTTTGAGGTCGACTTGTCAACGACTACCGATGTGGTTAGTCTCGTGGCCAATTGGCCAGGCGAGCGGTTGTTGATCTCGGAGAGTGGCATCCGTTCGCAAGCCGATGTTACGCTTTTGAAAGGCGCTGGAGTGCATGCATTTTTAGTGGGGGAAGCTTTTATGCGCGCTTCAGATCCTGGAGATGCGATGGCCGATTTATTCTTTAACGATGCGTCCGCAGCTTAAAGCTGTGGGGCTGCTGTCTTGCACTATTGACCTCTAACTAGGCTAAACGGCAACTACGGAATTTCTAAATTTGAACCAGGCCTTTGATTTCGATAATTTGGCTTTACAGCAGTGGGAGCCGCTTAATGAGACAAGGGGTGTCGACTTAGACCCCCAATGGAGCGGTGTTATAGACCCCTTTTGGCGCTCTGAGTGCGGTGCGCAATTAAGTCAATTTTTAGTGTGTCGTTTGAAAAGTGGCGCGCGTATTTATCCCCCTGCGCCTTTTAGGGCTCTGGAGTTAACGCCAGTAAAGCAGGTCAATATAGTGATTTTGGGGCAAGACCCCTACCACGGCGAAGGGCAGGCTCATGGCCTTGCTTTTTCTGTATCCCCGGGCGTAAAGTCCCCCCCCTCTCTCGTGAATATTTTCAAAGAGCTAGAGCGTGACCCAGACATTTCAGGCTTTAAAGTCCCCCTTAGCGGTAATTTGGAGTCCTGGGGGCGACGAGGCGTGCTGCTTTTGAATACAACCCTAACGGTTGAGCAAGGAGCGCCCGCGTCTCACGCTGGGCAGGGTTGGGAGATTTTGACGGATCAAGTGATTGCTCTACTTAGTGCGCAGAAAAAACCTTTGGTATTTATGCTTTGGGGCGCGCATGCTCAGTCAAAAGTTGAGGTGATCCGATCCTCAGCGGGTTGGCGTGAGGTGGACAGACTTATTTTGACCTCCAACCACCCTTCCCCCTTGTCTGCATTAAGAGGTAAAACCCCTTTTATTGGAAACTGCCATTTCTCACTGGCTCAGAGTTGGTTAGCCCAAAGAGGGATAGAGCACGACTGGGTGCTATAAACGAATTCTTAAGTATTCTTTGTGTGCCTGGGTAAGCCCTCAAAATCCGGTGCGTGGAGTCTGTCTTTTGGGTTGGGTTGTGCGCAGGGCTAGGTATGGCGGTTGGGGTTGTGAAAAACGACCTAAAAAAATGAAATATTGGGAAAATGACGCATTAGGGCTACAGCTTAGTTTGAAATATATGTTATATTATTGGGTTCGCCGGAGGGGTGCCCGAGTGGCTAAAGGGGGCAGACTGTAAATCTGTTGGCTTACGCCTACATTGGTTCGAATCCAATCTCCTCCACCATCGAAAGACGAGTGGGACGTATGGGTAACCTACGACATCGGCGGAAGTGGTTTGAGTAATCCGTGCGGGATTAGTTTAATG
>CAIKNE010000017.1 GCA_903828695.1 uncultured Burkholderiales bacterium | reverse complement strand
GTTTCCAATGAAATATTTATACAGATTACTTTGTCTTGCTTTAATTACATGCATTTTGGGTGCATGTGGTGGTGGAGGTAAAACTGCGTGTTCTGTTGCTGTGGGGGGGCTCGCATGCTCCGGTGGTAACTCAAACGGTGGTGGTGGGGCTTCTATTCCGACTTTTACATACAACCTATTTCATTCAATGGACAACTCGGCCGGAGAAGGCGTGAACCCCCAGGCGCCTCTAGTTGAATTAAACGGTATTTTCTACGGCACAACTCTGGCTGGTGGCACGGCAAACCTTGGAACCGTTTTCAAAATGGACGCAAGTACCGGACAAGTAACGACGATCCATTCATTTGTTGGTGGTAACACTGATGGTGCTATTCCATCTTCAGGTCTTGTAATTGGTAGCGATGGAAACTTATACGGAACTACGACCAATGGTGGGCCTGCAGAATACGGTACTGTCTTTAAAGTAGCTTTTACCAATAGTATTCCTACTGTCGAGATTGCCTACTTCTTTGCTGGTACCAACTCAGACGGAGCCAATCCCGTTGGTGGCTTGATTCAAGGATCTGATAACGCCTTTTACGGAACAACTAGCAACGGTGGAAGCAACGATTTAGGAACTGTCTATAAGATCACTTTATTAGGGGGGTTGGTTGCAGAAAATCCCATCTATCACTTTACAGGAGTACCGGTTGGAGAGCATCCGCAGTCTGGACTAATTAAAGATTCAGCTGGGATGATGTACGGGACAACTTCTGGGGGCTTTAGTGGAGTAGGCACCCTTTATTCAATTCGTACAAATGGGACAATTGGATTTTCAAAGCAATTCCTTACATCTGACGGCGCTACTCCCTATGGACCATTGCTATTGGGGTCAGATGGCAAGTTGTACGGAACTACAAGTGCCGGTGGCCAAAACGGACTAGGCGTGACATTCTCTATATCAACAGCAGGCGATTCCTATAACTACACCTCTTTTGCGGGTACAACAAGTGATGGTTCTACCCCAAATGGAAATTTAATTGAAATTAATAATACGATTTACGGAACTACTCTATCCGGTGGGACTTACGCTGCTGGAACAATATTCTCTGTGACTCATGCAGGTACTGATAAAACAATGGTCTATGCTTTTGGCAAGCTAACAGACGGTGCAAACCCAACTGCTGGTATGGTTTTGGCAGCAGATGGCTACTATTACGGAACAACCTCAACCGGCGGTACCAATGGACTTGGTACAGTTTATAAGTTTTATCCCTAATTAATTTCTGGGTTCTCAGAGAATGGGGCTGGTCCAAAATAATCTCCCTATTAGTTAGTAAATATTATGCTAATTGACGGTACTTCTAAAGTCGTAACTGCTCGGGTCGATTCTAATTGATCGATACTGTTATTACGAACTGAAGAATTGGATTATGCAAAACCTAACGTTCAAATTCTCAATTGCCAAAAGTTTCCAAAAAGCGGGTGGGAAAATCCTATTAAAGACCGTTGGCATAGCTGCGCTTTTGGTTCAGGGATTTGCGCACGCCGGAGACTCAAAGGATGACTGGATTCAGTATCCACCTCGAGCAGCGGTTAAATTGACCGAACAAATCAATAAATTTAAAGACATCGAGGTAGACAAGAAAGACGTTGAGTTGGCTAAAGGGGATCTAGCTAAAGGTGAGGCAACCAAGACAGAAAAAGTAAGTGCACCCGAGCAAACTCCGGCTAAAGAGTCGGTAAAACCCAAAACACTGGTCAGTGAAGACATCAGTTGGGGTAAAGATCATAAAACCAAGACGATCTATAAAAAATTCAGTGACGGCTCTATAGATACCCAAGTTGATATTGTCGAGCCAGTAGCTGGTGAGCCGACCTATAAAGGTAATCTTGAGTTGATTCCGATGACTTATGCCGACGGTGTAAAGTCAATCATCACCCGCAAAGCCAAGAGTGAAGAATATGAATGGGCAAAGGACCATACGACTAAAACAACCATTTATAAGTTCAGTGATGGAACTACTAATTTAGATATTAAATCCGTGCCGAAGAAATACAGTCAACCGGAGTTTAAAGATGGATTTGAAAAAATCACGATTACATTCGGTGATGGAACACAAAAGACAGAAGAATACGAGGCTATTGATCGCAAGGTAAGTTGGTCTAAAGATCATTTGACTCAAAAAATAACTTATCTCTTTGAGGACGGTAAATCATATGACGAGCTTGTAGAGGTTCCCAAAGTGGTGGGGATACCCGTCTATATCGGTGACCAAGAACGCTTAAGCGTGACTTACGGAGACGGCTTCAAAGAGGAAGTTATCCTTAAAGCAGTAGATCAAAAAGTGACTTGGTCAAGCGACCGTATTACAAAGATCATTACTTATTTCTTTGCCGATGGAGGCAAAAGCACTGATGAAATCAATGTACCTAGGACAGAGAGTAGTCCTATTTACAAAGGCAATTTAGAAACCATTTACTATACCTACGGCGACGGTACTAAAACAGTACTGACGCGAAAGGCCATTTCAGAGAAAGTGAGTTGGGCAGAGGACCATCTGACCAAGACGACTCTTTACAGCTTCGCTGATGGATCTGTAAATAAAGTCGTATCTTCTGTGTCCCAGGAAGTCTCTAAACCTATTTATGAAAAAGATACCCAAACCATAACCACTAAGTTCGGTGACGGCACGGTATCTACTGTAGTCAATAAAGCCATCGATGAAGAAGTAAGTTGGTCTGAGGATCATCTGTACAAAACCGTCACCTACAAATTTAGCGATAACACAACCAACCAAGTTGTTCTGTCTATACCCAATCAAATCCTTCCTCCCATCTACAAGGCAGGCAAGGAGACTATTAAAAAGATATACGGTGACGGGACAGAAAAAGTTTTCACCTATGATGCCATTAGTCAAAAAGAAGTCTGGTCCAGCGATCACGAGTCCAAGGTGACAGTTTATAAATTTGCAGACGGAACCACGCACAAAGAAGAGATGATTGCCCCTAAGCTATATGGACAAGCGACTTATGAGAACGACATAGAGGTTATCCCAGTCAACTACGCTGATGGTACTGTTAAGATCATTCGCAAAAAAGCTGTTGAGACAAAATCAATTTTAAGTGACGACGGAAAACTAAAGTTGAAACGTTTTATTTTCGAGGACGGCACAGTCAACGATGTAGCCGACTCTTCAGAGGGAGCGAGTCAACCCCAGAAAATAATGAATAAAGTATTTAACGCCAAGGTTGAGGTGCACAAGCCCGTATATCTTCAGGGTTTGGAGATCGTGACCATGACGACGAGTGATGGGAAAACACAAACTGCTACTTATAAAGCCATTGCTAAGGATGAAACTTGGTCATCTGATGGAAAGACTAAATTCACAAAGTATAAATTTGAGGACGGTACCACCAACACTGTCACGACCGACGTTATCACTCAGATGAGTAAGATGCCTAAGCCCTCACTCACTCAAGATAGCGATGATTTGGTGGGCCATTCCCTAGCGGATGACTAGTATCTGAATATGGTTAGAGGATATGGGTTTTTAAATTTCTAAAAAAAGGTTGATAATTGACCTTTACTCAAAGTTTAGAAAGCCTTGCCTATGAAAACCGCCTTGGTCATTGGAGCTTCAAGAGGTATCGGTCACGAATTTGTTTGTCAACTCTTGAAAGCTGGTTGGAACGTTTATGCCACTGCCCGCTTTGCAAGTGACATAGATAAGCTCAAGGGGTTGAATGCTCACGCCATTGAGCTTGACGTTAGTAGCGCCAGCTCTTTGGCGGGCCTTGACTGGCAATTAGACGGAGTCAAGATTGATTTAGCAATTTATGTCGCCGGATTTTACGGCCCCAATACAGGTGCTAAAGACATTCCCAGTGCATCTGATTTTGACCAGGTCATGCATGTGAATGTACTTGGTGCAATGCAGTGCATTGCTTTGATAGGTTCCCTTGTTGAAGACTCAGGGGGTAAATTTGTTTTTGTGAGCAGTTTGATGGGCAGTATCAATCAGACTCAGAGCAGTTTTGGATGGATATACAGAGCGTCCAAAGCGGCTTTAAATATGGTGGTTAAAAGCGCTTCTCACGATTATCCTAATGCCACTTTTGTGGCTATGAATCCTGGTTGGGTGCAAACGCAGATGGGGGGAAGCAACGCACCAACTACAGTCCAAGAGAGCGTATCAAAAATGCTAGCCGTGATCGATCAATTGTCGATGAGTGACTCTGGTTCTTTTCAAAGTTATGACGGTAGAGAAATGTCTTGGTAGTTGTTAAATAGAGCCTCACTAACTTCTCTTTGCTGTGTTACTCAAGTGGTGCGCCAGAGTCTTTCACAATGGTCTCGTATCGTTTGAGCTCAGTTTGGGCGAATCTGTAGAACTCAAGAGGTGAGCCCCCAGCTATCTCTGCTCCCATCTCGGTCATCTTATTTTTAATGTCGGGTCTTTTTAAGATAGCGTTCATCTCGGTGTTGAGTCTTTCAACCAACTCATGAGGTGCTTTTGCTGGAAGCATCAACCCATACCATGCAGAGGCAACCATATCCACCCCGGACTCTTTGAAGGTGGGCGTATCGGGTAGAGCTGCAATTCTTTTGAATGAAGCAACCGCTAGCGGGCGAAGTAGTCCGGATTTGATGCTCCCAAGTGAGCCTGTATCGATCATCATGTCGATGTGTCCTGCAATGAGGTCTTGCGCAGCCGGACCACTTCCCTTATAGGGCACATGGTTAATATTGATGTGGGTGATCGTTTTGAACTGTGCACCCGCTAAATGCTGGGATCCGCCCACACCGGCTGAGCCGTAAGAAAACGTATTAGGATGCTGCAAACTGTCATTCACGATATCTTTGAGAGAGTTCCAATTCGACTTGGTGGGTACGACCATTACGTTTGGAATGGAGCAAATCAAGATGACGTGCGTAAAGTCCGTGACTGGATCAAAGCCCAGCTTTGAATAAAGGTAGGGGCCAGCGGCGTTGGTTGAACTTGTGGCTAATAAAAGTGTGTAGCCATCTGGTTTTTCTTTGACAAACCCTTGAGTGCCAATCACTCCCCCTGCACCTGCTTTGTTGTCCACAATGACGTTGGTCCCTAATGACTGAGAAAGCGCTTGACCGATCATTCTTGCGATTTGATCGGTAGCCCCTCCTGCTGCCCAAGGGACGATTAGTTTGATAGGCTTATTGGGGTAGGTATCGGACCAACCCGCGAGCGGTAGGCAGAATATTAAAAACTGTAAAAATCGTCTAAAAGTGGTTTTCATATACTATTTTAGTATTCGTTATTTGCAATTTATTTCAATGAACGTGGTTGCTTTTCGAAAATGCAAAGTGAATGATAGTGCACTTAAACTGCGCGTCAGCAAACTTCGAGTCAAGAAATTGACTGTGAATTTTTCCTAAAAATTACTATTATTGAAGTTTTGCACTCATTTTGTGCAAAAAAGCTGCTAATTGTTGGCGTGTAATTTGCTTATTCTATGGTGTGTCCAACAACTTGATCATAGGGAGTAACAAAATGAATAACAACGCAAATATTCAAAATTTCGGTCCCTCAACAACATCTGCGAAGCCATTGGTCATATGGTTATCTATGGTGGCATTAAGTTGCGTTTGTACGGTACTGATTGCACAACCTTCTATTTATTAATGATCACACGTTAAGGCTCGAGTAACACTTGAGGCCTTAGCGATTCAAATCTTTAAGCTAGTTTCAATTCAAACAAATGATTTGTTAACAATTTGTGGGTAGTTATTCATCCGAATTGAACTTGGCCAGTAGGTGTGAGTTGACCCACTCAAATACATTGTTCCAATTGTCAATTTGGTTTTGCCTGATCAATTGAATTGACTTGTACCAATGTGAATTGGATTGGTGTGTCAACCAACGCCAATCTGATCTAAAGGGTAGTAACACCCAAGTCTCTTTCGCGAGTGATCCGCTTAAATGCGCAACGCTGGTGTCTACGGTTATGACCAAGTCCATATGATCTATCAATGCAGCAGTTTGTGTGAAATCAGAGAGTTGGGCTGCATGGTTGAAGAACTGTGGATGCTCTTCAAGTGTATTTATATCAATATCTCTAATCTCTTTTTGCAGAATATGATATTCAAACGAGTCTGGTAGGTAAGGTAGTAGTGTTTTAAGTGCGTAACTTCTGCTAAAGTCGTTGGTGTGCTCTTGACTACCACTACATACAAGACCAATCCGGGGCTTGGTCTTGGGCCCAAGTCGTTTCAGCCAAACATCCACCAGTGCAGGATCTGTTTTTAAATATCCTTGGGCCAAGGGAATAGTAGTGGGTTGGATATTCAGCGCTAACGGTAGGCTAAGTAAGGGGCACTGAAAATCAAAGCTTGGTAGCGCTGCTCCAACTGGGATAACGGTAAAGTTACCAGGCAAGGTTTTTAAAATATCGACCAAGGAAGGCTGAACTTCTAGTGTGACTTCAGCCCCTAAATTTGAAATAAAGGGCGCGAATCGGGAGAATTGAATCGTATCGCCTAGACCTTGCTCGCTATGAAGGAGAATTCGTTTACCAACCAGGCTGCTATCGCCAAGCCAAAGTTTCTCAGTGAATGTGCGCTTTTTCGCAAACCTATTGACGTAATCGGATTGCCACCTCCATTCAAACTCTTTCCAACCCTTCTTGAATTCTCCACGCATTAAGAGTGCTAGTGCATTGTTCCAATGCGCTTCTGCAAAATCAGGGTTTAAAGTGATCGCTTGTTCATAATGGTCAGAAGCTTCCTCTAAGCGATTAAGTCTGTGAAACACATTTCCTAGATTATTGTGTATTTGAGCTAAATTCGGGTCTAAACGCAGTGCTTGTTGGTAGCAATGAACTGCAGAATCAAATTGATTCAGTTTTTGCAGCAAATTCCCCTTGTTGTTGAAGGCTTCTACATAATTTGGGTTGATGGCGATCGCTTGATTAAAAAAAGCCAATGCTTCGGGGTATTTTTGTACTTCAGAGAGTAAGAGCCCTAAGTTTAAAAATGCTTGAGAGAAAAGGGGATTCAATTCAATGGCTAATTTGTAATGTAAGTAAGCTTGGTCAAGTTGTCTAAGTTCTCTAAGGACATTAGCTTTGTTATAGTGCGGGTCGGCAAATTTAGAGTCGAATTGAATAGCCAAATCGTAACTTGCTAGTGCTTGCTCAGTATTTTGGAGTTGTCTTTGTACGCCAGCAAAATTGTTATGCGCTTGTGCAAAATCAGGTTTCAGTATGAGTGCTTTAAGGTAGCATTCACCCGCTGAGGTCCAGTCTTCTAATTTTTCATAAACCAGTCCACAGTTGTTATATACGTGTGGGTTGGATTGATTGATCTCTAAAGCTTTTAGGAATAAAACGATCGCCTGCGCGTTATTATTCAGTTGCGACTCTAAGAGTCCTGATAGTTGAAGGGCATCAAAGTGATTTGGGTTTATCTGTAATGCTTCCCTGAGATTGGCAAGTGCATTTGAATAATCATTTTTTTGTAAAAACGCGATGCCTTGATTAAAGTAATTTGTAAAGGGCGAAACTAAAATAGCATCTTGAGTAGGTGAGGATTTGGCGTTGAGTTCATGCCCCTCGTTAGGTATAGTCATATTAAGGAATTAGAAGGAGCAGGCAAACTCAAAAAAGTGACTCAATTTGGTTAATAGTGATAACCTAATCCAGCAAGTAGATTATAAGAAGAACCGCTCTGGGACATTAAGCCAGTCCCATTTGCAAGTAAATTTGCAGCGCTATTAAATTTAATATAGTTGATTTCAGCAAACGGATAAAAATGACCCGTATCCATGCGCATCCCAATCCCCAGGTTGTAGCCGTTCAGCCTCCTGGAGGAGTCAGCGCTTGCGTCGTTAGAGGTAAAGATTGCAGAGGCACTGGAGTAACCCACTTTAGCGTAAGCCAGGCTAGATTTATCAATCGCATATCCCGGTTCAAGGGAGAAGCTATATACGTTTTTAAATGTTTCGTCGTAGGCGCTCACTGTATAAGTGGTGGGTGGGGTGGTTTTTGTTGAGCCTGCCTTGAGCTTTAAAGGGTTGGTCTCAAAAATGGCGCCCAGGGTATATTGTTTCGATATAGCGCCGGTGTAGCTTAAACCCAAGGAGGTAGCTACTGCGCCTAGGGAGGCGTTGGAGATAGTACCTGCTCCGTTGGTGGAGTCGGAGAGACTTGCTTTGCCGGCTGTTGATTGGTAGCCAACGCCAAGTTGAAAGTCTAAGCCTTCGAAGTTAAGTGCCTGCGCATGCGCTGCAGTGGAGATGATCCCAAGAGTCAATGAAGCTGCGTAAAGTAGGGGTTTCATATTATCTCCAATTTGATTTATCTATTTTAACAAATAGATAAATCAAAAGTTGAAAATTATGATGGTTTACAAATGCTTACATACAAAAAGATTTTGCAAATTAGACTGGTCATACAAACTACAGAAAAGCGCTGATTCAGTGCAGTTATCAAAATTCAAGGATGCAGGACCGACTTACATTCGCCACCCGGATAGTTGTAGGCAGCGAAGTGTTGCAGCCAATCCGCGTTCAACTCTGAAATATGCAGACTCTCAATACCAATGGAATCCGTCACTGAGAATTTACCAAGCGCTACAAACGACTCGTTTTCCTCGGTCCTTAAAATGAAATAGGCGCCGTAAGAAGATGGATCTAAATTTGAAGTATCTTTGAAAATATAGCATCCCATATTTGTAATTTTTTTGGCTGTTAATATGCTAATGCCTGAAGAAGTCGTGGCATTTTGTCCTCCGGCATCCATTGCCAGTGTGTATGTAGTGTCTGGCAAACCGCCCCAAGGGGTAACTTCGGGTGAGAAGTTGACAGCGATATCTTTGTTGTGGTTGAATTTTTTAATGACTTCTTGGCGGTCTACTTTGGCTAGCAATGCTTTTCTGAATTCGGACAGCAAAGGACCCGTCACCGCTCGCCACTTCTCATACGCTTGCCCAGTACCGTTTTGAACGTCGCCGACTATAAACTCGGGTTCAGGCACGCCGTAAACCCGTTCTAAGAAATTTTGAATATTCGGTGCTTGCTCAAAACAGAACCTGACGTTTGAGGGGTTGCTGTACCAAAGGGTTTCCCCTTTGGCTTCGTCAATAAACGATTTCATAATAATCGCTGTATCCAGATCATTAACGTCATATTTCTTTAACTTCTCAAACCCAAGAGCACAAGCATTGGTGAGACCTTGGGCGTTTGCGCGCGCAATGGATTGAAGCAGGCTGGGTGAGGTGTTGTTTAATATTTGTAGAAAATTTTGATTGGCGCCTTGCATCTGATAATTCAAGACATGAACACTGGACAAGTCTTCCCTTAGATTCAAGTGATCAATGTTCGTTACGTCAGGATTAAATAACGTACGGGTGAAGTTAAAGGTGAAGCGAACGGTGAATAACTTAACTTTTTCTGCTTTTGGATTATTCTGAAGTTGCTGAATTTTTTTATCCGTAACATCCCCCATGCTTTTCTCTGATCTATAAACTCCGACATCGACAGTATTGATTCGGCTGCGGATATCTGACCAACTCAGATTGATGGGCACCTTTGTGTCCACCATGCCCTTTAGTAAGCTATTGGCACGGTTTTGTGTCTCTGTTGCTACTGATCCACCAACCGTTGCTGAAATCCCTCCAATGGCCGAGGCTGATCCACCGGATACGACCATTGCAGCAGCGCCTAAGAGTAATTTTGCTGAGCCTACAAAATCATGATTAGAGTCGTTGGAGCTTTTTACGTTTAATACGATTGATAGATTTCCCGGATTCAAATTGGATACCGATCCCAAAAGAGTAAGGGGCACAATTTGTATGGGGGATGAGGAGAGGGATGCGCATTCAGCGCCGTTCTCCCGTCCATCAAAAGTGGCGATTGGCACCTCCGTTTTGTTGAGTTTGGATTTAAAGCCTGAGGTTGTAACGGAGATGACCAATTGAGTTTTTTCGCTCCCCCAAAAGCTTTTATCTGACAGCGTTGCGCAAGTGTTTTCTGCTATGACTTGGGAGCTCACCGTCAGGTATCCGTCCCCCTCTCGTCCGTCCCTCAGCCAATCGGGAGCCTCGACTTTGCGAATGAGTGGACTGTTATCGGGGAAGAAAATGGAGGCTGCATGGACCGAGAGAATAGTGCAGGTTATGCAGACTTTAAGTATTACTTTGGCAGTTTTATTCATAGCAATGGACGTTGTAAAGTCTCTAGGGGGTATGTGCTGAATGTTAGAGTCAAGTGGTTACCCAAGTCAATATGGGCATCGTCGCTCCAATCATTTATGTGTTTAGGTTAGGGTTAGGGTTAGGGTTAGGGTTAGGGTTGAATTTTCTAAATACTTTACTTGATTGTGCCTTTACCCAGCAGGCTTAAAATGAGATTTGATCCCATTCGAGATTAACCTATGTTTGATTCCCTATTTAATGCAGTATCTGATCTTTATGTAGGCGCACAGTCATTGGTCTATGAATGCTGCTTGCAGCCCATTGCTTTTCGTTTGGGTTGGGGTGGGTTGATGGAGGATGGATACGAGGCGAGTGGTTGGTTGGTGGCGGGGATTTTTCAGGTGTTCATCATGCTGATTATTTTCGCCCCTGTAGAGCGCTTAAAGCCTGTTGAGCCCATCACAAATAAGAGCGCTGTACATGTAGACATGATCTATACAGTAATTCACCGGTTGGGTCTTTTTAGACTTTTCTTCTTCTTTTTAATAGAACCCTATTTCGATGATTTGTTCGGTTGGCTTCATACCCAAGGTTTGGGTACGTTTCAATTAGACGATTTGATTCCAGGACTAACAGACGTAGGATGGATCAGTTTTCTTTTTTATTTGGTTTTCTTTGACCTTCTTGGCTACTGGGTCCACCGCGCGCAACATCAATGGAATTTTTGGTGGGCGTTGCACGCTGTCCATCACTCACAGCGGCAAATGACTTTATGGAGTGATGATAGAAATCATCTATTGGACGATGTCGTTCATTCCTGTATTTTTGCTATAGTCGCTCTTCTAATTGGAATCGAGCC
>CAIKNE010000016.1 GCA_903828695.1 uncultured Burkholderiales bacterium | reverse complement strand
GCCTACGTCCGCAGCGATCTGTTCTACTTTAATTTTTTCGCCGGTTGACACGCGATACTGCTTGCCACCAGTTTTTATGACTGCGTACATACTAACCTCTAGAAAATTCTTTGAAGCTCTGGGAAAGGATTTTCCGCAGAGCCCTAAATTATAGCATTTCCAGTAAATTTGGCCAGAAATTACCTATATCCAACCCTTTTTAGCTTAACAAGCCCCCTAATTACAACGTAATTAGCCCCAAATGCGTGATTAATTGGGGCTAGACCCGGTCGGTTGTGCAAAATTGATCCGTGAAATAGCCAGACAAGACGCTTGATTTTAGGGCGCTCCTATAATTGCGACGATACACTCAAAAATAACACTTTGACACCTGCACCTAGCAATCCACCCTCCACCCCTTTGTCACTGATTCAAGTGGACATGGCCTTAGTGGACGCACTCACCACCCAACGTCTGGACACAAGCGTGCCCTTGGTTGGGCAGATTTGTCAATACATCATATCGGCGGGTGGTAAAAGACTTAGACCTGCACTTCTTTTGCTCATGTCAGGTGCTCTGGGATACAAACACGCCCACAGAATTCAACTTGCAGCAGTGGTTGAATTCATCCACACAGCGACTCTTTTGCACGATGATGTCGTGGACGAATCAACGCTCAGGCGGGGACGAGCAACGGCAAACGCCTCATTTGGCAATCCTGCTAGCGTATTGGTCGGTGATTTCCTTTATTCAAGAGCCTTTCAAATGATGGTGGAGTGCAAGGAAATGAGAGTGCTTGCATTATTGGCTGAGGCCACTAATGTGATCGCAGAGGGCGAAGTCCTCCAGCTCATGAATATGCACGACCCATCCCTAGATGAGGCCGGTTATTTGCGTGTAATTCGCTCTAAAACTGCAAAATTGTTTGAGGCCAGTTGCAGAATTCCGGCAGTGATGACTGGTGCATCCGAGGTTATTGAGACCGCTTGCGCTGAATATGGGCAAGCCCTAGGCACCGCCTTTCAAGTCATTGATGATGTACTGGATTACGACGGAGACACGACAGAGCTTGGTAAGAATTTAGGCGATGATTTAAGAGAGGGGAAAACAACTCTCCCCCTTATCGTAGCCATGCAACGCGCCACCGCTGCTCAAAAAGAACTCATTCAAAATGCCATCAGACAAGGTCGCGCAGACCAGCTCTCAGATATTGTCAGTATTGTTCATGAGACTGGAGCGATGACTGCGACCCGAGAGGCCGCAATGGCAGAGGCCCGCCGCGCCCTCAAAGCACTGGAACACCTTCATGATTCGACCTATAAGAGCGCATTGGCTGAGTTGGCCGAAGGTTTGTTAAGTCGCAAAACTTAACTCCAAGGTGTGATCAGGGGCTCTACCCCACCCCACCCCCGTTGAACCTAGCGCGACATAGATCCGCAGAGCTAGGCCTAGCTCCGCCTAACGCGCAAACACTACACTCCAACTCCAATCCGCTCAATCACAGCAAAAGAGGGGCCCGTAAGATGCAGATCGTCAAATATGACGGATTTGTTACAAGTATTAATACATTTATTATTTTTAGAAAAAAGGCTTAGAATTTATATAAATTTTATATACATCCACAAAGGCCGACACCGTGCGAATTTTGATCCCAATCTTGCTGACAGCCTCGCTCCTTGCATGTACAGGCGACAAAAAAGACCCGCATTCCACAACGATTACTTTTTACGGCGATTACGGATTAAATTTTTTAACAACGGGCTTAAAGCCCCTGTCCGAGCTGCCCCCTAACGCAAGCCTCATCAATTTCGGTGGATTTGTCAGTGACGGTCCGCTCAAGTCGCCTGTTAAATTTAATCTGATCCTGATTGGTCAATTCGATCTACCGCAAACAACGGCCTCCAATGATTTAAGCGGCATTAGCGGCAAGATCACGTCCATCTCACACTCTGTGAATGACCAAGTTTTAATGTCTATCTCCAATTTGAATTTGGATGCCAAGTCCTTTGTAACTCACATCAACGCCCAAGATGCGAACGCGGCCTGGGCGGATATCGTCTCCTCCGCTGGGGCGATCACGATCACTGCTCAAACCCCGGCTGCCACGAAGTTATATTGCACTTTAAGCCAACCCAGTTTAGGGGGGACCCAAAGTGTCACCCTTGAACAACCGGCAACTGACGTTAAAGGGTTTATTGCACAGTGTTTAAACCACTGAAGAGCTTCAATTTTTACCAAGAAGCCTAGCTGCTGCTTAGTCCGCAGTGTTAGCTAGAGTTATAGCATTTGGACTGGCCTGAACCAAAAGCGGGGGGGGGTAAACTACTCATCCGCCCCAAATTCCAGATCTCATCCATGCCTTCCACTTCCAGGCCCACAACGACTTCCACGTCCACACCTAAGTCAAGACCTAAACCACCGATTCTCACCATTGGTCTAACGGGTGGAATCGGGAGCGGCAAGAGTACGGTCGCAAAAATCCTGACCTCTCGCAAAGGCTTTGCCCTGATTGACGCGGACGCTATCTCCAAAAGCCTCACGGCTCCAAGCGGAGATGCAGTTGGGGCCATACGAGCCGAATTTGGCAGTGAATTTATAGCGTCCGACAACTCCATGGACCGCAACAAGATGCGGGCACTTGTATTTGAGGACCCGCTTGCAAAGAAAAGACTTGAAGCCATCATTCACCCAAAAATACTTGGGCAAATTGAGAGCCAACTGAGCCTTGCTGCTGAGCAGGGGTGCAAGACAGTTTTGATTGATATACCGCTTCTTGCGGAGTCCCACGCTCGCTGGCAAACCAGACTTAACGGTGTGTTAGTCGTTGATTGCCTAGTCCAAACGCAGGTTAAACGAGTAATGGAGCGCAGCGCTTTGGAGGAAGCAACGGTTCTCAAAATCATCGCCTCACAAGCCCCGCGCGACGTGCGCAATGCCTTAGCCAACTGGATTATCTTTAACGAAGGGCTTACGCTCGACGAGCTCGAATCCAAGGTATTGGCCATAGATTTCAAAATTTGAACCTCAGAACCTTATTTTTTTGCTCCCAACGAGGTATGATTCGGGTTGTCTAAATCACCCAAGCCTAAGTTCTCTAAGTGATACTCTACGAGCACCCTTTTAACGAAAGAGTCCGCACATTTTTGCGCCTCGAGCACTTGTTCTCGAGATTTACGACGTTGATACAACGTCAAGATCCGATTGATCATCATTTTGCGTTCACGACACTTTTTGAAATCGTGGATGCAGGTGGGCGATCGGACTTAAAGTCAGACATCTTAAAAGATTTAGATCGGTATAAACAGCAATTTGCAGCTTTTAAAGGCAACCCATCCGTATCTGAGGAAGCGTTAGACGAGATTTTGACGGAGATTGACCATGCTTTCTCTGGCCTAAACACCCTGGGCAACCGCATTGGACAGTGCGTAAGCGACAGCGAATGGCTCAGCGGACTTCGCAACCGGTTGGCGATTCCAGGGGGCACCTGTAATTTTGATCTGCCCGCTTATTACGCCTGGCAAAACCACCCCTCAGAGGACAGAAAAGCGGATATTGAGCGCTGGACTGCTTCAATTCAGCCACTGGGTAAGTGCATTCACTTGTTGCTCAAACTTCTCAGGGACGGGGGGGTTCGTCAAAGAGTGGTCGCAACCAATGGACAACTCCAACAATCCCTTCCCCAAGGAAAGTTTCAACTCATGCGGGTCTTTATCAACCCGGATCTGGGTTTGGTGCCTGAGATCTCAGGCAATAGGATGATGGTCTGGATTCGTTTGATGAAACAAGATCGGGATTGCCGACTCACGAACAGCACTGAAGATGCCAACTTCGAAATCGAACTCTGCTCCTGAGGAGCCGATCATCAAACCCCGAGAGGTCAAATGTCCCGGCTGCGGCGGGATCAGCATTTATGCATCCTCCAACCCCTTTAGGCCCTTTTGTTCGGACCGTTGCAAAAACGCAGATTTTGGAGCCTGGGCCAGTGAAGAACACCGGCTCCCCGATGAATCCCCCATGGACGATCCTGATTTTGAAGTCGGCTCCCCACTTCAATAAATCAGTCGGGAGACTCATAAGGGGGAGAGGCTTGGAGGGGATATCCCAAATATCAAACAGGATCGGCGTGCGTTGGTTGATTAAAGCCACGCTCTAGGGCCAACCACTCCAGCACAGGCACCGTACCCGCTAGCACCGGGGACACTTGCACCGGCAGATGGGACCAAGCGAGCTCCTGACCCTCTAAGGGCTTTAGGGTTCCAGCAAACACGCTCACCTTGTAAAAATGCAATTCAACTAAAGCATGCGGATAGTCGATTCTCTGGATATGCCACTCCAGGGTGCTTTGCAAATCAATTTCAATGCCCAGCTCCTCTTTTAACTCACGTGCAAGGGCCTGAGGACCGCTCTCGCCTTCTTCAAACTTTCCCCCTGGAAACTCCCAGTAACCTGCGTAGGGTTTACCCCTGGGCCTGGAGGTCAACAAGAAGGATCCATCTGCACGCAGCAAAACACCCACTGCAACGGGCACTACAGGGCGCGCTTGGGCGCCTTGGGGGTCGGCATTTGACCCGGCGCGGGCAACACCTGGATCTGCAACGATTGCAGGTTTAGCTGGGCTCATGCCTACCCACAAAGTCTCTAGCGAACTGGTAGGCTACGCGCCCACTTCTAGAGCCGCGCTCCAATGCCCAAACCAATGCCTCAGGTTTTGCGCTCTCAAAGAGATGCTCGCCCTTTAGGCCTAGTGAGTGCAACCACTGCACGACAATTGTCAGATACTCTTCCTGGCTGAATGGATAAAAACTTACCCACAATCCGAATCGCTCGGACAAAGAGATCTTCTCCTCAATGACCTCTCCGGGGTGAACTTCGCCGTCATCGGTGTGTGAATAACTTAAGTTGTCTTTCATGTACTCGGGGAGTAAATGGCGCCTATTGCTGGTCGCATAAATCAAGACATTCGCAGAAGCCGCAGACACAGAGCCGTCCAAAATGGACTTTAAAGCTTTGTACCCTGCCTCACCATCCTCAAAACTCAAGTCATCACAAAAGACGATAAAGTATTCTTTGCGCTCTCCAACCAACTCCACAATATCTGGCAAATCCACGACGTCGGCTTTGTCAATTTCAATCAGTCTGAGTCCCTGTGGCGCAAATTCATTCAAACAAGCTTTAACCAAAGAGGATTTGCCTGTCCCCCTAGACCCTGTCAAGAGTACGTTATTAGCTGGCAACCCTTTGATGAACTGCTCCGTGTTGCGAACAATTTTCTCGCGCTGTGCGTCAATCTCTTTGAGCTCGGTAAGCATTAAAGGAGCAACGTGTCTTACGGGCTCTAAGACACCGTGACCATTGGAGCGCCTGCGGTAACGAAAGGCAATACTTGCGCCCCAATCTGGCGCGCTCAAGGGACCAGGCAAGACAGCCTCAATACGCGTAATTAAATCTTCAGCGCGCTGAATCAATCGATCAAAAGCTTCACTCATCAAAAATCCTAATTAAAAATACAAGAATAAAAATTTTAAAGGCCGTCTTTTAACAACGCAGACCGCTCACTCAAAGAAAGAGTTTACGTCTTTTGATTAACTTCTATAGTCTGCGTTAATGCTTACATATTCGTGACTAAGGTCGCAGGTCCAAAACGTATCCTCTGCGCCGCCCCGCCCTAAATCAACAGTCACCAAGATCTCCTCTTGCTTCATGACCCGTTGACCGTCCTCCTCTTTATAATGAGGATGTCTGGAGCCAGAGGTTGCAACGTGCACGTCGTCTAAATAAAGCTCAATACGAGACTGATCTAAATCCTCAATTCCTGCGTAACCCACAGCCGCCAAGATTCGACCTAAATTGGGATCACTTGCAAAAAAAGCTGTTTTAACAAGTGGGGAATGAGCAATAGCCAAAGCCACCTTCTTACATTCCTCAAGCGTTTGACCGCCTTTGATGTTGAGGGTTATGAATTTGGTTGCGCCCTCCGCGTCTCGCACGATAGCCTGCGCCAATTGAACGCTAACTCGCTTTAAAGCTTTGAGTAATATTTGTCCATCCTCAGTGCTCCAACTCGTGATGGGAGCGTGCGCTGCCTTGTTGGTAGCCATCACCACAAATGAGTCGTTGGTAGAGGTATCCCCGTCTACGGTGATTCTATTAAAAGAAGAATTGGCCAACTCAAGCGCCAAAGGTTTCATCAGTTCAGGGGCTATTTGTGCGTCGGTTGCCAAGTACCCAAGCATCGTTGCCATATTGGGGTGAATCATTCCCGCACCCTTGGCGATACCAGTTATAGTCAAGCTCGCTGCACCCAAGCTCACGCGTTGGCTGAACGCCTTTGCAACGGTATCCGTAGTCATGATGCTGTGGGCTGCTTGAGCCCAAACATCGCTTGAGGCGGCCTTCACAGCCGCAGGCAATGCTTTAATTATTTTCTCAAAAGGCAACGGCTCCATAATGACCCCCGTAGAGAACGGAAGTATCTGATTTGGATTTAAGCTGAGGAGTTTTGCAAGCTCGGCGCAAATCAAGCGCGCATTAGATAGGCCACTGTCTCCAGTACCCGCGTTGGCGTTCCCCGTATTGATCACCAATGCGCGCACGTTGGCACCCCCGGGCGCATTCAAAATAGATTCGCAAATTTGAACAGGCGCTGCTTTAAATCTGTTTTTGGTAAAAACCCCGCCCACCACCGTTTCGCTGTCCAGCAAAAAAACGGTCAGATCATCCTTATCTGCGCGCTTGACGCCGGCTTGTGCGATACCAATTTGGATACCCGGCACAGGAAATATTTCAGCAGGATTGGGGGGAGGGAGTCTTACGGGCATATTGATTTTGAGTTCGAATGAGATAAGAGACGAAGGCCTAGCCCGAGTGGACTTTACTATCAATGAAAGGTTTCAAACCGAAGGGGCTCCCTTCAAAAGTAGCCATAGTGAGGGTTCGTATGAAGGATTCATCACCCGCCTATTTTAGATGACAACGGTGAATACTTTGTGAATATGACCAACCTGCCCTGCTCGTATTTTGAATTTTTTCAATCGTTAGAATCTGGCTATGAGCGCTAACTCCCCCGTAACACCCCATCTCTGCAGCCTACCTGACGGAAATTTTATCTTAGACGGGGTCAACACTACCTTGAGTGAGCTCCTAGCCAAAGCACTCCATTGCCACCGATCGGGAGATACTGCACTGGCAACCCACTTTTACAAAGCCATACTGGAGATGGAGCCTGGTCATTTGTCATCCCTACACGGTCTTGGTCTTGTTGCAATCAGTAAAAATGAACTTAATGAGGGACTGCGATATCTAAACCAAGCTTTAGATATCGCGCCCGATAATGCCGCCTTGTATTACGACCGTGCGCTTTTGTTTCAAAAACAAGGCGAGTACAGTGCTGCTATTAAGAATTACGATCTTGCTTTATTTTTAAACACCTCACTTGTCCCGGCCTATTCCAACCGCGGCATAGCACTGGAGGCCATCGGTGAAGTAGGGTTGGCCTTGGGCAACTATGAACGGGCCCTTTGCCTTGATCCAGCCTTTGCAAATGCCTGGTACAACAGAGGCAATATCTACAAATCAAACCAAGCGTTCGAACAAGCCATCAAATGCTACTTGGTTGCCACACAGCTGCTCCCCATTTTTTGGGAAGCCTTCACCAATTTGGGCCTGTCTTATTACGCTCTTAAAAGATTCTCTCTGGCAATGAACGCCTACGATCAGGCTCTTTCATTGCAACCCAACTCAGCTGTCATTCACTACAACCGCGCAAACGCTTTGAGAACTTCGGGCGAGACAATTAAAGCAAAAGCGGGGTACAACCGTGCCATTGAACTGAATCCGCAATTTGCAGCGGCATTTGCAAACCGAGGATTGGTTGAGAAAGACCTCAATCAGCTAGAGGCTGCGAGCCAAGACTACTGTGCAGCGCTTGCGTTAAACCCAGAGCTCTTAGAGGCCACTTGGAATCAATCGATTGTGCAGCTCATGAGAGGTGAGTGGCTGCTGGGATGGGAGGGCTATGAGCTAAGATTTCAGCACAATGACCTCAAAGAGAGCGTAGGCGAGCGTCACTTTGCAGAACCAAGATGGTCCAGAGGGTTGCCATTGAACGGCAAACGTATTCTCATCTACGCCGAACAAGGACTGGGGGACGCAATCCAATTTTGCAGATATATCCCATTGCTCCAAAAACTGGGGGCTTTTGTCATATTGGAAGTGCAACCTGCGCTTAAAAATTTATTCAACAACTTTGAAGGCATCAACCAGCTGGTCGTCAAAGACAGCGTGAACCTTAATTTGCTGTCATTTGATTATTACTGCCCACTGCTTAGCCTGCCAAGAGAGTTCCAAACAACCCCAGAGAACGTGCCGCCTGAACTACCCTTCGAACTCTCAACAGAGTTGATAACTCATTGGCAGAAACTGGTAGATAAACATGTCGTTAAAGCAAACTACAGGGGAGCAAAAAAGATTGGTCTTGTTTGGCAAGGCAATCCAAGACATACGAATGATCACAACAGAAGTCTAAGATTAGAGAGTCTTTTAAAACATCTGCCAAAGGAGTTCGTTTACTTTGTGGTTCAAAAGGAAATCAGCGATGCGGATTGCGAGCTCTTGAAAGAGCATGCAAATATCATCAATTTAAGCCCAAAACTCTCTGACCTTACAGATACAGCCTGTCTTTGCTTGCAACTTGATCTGGTCGTTTGTGTGGACACGAGCGTTGCACACTTAAGCGCATCGCTGTGCAAATCAACTTGGCTGATGCTTCCATTTTGCCCAGATTGGCGGTGGTTGACTGAGCGAGTGGACAGCCCCTGGTACAAAAATGTGAGACTTTTTAGACAATCTTCTCCGGGGAACTGGATGAGCGCACTCGTTCGTATGAGAGATGAGCTGATCTTAACCATGAGCATTTGACGGCTCAAACATCACCACCGACTAAATACATTCAAGGATTTTTTCGATCAATGCGAAACTCTTATCTGTTGCAAAGAGCAGCTTTGTTTTTTTATTGTTGGGTTTAAATTCGGATCGAATATATCCGCTCTCAAGTAAACTCAAATAGTGATGCCTAACAGCGGAGTAGCTGTGGCTAGCAGAGAGAAA
Source organism: uncultured Burkholderiales bacterium (assembly GCA_903828695.1). Taxonomy (GTDB): domain Bacteria; phylum Pseudomonadota; class Gammaproteobacteria; order Burkholderiales; family Burkholderiaceae_C; genus Limnohabitans. The sequence continues at coordinate 25,025 of CAIKNE010000016.1, read as the reverse complement.
TAAGTTTTTAACGTTAACCTCTAAACCTAAAGTATTTTGCTCACAGACAAATAATATCAAATCATAGCTAATTAGGAATGAGTCGCTTGGGAATTCATTTTTGAGTATGTTCTGCTTTTTGATAAGAACTGTATAGTGATTTTTAATATGAGAGTCCATTGTTTCATAATAAACTCTAAAGTGCTACTGAGCTTGACTTTTCTTAACCTAAAGATGTCTTGAAAATACATCTTTTCGAAACCTAATTTTAAGGACGATATGACCTTGCATTAGTTCGTAACCGAACATAAGACAAGCAATTTTTAAGATTTTTATCCATATTGATGATGACATTATTATCTAAGGCTCACCTCAGAAAAATCTGACCACCGTCAGAGGATGAATAACTATCTTTAGTTTTTCTTTGGTTAGGGTTGAAAAAAATAAAACGGGGGGATTGAATACTTCTATTCAATCCCCCCGAACAAAAATTAACGCTTCTAGATCATTACGCTTTGATCATTCCATCTTCAATTTAACCGCCCATGGCAGTGCTTGTATTTCTTTCCACTTCCGCAGGGACAGGGCTCATTACGCCCAGTTGACGGGAAACCTTGTGCGCCCTGCACAACGGAGTCTTGTGATGTCACCGCTTCTTCGCCAGTTTCTGTGGGTGAGGTATAAGTAATATTTTTAAGATCCTCTGCTCGTTCTTCAATTTTATTAGCAGCTTGCTCTAACTGCTCTCCAGACTGAACCTCTACAGTCATGAGTATTCGAGTCACCTCCTCCTTCACCTGATCAAGGAGTTGTCCAAAGAGCTCAAATGCTTCACGCTTGTACTCTTGTTTAGGTTGCTTTTGTGCATAACCTCGCAGATGAATTCCTTGGCGCAAGTAATCCAACGCCGATAGATGCTCTCTCCAGTGAGTGTCTATGCTTTGTAAGAGCACCATTCGCATGAAAGGCGTGAACTGCTCTGCGCCAACATCTTTGATCTTAGCCTGAAACGCCTCATTTGCTCGGCTCACCACCAACTCTAAAACGTTCTCAGCATCAATTGAATCAGCTGCATCTATGAAACTTTGGATCTCAAGGGGGAGCCTCCAATCCTTTTGCAACACATCCTCCAAGCCTGCAATATTCCACTGCTCCTCAACTGACTCAAGTGGGACGTAATGACGCACGAGATCACTAAAAGTGCCTTCACGCAAAGAATCAATCTGCGCCGACAAGTCAGAGGTATCTAATATGTCATTGCGCTGTTGGTAGATGACTTTTCGCTGATCATTGGATACATCGTCGTATTCGAGCAGTTGTTTGCGAATATCAAAATTCCTTGCCTCAACCTTTCTTTGCGCACTCTCAATGCTGCGGGTCACAATTCCAGCCTCAATGGCTTCTCCCTCAGGCATATTGAGACGATCCATGATCGCTTTCACTCTGTCGCCAGCAAATATGCGCATCAACGAATCATCTAAGCTCAAATAAAAGCGTGATGATCCAGGATCTCCTTGCCGGCCAGATCGACCGCGCAACTGGTTATCAATTCGCCTTGACTCATGTCTCTCTGTAGCAATGATTCTCAAGCCGCCCAAAGACTTCACTCTCTCATGGTCTACGGCCCACTTGGCTTTAAGCTTTTGTATCTCCTGCACGCGCTCTTGCTCAGAGAGCGCCTCATTGGCCTCAACCGCGGAGATCAATTTCTCAATATTTCCGCCCAAAACAATATCCGTTCCACGCCCCGCCATATTAGTGGCAATCGTAATAGAGCGCTCAGCCCCTGCTTGGGCAATGATTTCTGCTTCCCGCTCATGCTGCTTGGCATTTAAAACTTGATGCGGTAGCTTTGCTTTCTCAAGCATTGCAGCAATCAACTCTGAGTTCTCAATTGATGTGGTTCCAACCAGCACTGGCTGGCCTCTTTCGTGACACTCACGAATATCGTCAATTGCTGCCTTGTACTTCTCCTGCGTTGTTTTGTAAACGCGGTCGAGTTGATCCTCTCTTCGGCTGATACGGTTGGGAGGTATAACAATGGTCTCGAGACCATAAATTTCCTGGAACTCATACGCCTCTGTATCCGCTGTACCCGTCATTCCGGCAAGCTTCTTGTAGAGGCGGAAATAGTTTTGGAACGTGATAGAGGCAAGCGTTTGATTTTCTGCTTGAATTTTTACGCCCTCTTTAGCTTCAACTGCCTGATGCAATCCATCACTCCAACGCCGCCCCGTCATCAATCGACCTGTGAACTCATCGACGATCACGATCTCACCGCCTTGGTTCACATAATGTTGATCTTTAAAGTACAGGTGATGCGCACGCAATGCCGCATACATGTGGTGCATTAATCCAATGTTTGCTGGATCATATAAAGAGGCACCTTCTGGTAGGAGGCCCATCTCAGTCAAAATACGCTCAGCATTTTCGTGCCCTTGCTCGGTCAAGAAAACCTGATGCGACTTCTCATCCACCGTAAAGTCCCCCGGTGTGATGATGCCCTCTCCGGTTCGCAGATCCTCCTCCCCCTCTTGTTTAACCAAATGCGGAACAGCTTGGTTAATCGCCAAATACATCTGTGTATGGTCTTCAGCTTGCCCACTTATGATCAAAGGCGTTCTCGCCTCATCAATCAATATGGAATCAACCTCATCGACAATGGCGTAATTCAAAGGTCGTTGAACACGGTCAGCCTGTTCGTAGACCATGTTGTCGCGCAAATAATCAAATCCAAATTCGTTATTGGTCCCGTATGTAATATCCGAGTTGTAAGCGGCCTGCTTCTCAGGCCGAGACATCTGGGGCAAGTTCACCCCAACACTAAGACCTAGAAAGTTATACAACTTACCCATCCATTGGGCATCCCTGTTTGCCAAATAATCGTTCACAGTGACGACATGCACCCCCTTGGCTGCTAGGGCATTAAGATAAACAGCTAAGGTAGCGGTGAGGGTCTTACCCTCGCCAGTGCGCATCTCTGAGATATTACCCTGATGTAGCGATATACCGCCCAAGAGCTGCACATCAAAGTGCCTCATTTTCATGACCCGCTTTGAGCCTTCTCGAACAACAGCGAACGCCTCAACAAGGAGATCATCTAACGTCTCACCGCCTGCGATCCGAGCTCTAAACTCCTGGGTCTTACCCCGCAACTGCTCATCACTAAGTTGCTCAATGGAGCTCTCTAATGCGTTAACTGCAGTTACAGATTTTTGAAATTGCTTGAGTAGTCGCTCGTTGCGACTACCAAAGATCATTGTGAGTAAATTAAAAGCCATGCCCTATCTGCAACTCTTAGCCCCTAAAAATTTGGGGCTTGAATGCAGGTTCCTTATGAAAGATTTATATTTTAACCTGGCTACCAAAGCGATAATGTGACTATGACGCAACCCCCTTTACCGAACTCATCTAAGCCACCCGCAACGGGTGAGCTTGCGTCCCCGACAAGCACCCACCGTAGTGCACTTGCCGCTTATAGGGCTTTGGGATACTCTAAAGTCCCCTACTCTGCCCCACTTTTAAGAGGCAAGCCTCAACTGGCGGCAAAAGCAATTAGCAACGCCCCCATTCTGGCTCACCTTCTTGAGCTGGCGCGTGACTCGGAACAACGTCTTTATGCCATCAAATCTTTGTTACCCCCACAGTTCAGGGACGCCGTAAAACCCAGCACTCTTGAGGGTGAGACATGGTGTCTTTTGGTGCCCAATAATTCCGTCATGGCCAAACTCAAGCAAATGTTGCCTGCACTGGCTGCGCATTTAAGGAGTAAGGGATTTAGGGTTCAAACCATTCGATTAAAGATCGAAGGTAAGTAGTATTTTTTGCTCTATATCTTGAGCTAATTTAATACACCTTTCGTAGAAGGTGGTGCCCCCTGTCCGACTCGAACAGACCACCTACTGATTACAAATCAGTTGCTCTACCAGATGAGCTAAGGGGGCACGGTTGATATTGTAACCAAAAGTCGCAATTATTTTTTAAAACCACTCAAAGAGACTGCTCAATGAGTTGTTTGTCTACGACTTTATGGCGTTTGGACGCAAAACACACACATCCGACAAGAACTAATCTGGCAATCGCGCCTATTTAATAAGCGTTAATTTAGGGCGACCGTTTCCAGGTGTTGGTGTCGAGGTAGGATTCAATGGCGCCGTCTCGGAACTGCTCTCAACCCCCTCTAGCTTGACACCTTTATCTTTTGAGTTCTTCGAATCAAGACTCTCCTCATTGGTCATGAGAGTAAGCGGTGAAGGTCCAGGACCCATCGTTTGGGTTTCTGTTGAAGATTTACCCAAACCCGGATCTGCCTGCGAACTTGGCGTAGGGGCCGGGAAAGCCATTCCCTGCCCGTTTTCCCTCGCATAAATGGCGATGACCTGCCCAATTGGGACAATAATTTGTCGAGGAGTTCCACCGAAGCGGGCTTTAAATTCTACGAAATCATTTCCCAACTGAAGCCCGCTTGTGGCTTCGAGACTAATATTCAAGACGATTTCACCGTTTTGAACATACTCCTTTGGAACTTGCACGCCAGCATCAACTTTTACAGCAATGTAGGGCGTGAACGCATTGTCATTACACCACTCAAACAAGGCTCTAATTAGGTAAGGTCTTGTAGAGGCGGTTTGTAGCGCGTTTTTCATAAAGGGGGTGCGGATCGTTAAATCCACTAAGTCAACAGTAAGTGATCTTAATATATCACCAACTGAGGACCTAATGATTTACTTTCTCATCACTTTCTCTGAAGGCGTTAAAGCCTCAATGTAAGCAGGTCTTGAGAAAATACGCTCAGCGTACTTTAAAAGTGGAGCAGCATTCTTAGACAACTCAATCTCGTAGTGATCCAAACGCCACAATAATGGCGCGATAGCCACGTCAAGCATCGAGAAATTCTCGCCGAGCATAAACTTGTTCTTTAAAAAGACTGGAGCCAATTGCGTCAACCTGTCGCGGATGTGGGAGCGCGCTTTATCCAATGATTTGTCATTGGGTTTGGCACCCCTATTCTCCAGCAAACTGACGTTTGTGAATAACTCTTTTTCAAAATTCAACAAGAACAATCTTACACGAGCACGGTCAACTGGGTCTCCGGGCATTAACTGTGGATGAGGAAAGCGTTCATCAATGTATTCATTGATAATATTTGACTCATAAAGGATTAAATCACGCTCAACCAAAATGGGAACCTGACCATAAGGGTTCATGACATTTATGTCTTCTTGTTTGTTGTACAGGTCAACATCCCGAATTTCGAAGTCCATTCCTTTTTCAAACAAAACGAAACGGCAACGATGAGAAAAGGGACAAGTTGTCCCAGAATATAAGACCATCATAGGATTTAGCTCTCCAGTAAATAAGAACAGCGAGGGGAAGATTCCCATCGCTTTAAAAGGCTACAAATCTCTAAAAATTGTAGAGAAGTCAGTAGCAAAAATAAATAGACATTTAACCTAGGTACTAGGTTGTGCCTTTTTTATGATGCACAACCCAAATCCCTTAGATCTTTAGCGAATATCTTTCCAATACGCAGCATTTAAACGCCAAGCGATGAAGGCGAAACACAGTAAGAAGAGGACAACCCACACACCCACACGCACGCGAGTGTTTTGAGCGGGTTCAGCCATCCACTGCAAATAATTGACTAGATCACCTACAGCTTGATCGTATTCTGTACTGCTTAACTGCCCGGGCGTATCTTGCTCCCAACCATTGAAGACTTCAACCTCTTCGCCGTGTACTTCTTGTTTTGTGTAAACGGGATGACGAGTTCCTTGAAGCTCCCAAAGCACATTTGGCATTGCTACATTTGGGTAAGCCAGATTATTCCAACCGGTGGCCTTAGTTGAGTCGCGGTAGTAAGTTCTGAGATAGGTGTAAATGTAATCACCACCACTGCCCGCGTGGCTTGAGCGTGAACGAGCGATAACGCTCAAATCGGGTGGATTGGCACCAAACCAAGCCTTAGCTTGTTTAGGGTCAATATTGGCCTTCATTGTGTCTCCCACCTTGTCGGTGGTGAAAAGCAAGTTTTCTTTGATTTGTTGCTCAGTTATACCAATATCTTTTAATCGGTTGTACCGCATGAAGGCAGCGGAGTGACAATTTAAACAGTAATTAACAAACAGCTTTGCACCGCGCTGAAGCGAAGCTAAATCTGTCGTGTTGTTAGGAGCTTTATCCCAGTTAAAACCACCCTCATTGGCACCAGCAACATTAGCCCCAACAAGAGAGATAGTAGCAATAAGGATTAGTAATAGTTTTTTCATATTTTTCACCTTAACCCTGGTTCAATGAGCTTCAAAGGTGACACGATCAGGCACCTGTTTAAATTTGCCGAGTTGCGTCCACCAAGGCATCAACAAGAAGAAACCGAAATAGTAAATAGTTCCGATTTGAGCAATCAATGTTCCAACTTCCGAGGGAGGCTGAATACCAAGATAGCCCAATACTACAAAGAACACCACGAACACTGCGTAGAGAGATTTGTGCCAAGTAGGTCTGTATCGAATTGATTTGACTGGACTGTGATCCAACCAAGGCAAGAAAAAGAGCATAACGACGGCGCCGCCCATCACAACGACTCCCCAAAATTTAGCGTCAAATGTTTTCAGGAGCACAATCAAAATCGCAACCCCAACGACTGTAATCGCCTTGCCTTTTGTATTCAGCGCTGTCTTGAGAACAACAAATCCAGCAGCTACAGCAGCAATCAAACTAAGCACATTAACCATCGTATCCGTTGTTGCACGCAACATGGAGTAGTAAGGCGTGAAATACCAAACAGGAGCAATATGAAGTGGAGTTTTAAGCGGATCAGCAGGAATGAAGTTGTTGTACTCCAAGAAGTAACCGCCAACCTCGGGCGCAAAGAAGATGATCGACGTAAACACCAACAAGAATACAGTTACACCCAAAATATCGTGAACTGTATAGTAAGGATGGAAAGGAATTCCGTCCAAAGGATGTCCATCAGGACCCTTCTTAGCCTTGATCTCAACACCGTCAGGATTGTTAGACCCCACCTCATGCAACGCAATAATATGAGCCACCACAAGTCCCAGCAGAACCAAAGGCACAGCAATCACGTGGAAGCTAAAGAATCGGTTCAGAGTTGCATCTCCAACAACGTAATCACCACGAATCAAAAGCGCAAGATCTGGTCCGACAAAAGGAATTGCCGAAAACAGATTAACGATAACCTGCGCACCCCAATAGCTCATCTGTCCCCATGGCAATAAATAACCCATAAAGGCCTCAGCCATGAGACACAGGAAAATCGCGCATCCAAAAATCCAGACCAACTCGCGCGGCTTTCTGTAAGAGCCGTAGATCAGTCCGCGGAACATATGCATGTACACAACAATAAAGAAAGCAGAAGCCCCGGTGGAGTGCATGTAACGAATCAACCACCCCCACGGCACATCTCGCATGATGTATTCAACACTGGCAAATGCCACAGCAGCATCAGGCTTGTAATGCATCACCAAGAAGATACCCGTCAAAATCTGAATGACAAGCACCAAAATAGCCAAAGAACCAAAGAAGTAAAAGAAGTTAAAGTTCTTTGGCGCATAGTACTCAGACAGGTGCTCTTTGTACATTTTTGAGAGAGGGAATCTGTTATCCACCCAGTTGAGCAGCTTCTCACCGTTGCTTGCGTTAGGGGAAATTTCCTTAAATTCAGCCATTGTGTCTTCCTGTTTTAGCAGTGTCTTATATCAACGAAAGGACGGGATTCACGCAGATTTATCTTCACCAATCAACAACTTGTTGTCGGTCAAATACATGTGAGGAGGTACTTCTAAATTATCTGGAGCAGGCTTGTTTTTAAACACACGCCCTGCCATATCAAAAGTAGAGCCATGGCAAGGGCACAAGAAACCACCCGGCCAGTTGTCAGGCAGCGAAGGCTGTGGACCAGGGACAAATTTATCACCAGGCGAGCAACCCAAATGCGTACAAATTCCAACAGCCACAAAAATCTCAGGCTTGATGGAGCGCCCCTCGTTCTTTGCGTAAGCAGGTGTAATCTCACCTGGCTTACGATCCGAATTGGGATCCGCAAGTTCAGAATCAATCTTGGTTAATTCAGCAAGTTGCTCAGGCGTTCTGCGAACGATCCAGACTGGCTTACCGCGCCATTCGACTGTAAGCTTCTCGCCAGGCTTGATGCCGGATATATCAACCTCTACGGCGGCCCCTGCGGCTTTGGCGCGCTCTGAAGGCTGAAATGTACTCACGAAGGGAATGGCTGTTGCCACTCCACCAATAGCACCGGCACATCCGGAGGCTATGAGCCAGGTTCTTTTACTGCTGTCCATGGGGGTATCGCTCATTCAATGATCCTTGATGATCCGGGATAATCACTCTGAAAAGGGTTAACCCCTGATTGTATCTGAGTCTGAACTCAAAAGTCCATCACTTGGGTCAATTGCGGATTTCGGCGGGGTTAAATTTGCGTTTAAACCCAAGATTTTGGTGCTACTGCAAGGCCTAATCCCCCGCTTTGGACTCAGAAAAAGAACCTAGAAAAACGGGTTGTCAGCTGAATGAGCCAATTGGCGATCCCAATGACAATTCCCTTAGCAGAACCAATGGGAACTTAAATCAATTCAAAAACGCTCTAGCAAGCTCAACAGCAGCCCACATGCTGGAGGGATCGGCAACCCCTTGCCCGGCTATTTCAAATGCCGTTCCGTGGTCGGGACTGGTCCTGATGAGGGGAAGCCCCAAAGTGACATTCACACCTTGGTCCAGGCCCATATATTTAATCGGAATCAATCCTTGATCGTGGTACATCGCAATCACCACATCATAGGCTCCCGTTCTCGCCTGCATAAAAACAGTATCAGGAGCAAATGGTCCACTGATCCTCATATCAGGATCAATGGACTTGGAGTTGAGGATGGCGGGCCCAATAATCTCCAACTCCTCTTGCCCCATCAATCCCCCTTCACCGGAGTGCGGATTGAGCCCGGCGACCGCGATTCGGGGAGCGCGTCCGAGCACTTTGCTCAACGATTCATGGGTGATTTTCAGAGTTTGCACAATGTTATGTAGCGTAACCTGCTCGATTGCACTTCGCAAAGAGAGGTGAATACTCACCAACACAACCCTCAACTCTGGACTAGCCAGCATCATGCGAACAGGCATCTGAGCGACGGGAACCCCCATGTGTTCGGCACTTACAAACTGAAGCATCTCTGTATGCCCCGGAAACTCGACGCCCGCAAGGGCCAAAGATTGTTTGTTAATAGGTGCCGTCACCAAAGCGGCGACCTCAGAGCGCAGCGCTGCCCGAGCCCCCCAAAATATATTCTTCGCCGAGATATGCCCCGCAAAAGCGCTGATACGGGAGAGAGGCGCAGTTTCTGCGGCTCCTAAAGTTAAGTTGGTTTCTTTGTCGATTACTTCCAGCACAGGAACGGATCTGCGCCCATCACTGCGTAATTTAATAAACCCATCATCAAAGATCTCATCGATCCGCTCGATTCGCTTTAGTTCCACCAACCCTGCAGACTCACCCAAACTCAGTCGTGCCCGATCCAAATGAGGCAAATCGCCCACAATGAAGGCCTCCTTCATCACCTCACGTGAATCATTACTTTCAAGACTTTTTAAAAAACACTTGAGCACAATCTCTGGACCAATGCCCCCAGGATCCCCCATAGTAATCGCCAATGGTTTATGCATGTTGGGCCGTCAAACAAGTAAAGAGGGGGTTGAGTCGCAAGTTTAGTTATGCTGGATTATCAATATCAATAAATTGATGCTCGATTTGAAACTCTTGTGCGAGTGAGATCCCAAGCGCGCGCACCCCGCCCCTCTCAGTAGCGTGGTGCCCACAAGCCAAAAAAGCAACCCCACTCTCTTTGGCCAAATGAGCTTGGGGCTCGGATATTTCACCCGTAATAAAAGCATCAGCCCCGGCCTTGATTGCATCCTCAAACCACGACTGCGCACCGCCCGTGCACCAAGCCACTCGCCTCAGCACACACGCGGGATTGGGATTGATGACGACGGGCTCCTTGCCCAGTGCTTTAGACACCCTCAAAGCCAAGTCTTTGGTTGTGAAGCCGTCCTGAGAGGAGGCATCTGAGTTAACGCCTAAATGGCCAAGATTTTGGTCGCCAAAGGTAGATATAGTTTGAAGTCCAAGTTGGACTGCTAGTTGCGCGTTGTTGCCGTATTTTTCATGGGCATCAAGGGGTAAGTGATAGGCAAGAAGGTTGATGTTATTCTCAATCAGTTTTGCCACCCGCTCTCGCATCCACCCAGTCAACGTACCGTCCTGTCCGCGCCAAAAGAGTCCGTGGTGAACCAAAATCGTATCTGCACCGCTCTCGATTGCAGCGAGTATCAACGCTAAGCTCGCGGTGACGCCACTGACCAAACTGCGCACCTCCCCTCTCCCCTCAACTTGGAGGCCATTGGGGCAGTAATCTTTAAAGCGTGCAGGCTGCAACCACTCATTTGCTCGATCAACCAAAGCGCTTCGGGCTACAAAAGGGGTGCTCAATTAACGCTCCAAGAATTCATGCTGAACGCCCATTTGCCGCTTGGCCTTAGGTCGTTGTGCGGGTGTCACAGACAGGGCTGTCAAGCTATCTTTGCGTTGCAACTTAAAAACAGTCGCCACGCCCGGCTTCAAAGCGGCAACCACCGATAAAAGCTCACTCACATTGGCAACCGGGCGTCCATCGACCTCCAAAATTTGGTCGCCAGGTCTGATCCCAGAATTAAAAGCTGGCCCCCCCTGCAACACACCGGTCACAATCACACCGTGATCGGCCTTTAGACCAAAGGTCTGCGCCAACTCTGGACTCAGCTCGTTGGGCTCAATGCCTATCCAGCCGCGTTTGACTTGTCCATCTTTTAAGATGCTTTCAAATACTTGCTTGGCAGTGCCCATCGGAATGGCAAAGCCTATACCAGTACTCGCCCCAGAGCGAGACACAATAGCTGTGTTGATACCCACCATATTCCCGTACACATCGACAAGAGCTCCTCCAGAGTTGCCCGGATTGATAGCCGCGTCCGTTTGGATGAAGTTCTCAAACGTATTGATACCCAATTGGTTGCGCCCTAGCGCTGAGACAATACCGCTGGTCACAGTTTGCCCTACCCCAAACGGATTTCCGATGGCCAGCACTTGATCCCCAATTTGCAATGTGTCCGAGTTACCAATCACAATGACGGGCACATGCGCTAAGTTGATTTTGATAATGGCTAAATCCGTATCCGGGTCTGCTCCAATCAACTTGCCAGTGGTGTGTCTTGCATCATTTAAAACCACTTCAATCTCATCAGCCCCTTCAATCACGTGGTTGTTGGTGAGGATATAGCCCTCAGGACTCACGATCACGCCACTACCGAGACCAATTTGGGGAGACTCATCGCGCTCTCCCCCAAAGAACCGAAACCAGGGGTCCATCTGAGACTGGACAGAATCGGATTTGCGGCGGGTGCTGATGCTGACAACTGCGGGAGACGCTTTTTTAGCAGCTAAGCTAAAACTCCCCGGCGCAACGGATCCAACACCCGAAGAACCCAAATCAGTGCGCCCCGCTTCAGTCAAACCAATTGCGCCCCACCCCGAATCCCCACCACTAGCACCAAGGCCTCTAACCCAATCAGGTTTAAGGGTAACGAGCACGAACCAAATTGCGACCAAGACGGTCACGACTTGGGAGAATAAAAGCCAGGCTCGTTTCATAGATTTAAGAACCGCTTGCGTCTTCGCCACCAAGATCGCGAGGAGCACTGTCTTCAGGCGCTTGTGTGTGTTTAATAAAAATGACCGCCGCCCAAATTCCCAACTCATACAGCAAGCACATGGGTATCGCCAAAGCGAGTTGGGAGACCACATCTGGGGGAGTCACTACGGCGGCGACGATGAATGCCAGAACAATAAAGTAGGACCTAAAATCCTTTAACTTTTGCACAGACATGATCCCTAAGCGCGCCAAAACAACGACCACAATTGGTACCTCAAAGGTCATACCAAAAGCCAAAAACATAGTTAATACAAAGCTCAAATAAGCTTCAATGTCTGGTGCCGCGGTGATACTTTTTGGAGCAAAGCTTTGGATAAATTTAAAGACCTGACCAAATACAAAGAAATAACAAAATGCAACGCCTGCAAAGAACAGTAGCGTACTTGAGATGACTAACGGAAGCACCAAGCGTTTTTCGTGAGCATACAGTCCAGGCGCCACGAACGCCCAGGCTTGGTACAAGACAACGGGTAATGCAACTAAAAATGCTGCCATCATCATGATCTTGAGGGGCACCATGAAGGGGGATATCACAGAAGTTGCAATCATCGTAGCACCACTGGGCAAGTGGGCAACCAAAGGGGCGGCCAATATATCGTAAAGAGGGCCCGGTCCGGGGTAGACGGACAAAATGAGTGTCACTACCGCGACTGCTGCAACAGCCTTTACCAGTCGATCACGAAGTTCAATTAAATGCTGAACAAAGGGCTGCTCGGTCCCGGCTAGTTCATCATGCGATTTGGGTGCTGTGTCTGACATTAGATGGGGTTACTCGTTCTAGATTGAGGCCTAAACCGGGCCACCCGCGCTGCGCCCGATTGAGCCTTACCCCTGATCCGGCGCTGCGCCTTGAACCACTGCGGCATAGCGGACTGTTTGATCCGCCACTTTTTATTTGGGTTTCTGTAAAGAGGAGAGGGTATGTTGATATCAGACAATGGGCTAGCACCCAGATGAGCTGAGTCAGCTGAGCCGGATATTGAGTTGGATAGCGCGCTCCACTCTTGCTCGACCTCTCTTGAGGTCATGTTTACGCTCGTTTGGACTTCCTTGGCAGCACTCTCAAAGGACTCTCTCATTTTCTTGAGGTCCTCCATCTCCATTGCTCGGTTCACCTCAGCCTTGACGTCGCTTACATAGCGTTGTGCCTTGCCCACCAAAGTACCAACAGTACGGGCGACTTTGGGTAACTTCTCGGGGCCTATGACGATTAAAGCAACTGCACCAATTAATGCAATTTTTGAAATATCTAAATCAAACATAACATAGCGGTCCGCAAAAGCTGATTTCTTTTACGCCAGCAAAAGAATTGTAGTTAGACACTAATTTAGCTTTTGTGTTTAACTTCAACGTCAATGGGCGCTTGAGCGGAGTGTGTGCCAGCGGGATGCGTCACCTGAGGCGAGACGTTGGGGACAGCGCCAGCAGCGGCGTTAGGATCCTGCGCAGGCCCGCCCCCGTCTTTCATTCCGTCTTTGAAGCCTTTGACGGCGCCACCTAAGTCTGTTCCGATGTTTTTCAGCTTCTTAGTGCCAAAAATCATCATCACAATTAAAAGAACAATTAACCAATGCCAAATCGAAAATGAACCCATGGAGTTACTCCTAAAAACTAAACAAAATTTTAGTCGACTTAAAGGTTGTCCCTAAAAGTGTTTACAAATAACCGGTTTTTAATTTATTCCGCCAGCACCTAGCCCTTAATCCAAGGTCTGGGACCCGCCAAAACGTGCACATGCAAGTGGTGAACCTCTTGCCCACCGTCGCTACCAGTGTTGCATACTATCCTAAACCCGCCCTGCGGGTACGGGCTAGCGCCCTGCTCAAGTGCCAACTTAGGTGCCAAAACCATCAAGCGCCCCATCATCTGGGCATGCTCAGGCCCAATTTGTGCCATGGAGGGGAGATGTATTTTGGGAATCATCAAAAAATGGATCGGCGCCCAGGGGTTGATGTCATGAAAAGCCAGAAACTCCTCGTCCTCGAAAACCTTTTTTGAAGGAATAGCTCCACTCACAATTTTGCAAAACAAGCACTGGGGGTCAGAATGTTGAGGCATATTCAAGGGTTTTAAGAGTTAAACAATTACCACTCAAGCGCTGGGATATTTACTCTCCACTGAGCTCACGAGCACGAACTTTGCGGAGGGCTTTTTCTTCGATCCCACTCATCCCCACTCGGCGCTCAAGCTCTGCAAACACATCCTGAGGCCCCAAACCATAATGTGCAAGTGCAATTAAACAGTGGAACCATAAATCAGCCATCTCATTGACCACAGGTTGGGACGCGCCGCCATGAGATAAATCCTTTGCCGCCATCACAACCTCAGTAGCTTCCTCGCCAATCTTTTTCAAAATCGAGTCTGCACCCTTGGACAGTAAACGCGCCACATAACTGGCCTCTGGGTCTCCCCCGTTGCTGGGTAGCCGAGTCTGAATCATAGCGGCCAAGCGAATCAAGGTATTGAGCTCTTCGGGTGAGTTGTTTGGATCTAAGCCGGCGCTCACACGGGTACTTTGCGTCATGATTTATTAAGTTGATTAATTGATTTATGGGTAGAAATGATTCATCTGAAGATTTTTAACTTTTGAGCGATGGATCGCGATCAGGAGTTTTTACTGTTTGAATCAATTACTATCTTTGAGTAAATATGCAAAGCTTAGCTTTCCTAAACAACGCAATCTATGGAGTGCACCTTCATTTGTAAATTGTGTCCGGATCCTTAAGCACAGGCTCGACCGCAGTCCACCCCAATGGCTTAGACCCGCCCAAACCTTCTAAACTTTGATAAAAACAACTGTGCCTACCGGTGTGACAAGCAATCGAGGGAAGATGGCCCTCTTGCGTCACCGACAACAGTACCACATCGTTATCACAATCTAATCGAATGGAGTGAACCCTTTGAACGTGCCCTGACTCCTCGCCTTTAAACCACAACTTTTGCCTGGATCGACTGAAATAAACAGCCCGCCCAAGCTCTGCGGTCTTTTGGAGTGCTTCTGCATTCATCCAAGCGAACATCAAAACATCATTGCTGCCTTTTTCCTGTGCAATCACAGGCACCAACCCATCAGCACTCCAAGTGACTTGGCTGATCCAGTGATTAGCGCCTTTTGAGGGTAAATCAATTTTAGAAGTTGAATCGGTTGACATGGCTTAATTGTGCTCTAAAAGCGAGGTGTCTCTGTGGGCTATGAATCTAAGGGGAGGGCAAAACTTATAAGTGACGATTCCAAGTCACCCTATCCTTGACCCCGGCGACCCGTTAGCGACTAAAGTCGAACTGCAATCCCTTTTTGCGCCATACACTGCTTTGCTTGGCCCACCGTGAACTCGCCGTAATGGAAAATGCTAGCAGCGAGGACCGCATCAGCCCCGCCAATTGTGATGCCATCACACAAGTGCTCAAGCGTGCCCACCCCTCCTGAGGCGATCACGGGCACGCTCACCGCGTCCGCGACAGCGCGGGTCAGGCCTAAATCAAATCCAGATTTCGTTCCGTCTTGATCCATACTGGTTAGCAAAATTTCGCCGGCACCGAACTCACTCATTTTGACGGCCCACTGCACAGCGTCTAGTCCAACGTTTTTCCTCCCCCCGTGGCTAAACACATCCCAACCGGGCCCAACCGCTTTCGCATCATCTCCTAAGCGGGCCTCCTCTTCAAGGGTACGCCGCTTCGCGTCTATGGCGACAACAATACACTGGGATCCGTAGCGGCTAGAAACCTCTTTGATCACCCAAGGATTTGCGATGGCTGCTGAGTTAAAACTGGTTTTATCGGCCCCTGCGTTGAGGAGCCTGCGAACGTCCTCAACCGTTCTTACGCCGCCACCCACAGTCAGAGGTATAAAGACTTTAGATGCGACGGCCTCTATGATATGCAGTATCAAGTCTCGCTCGTCACTGGTCGCAGTTATATCTAAAAAAGTTAACTCATCCGCGCCCTGATCGTTATATCGAGCAGCAATCTCGACAGGATCGCCCGCATCTCTTAAGTTCACAAAGTTAACGCCCTTGACCACCCTGCCGCCTGTGACGTCTAAGCAAGGGATTATTCTTTTAGCAAGCATATTTTTTAAAACTCAAAGGTGTGGTCACAGGCCGGAACAAACGAAAATGTTATCTGTAACTTTTGCAGTCAATAGGGGAAATCAATGCCAAGACCGTCTGCGGTCTAGACTGTGCGAGAAACATTCAAAGCGTTAGCTCATCCGCACGGGCCTGGGCTTGCTCAAAATCCAAATCCCCGCTGTAAATTGCGCGTCCACAAATAACGCCTTCAATGCCCTCATCAGCAAGGGCGCAAAGGCTCTCGATATCTGACATACCGGACAGACCACCCGAGGCGATAACAGGGATGGATAAGGCCTGAGCCAATTTGACGGTTGCATCCACATTGATCCCCGAGAGCATACCGTCTCGCCCAATGTCTGTGTAAATGATGGACTCAACCCCGTAGTCCTCAAACTTCTTGGCCAAGTCGACCACTTCGTGTCCCGTCAATTTACTCCAGCCATCGGTTGCAACTTTTCCGTCCTTGGCGTCCAACCCCACAATAATGTGGCCTCCAAACGCACTGCAAGCATCTTTTAAGAATCCAGGACTCTTCACCGCCGCGGTTCCAATAATGATGTAGCGAATGCCTGCATCTACATACTTCTCAATCGTATCTAAGTCCCGGATTCCACCGCCGAGTTGTACGGGAATATCGTCCCCTACAGCTTTCAAAATGGATTTAATGGCGTTGAAGTTTTGAGGTTTACCCGCAAAGGCGCCGTTTAAGTCAACCAGATGCAACCTTCTCGCACCTTTATCCAACCACTTGAGGGCCATCGCAACTGGATCCTCACCAAATACGGTGGATTGCTCCATGTCACCTTGTTTGAGGCGAACACATTGACCGTCTTTTAAGTCTATAGCAGGAATAAGAATCATGATGATCGAATGGAGGGGCTAGCTCGTGACACTGAAGAATAATTAAAAGATTCGGATTAAGGCTTCCAAGACAAAAAGTTGCTGTAAAGCTTTAACCCCATATCTGCACTTTTTTCGGGGTGAAACTGTGTTGCAAAAATATTATCACTGGCAATGACTGATGTAAAGCGGTGGCCGTATATGGTTTCCCCCGCAGTGTAGCGCACATCCGACGGACGGGCATAAAAACTGTGCACAAAATAAAAGTAACTGTTTTGCGGAACGCCATCCCAAAGAGGGTGCGAGCCACATTGGATGACTTGGTTCCACCCCATTTGAGGCACCTTAAAGCGACTTCCGTCGGGTTGCAGTTGTCCAGCCAAACTAAACTTTACCACTCGCCCAGGAATCAGCCCCAAGCACTCAGTGCCCTTATCAGAGAGCGCATCTCCCTCTTCACTATGGTCCAAGAGCATTTGCATTCCAACACAAACCCCAAACAATGGTTTGTGCTTGGCCGCGTATAAAACCGCCTCTTTAAGCCCCGCTCGTGAGAGCTCATGCATGCAATCTTTCATAGCACCTTGACCAGGCAAGACAACGCGCGTCGCTTTCAGGACAACCTGCGGATCCGATGTAATCACAACTTGTGTCGCACTCCCCTGTGCCGCCTGCATAACGGCTTGGGAGACAGAGCGCAGGTTGCCCATCCCGTAATCGACAACGGCAACAGTTTCAGTCATGTGAGTTGCGATCCAAGGGTGAAGGCGGGACAACGAAGTTCACAGCACGCCTTTTGTGGAGGGGATAACTCCTGCGCTACGAGGATCTAACTCAATCGCCATTCTGATGGCTCGACCAAATGCCTTGAACACAGTCTCTGCTTGGTGGTGAGAGTTTTCGCCGCGTAAATTATCAATGTGCAAGGTTACGAAGGCGTGATTGACAAAACCCTGGAAAAACTCAAACGCCAATTGCGTATCAAACGAACCGATTGCACCACTTTTGAACGGCACATGCATCTCAATTCCTGGTCGACCTGAAAAATCAACAACAACACGCGATAACGCCTCATCCAAAGGAACGTAGGCGTGGCCATAGCGGCGAATGCCCGCTTTATCCCCAACCGCTTGCGCTAAAGCCTGACCAATGGTTATACCCACATCCTCGACCGTGTGGTGTCCATCAATGTGCAAATCCCCCTTAGCAACCACCTCCAAATCAATCATCCCATGGCGCGAAATTTGGTCCAACATATGGTCAAAAAAACCAATGCCCGTGTCTAGCTTGGATTGCCCGGTTCCATCAATATTGAGCTTGACGGTGATTTGTGTTTCACGGGTGTTACGCGTGACTTCTGCTTTTCTTGGTTGCATTTAAATTAAGAACTTTATAAATGTTTAGGAATGACCAACACATAACTCATCTAATGCGCTCAATAGTTGTGAGTTTTCCTCCGGAGTACCAACTGTGAAGCGCAAGCACCCCAGTAATAAGGGGTGCATTTTAGAAACATTTTTCACCAAAATACGTCGACTCTTCAATCCCTCGAAGATTTTGGTTGCGAAACTATTATCTCCCGCGGGGTCTGAAACGCCAGGCGCCGGTTTAGCGAGTTTTGAATGCGAATCGATTTGATTTTGATCAAAGCGTACCAGCACCATATTTCCCTCGCTCTTAAAAGGGTTCACTCCTTTTAACCGTGAGAGGTGATTGATCATTTTCTCCCGCTCCTCGCAGATGATGCGGGCTTGTTCGCTGAATACACTTGCATGCTCGAGGGCAAACAATGCACACTCAGCATTTAGAACACTGATGTTATAGGGAGGTCTGATTTTTTCGACCTCCTCCACCACAGCGCTTGGGCCCATCAAGTAGCCAATGCGAACCCCAGCCAAGCCGAATTTAGACAGAGTGCGCATGAGAAGCACTTGTCGATGTGCTTCGGGTGCACTGCGTATCTCATCCAACCAGGAGTGAGTTGAAAACGGTTGATAAGCCTCATCCACCACAACCCAGCCGCCGTAAGCACTTACGCGCTCAATAATGCGGCTGATAATCTCCTTACTCCAAAGATTTGCGCTTGGGTTGTTGGGGTACGCAAGATACACCAGCGCAGGCATGTGCTCATCGACAGCCCTCAGCATTTCAACCTCATCGAGCTCAAAATCAGCAAGCAGTGGAACCCCTACATAATTCAACCCCTGCAATTGAGCACTGACAGCGTACATAACAAAACCAGGCTCAGGTGCTAAAACGGTGTTAGCTGCGCTAGCTGATTGCGCACAAGCAAGACTCAACAATGAGATCAACTCATCCGAGCCATTTCCCAACACCAATCCATAACCCCTAGGTAAACCGGCGTAATCGGCCAAGGCTTCTTTAAGCAATTGGACCTGGGGCCCCGGATACCGATTTACGGCAACACTCGCCAACCTCGCCCCCAACTCAGCCCCCAACTCCGGAGGAAGTGAGAATGGATTCTCCATTGCATCTAGCTTTAACATGCCCTGTGCATCTTGGACCACGTAGGCATGCATCTTTTTAACGTCTTCACGAATAAAACGCAGGTCTGAGCTATTCATAGTGCTCGCCTTGTTAGAGTTAGCCTGGAGGTCCTTCACTTTTGAGCCCCCCCATTGGTCGAGTTACCTTGTGGGTCGTAGGAATCCAAGCGCATCTCAGCGGCCGTTGCATGCGCCTGCAAGCCCTCACCGCGGGCTAAGACGGAGGCAATACCGCCCAATTGCTGAGCGCCGGCGTGACTGACTTGTATTAAGCTGCTGCGCTTTTGAAAATCGTACACACCCAAGGGTGAACTGAACCTTGCCGTACCCGATGTAGGTAATACATGGTTGGGTCCAGCGCAGTAATCGCCCAGAGATTCACTCGTGTAGGCACCCATAAAGATTGCGCCTGCATGAATCAGATGTGGCTCCCATTTTTGAGGATCACGGCTGGATATCTCCAAATGCTCGGGTGCGATACGGTTGCTGATCGCGCAGGCCTCCTCCATACTTGCCGTCTGGATAAGAGCCCCGCGACCGTTCAAAGACTTGGCGATGATTTCGCTTCTTTGCATTTGTGGCAAGAGTCTATCGATTGCCTCTTGAACGAGGTCAATGTAAGAGGGATCAGGACAAAGCAAAATACTTTGCGCCAACTCATCGTGCTCGGCCTGAGAGAACAGATCCATCGCCACCCACTCTGCGGGCGTTGAGCCATCTGCGATCACCAGTATTTCACTTGGACCGGCAATCATGTCGATGCCCACTTTGCCAAAAACACGCCGCTTGGCTGCAGCGACGTAAGCATTACCTGGACCGGTGATTTTGTCCACACCTGGAATAGTGTGAGTGCCGTAAGCCAATGCTCCCACAGCCTGCGCGCCGCCTATCGTAAAGACTTTGGTTACGCCGGCCACATAGGCCGCCGCCAGTACCAGCTGATTTCTTGCCCCCCCTGGGGTGGGCACCACCATGATGATCTCGCCAACACCTGCAACGTGCGCGGGCACTGCGTTCATTAAAACACTAGAGGGATAAGCAGCTAAACCCCCGGGCACATAGATACCCACTCTGTCTAGCGGCGTAACCTTTTGTCCGAGCAAATTACCTTGCTCGTCGGTATAACTCCAACTCTCACCGCTGGCCTTTTTCTGCGCCTGATGGTACGTTCTAACTCGGTTCTCAGCTTGTATAAGCGAGTCACGTTGACTCTTGGGAATAGCATCAAAGGCTTGCTTTAAAAGCTCGGGGGCGATACACAGCTCAGCCACACTTTTCGCACTTAAACGGTCAAAGGTGTGTGTGTACTCGAGCACCGCAGCATCACCCCTGGACTGAACATCTGACAAAATACCAGCCACACGCTCCTCAATGGCCTGATCCGTTGACGCTGACCAGTGCAATCGCTTAACAAAGGCTTGCTCAAAGTCAGCACTTTGCGTGTTGAGCCTTAAAGGGCGAGCACTAATGGGGGTTGTCGTTTGCAAGGCAGTATCACTGCTCATGATGCTTTACCTTCAACTTTCTCAAGTACTGCACGTGCAAAGGCATCTAATAAAAACTTAAGGGAAGATTGCTTGAGCTTCAATGCAGCTTGATTGATCACCAATCTAGAACTGATAAGCATGATTTGCTCAACCTCTATCAGGTGATTGGCTTTGAGGGTGTTGCCGCTTGAGACCAAGTCCACGATCGCGTCCGCAAGGCCCGTTAGTGGCGCTAACTCCATACTGCCGTAGAGTTTCACCAAATCAACGTGTACGCCCTTTTGCGCAAAAAATTCCCGTGCAATCGTCATATATTTGGTTGCAACTTTCAAGCGCGACCCTTGCTTGACGACACCCGCATAATCAAATCCCTCTCGCACTGCGACTGACATTCTGCATTTTGCGATCTGCAAATCTAGAGGTTGATAAAGCCCAGAACCCCCGTGCTCAATTAGTGTATCCAGCCCCGTTACGCCCAGATCTGCGCCGCCGTACTCCACATAAGTTGGTACATCTGAGGCCCTGACCAAAACAACCCGCACCAACGGTTGGTTGGTTGGGAGTATTAACTTCCTGGAGTGCTCAGGATTTTCCAAAACCTCCAATCCTGCCGCCTTTAGAAGGGGCAAGGTTTCATCAAAAATCCTACCCTTTGACAATGCCAATGTAATGGGCGAGGTGATCTTGGGCTCACCTGCTGAGTCCCTAATACCTGCACTCAATGTCTTATTTGTTGTATTCATAAAAAAATCTACTGAACGCGCTCTATATCTGCGCCCAAACTGCGTAATTTAACTTCCATTCGGTCGTAGCCTCGGTCAAGATGGTAGATCCTGTCCACCAATGTTTCCCCACTCGCCATCAACCCAGCAATAACCAAACTAGCTGAGGCCCTCAAGTCCGTTGCCATAACGGTTGCCCCTGATAGCAAAGGCACACCTTCAACCATGGATACTTTGCCATCAATTTGAATTTTCGCGCCTAGGCGAAGTAATTCGTTAACGTGCATGAAGCGGTTCTCAAAAATAGTCTCAGTCACATGACTAGATCCCTGGGAGACCGCATTGAGTACCATAAACTGTGCTTGCATATCCGTTGGAAAGCCCGGATACTCGGTCGTCCTAAAGGTCTGTGCACGCAAGTGCTCATAAGCTGGCCCAGGGCTCTTCACCCGAATGCCATCAACTGTACTCTGGACACTCACCCCAGCATCCCGTAGCTTATCTATCACAGCACCCAAGTGCTCTGCTCTTGCGTGCTTTAAAAAGACATCCCCACCAGTGGCTGCAACGGCGCATAAAAAAGTCCCGGCCTCAATCCGATCTGAGACTACTTTGTGCGTTGCACCTTTCAAAGAGTCCACGCCTTGAATATGAATTTGACTGGTACCGTGCCCTTCTATTTTGGCACCCATTGCAATTAAGAGCTCTGCTAGATCCGTGATTTCGGGCTCTTGTGCGGCGTTCTCTAGAAGTGTCTCTCCTTTAGCCAAGGCTGCGGCCATCATGAAATTTTCAGTCCCCGTCACAGTCACCATATCTGTAGCTATACGTGCACCGTGCAACTTTTCAAGGCCTGGAGCTAAACCAGCAATCATGTATCCATGCTCAACAGAGATTTGTGCACCCATTGCCTGCAAACCTTTTAAATGCTGATCCACAGGGCGTGAGCCAATCGCACACCCGCCTGGCAAAGATACCTTCGCACGCCCGCAACGGGCCAAAAGAGGGCCGAGCGCTAAAACAGATGCGCGCATGGTTTTAACCAGCTCATAAGGTGCCTCAGGACTGGTGATCTCACCTGCATCCAACACAAGCGTTCCGTCCCCGTTTAAATCGGCTTTAACACCCATGTTGCGCAAAAGCTTCAACATGGTGCTCACATCCTTGAGCGAGGGAACGTTGAGCAAAGTGAGTGGCTCAGCACTTAGCAGCGCAGCGCAAATCTCCGGCAAAGCAGCATTCTTTGCACCCGCAATGCTCACCTCTCCGTTTAAAGTTCTACCGCCCCGAATGAGTAACTTATCCATAGAACAAATTTAATTTAAAAACTGCTTTTGATCCTGTACCGCCCACTCCGCAGGGGTAAAGGTCTTCATCGATAACGCATGAATTTCATCGTTGTCCATTTTGCTTCCCAAACAGGCGTAAACCTTTTGATGCCTTTGGAGCGGCCTGACCCCCTCAAACACATTGGAGACAATCACACCAAACCAGTGTCTTCCGTCTCCGGTTATTTGAATGAAATCACAATCGAGCTGCGCCTTGATGATGTCTTCTACTTCTTGACCCGTCATGAAAATACTCCAAATTTAACCGCGAATTTTGTAACCGCTCTTAAGCATCGAGAGCGCAACACCTGAAACCACCACCAAAGCACTTGATACCAAGCCAAAACTCAGCCAAGGAGACACATCGCTTACACCAAAGAAGCCGTATCTAAAACCGTCGATCATATAAAAAAATGGATTCAAATGGCTAAGCGTTTGCCAAAAAGGCGGAAGCGAATGAATCGAGTAGAACACACCACTCAAAAACGTCATTGGCATGATCACAAAATTTTGGAAAGCCGCCATTTGATCAAACTTCTCAGACCATAACCCTGCAATGAGGCCAAGCGCGCCAAGCATTGCGGCACCCAGCAAAGCGAAAACCAAGATCCAAAGCGGTGCGGCGGCGCTGATATCAGTGAAAAACAAAGTAACGCTTAAAACGCCCAATCCAACAACCAATCCTCTCACCATCGAGGAGCCGACATAGGCCACAAACCAACTCCAATGATTAAGAGGCGCTAGTAGTATGAAAACCAGATTCCCCATGATTTTGCTCTGGATTAAGGATGAGGAGCTGTTTGCAAATGCATTTTGCAAAACACTCATCATCACAAGCCCGGGCACCAAAAAGGCTGAGTAACTAACCGTGTCATAGACCTTCACCCGGTCCGCCATCACATGTCCAAAGATCAGTAAATATAAAAGAGACGTGAGCACAGGAGCTGCAACTGTTTGAAAACTAACCTTCCAAAATCTGAGTATTTCTTTATAAAAGAGTGCTTGCCATCCCATCATGATGCCCCCCCCATTACCTCAATAAACACATCCTCTAGGTCGGCCTTGCGAATTTCGACATCCTCCGCAGTCAAACCAGCAAGTCGAATACTGGAGAGATAGCCCTCAATTTGCTCTGCGTTGTGAGCGGGAAGTTGCACAATGCGCCCCGTCACACGGGCCAGCTTGGCAAGTTCGGCCGGTAACGCTGCGTCAAGCTTAAAGCGCAACACATTACTGGAGGCCGCCTTAAGGAGTTCACTGGTTTTGTTGAGCGCAACAACCCGCCCTGTCTTGAGCATCGCAATTCTTTGGCAAAGCGCCTCCGCCTCCTCCAAATAGTGGGTCGTTAAAAGGACTGTGTGCCCTTGCTTATTCAAGCGGTCGATGAACTGCCAAAGGGTTTGACGCAACTCCACATCCACACCCGCCGTAGGCTCATCAAGCACAATCACTGGAGGCTTATGGACAAGAGCCTGCGCCACTAAGACGCGACGTTTCATACCCCCCGAGAGCTGCCTCATATTGCTATTGGCCTTGTCAGCCAAACCCAAACTCACCAAAAGCTCTTCGATCCAATCGTCGTTTTTGGACACACCGAAGTAACCTGATTGAAACTTTAAAGCCTCTTTGACCGTGAAGAAAGGATCAAAGACCAACTCCTGGGGAACGATACCCAGAAGTTTACGCGTCTTAAGAGGTTCGTTCTGTACGTCCAAACCATTCACCTTGATCGAACCGCTTGTGGCCTTTGCAAGGCCAGCAAGAATGCTAATCAATGTTGTTTTACCTGCCCCGTTGGGCCCCAGGAGTCCAAAGAATTCGCCCTCTTCAATATCAAAGCTCACCCCGTCTAAAGCGGTTAGCGAGCCTTTGGCTGTTTGAAATGTCTTGGTAACAGACTGAAATGAGATAGCAGGCATTTGGTTTTTATGATTTGCAAAAAAGCATTTAAAAATTCGAAGCTTGAACGCACGAGTGGGAAATACAGAGCAAATGAATAAAAGTGGCCATTTTTATTGCGCCCAAAACGCATCTCAAATAAACACTAAACCGGAGCTAAATGGGCAAGAGGTCGATAACGCCGTACACGCGGGCAAGCGCTTTTGCGCGCTCGGGCAATCCAGAGATTTGAAGCACACCGTTTCTTTCTTTCATATTTCGCACCAACGTCAACAGCAACGATAAAGCACAAGAATCAAACTGCACCAACTCACTGGCATCAATCAAAGTGATGGGCCCAGTATCTGCGCGCATTACCGTTAAATACTCACGCGCCAACGCGTCCGCGTTCAGGTGCGTGAGTGAAG
>CAIKNE010000015.1 GCA_903828695.1 uncultured Burkholderiales bacterium | reverse complement strand
TTGAGGTGCCTACGTTAAACTCAAATGGCCAAATTGGTAGGATTGATTTATTTGATCTTCATGGAAATTAAAAACAGCAAAATTAATGAAAACTAATATATTGCAAAATGGTAATTCATGTCAAGACGACATAAAATTAAATGGCATTACTTTCTTCATTGTTGCATTATCGTTCTTTGTTATGGGATTGACTAACGCAGCGACGGCCGAGAAATTAATCCCCCCGTCTTTGCTTGCAGACCGAGCAGGAGTTATTAGTGGTTATGTAAGCTCTAGTGTGGAGGGCCCTATGGAGGGGGTTATCGTTAGTGCAAAGAGGAAAGACTCTACCATTACGATTTCCGTAGTTACGAATGACAAGGGCTTTTATACTTTTCCTTCTGAAAAGATTGCCGCTGGTAGATATGAGATTACGACTAGGGCAACGGGCTACGATCAGAGGCAACCCATTACGATCTCCATAGGGACTGTTGCTAGTGCTAAACGTAATATTCAACTCGAGACAACTAAAAACTTAGATCTACAACTAACCAACGCGGAGTGGATGGCAAGTATGCCCGGGTCGGACCGAGAGAAAAGAACACTCCTAACATGTGTCACCTGTCATACCCTGCAACGAGTGGTGCATTCTAAATATAGCTTAGAGGATTTTTTGAACATTATTCTGCCTCGTATGCAAAGCTATGTGAATCAAAGCATGCCGGGCGCCCCTCAGATGCGTAAAGGTGCGAGATTAATGGAGGAGCAGGGAGAAGACCGAGTCCAAATATACCGAGAAATGGCAGAGTTTTTGGCAACTATTAATCTTTATAACCGAAAGACTTGGGAGTACCCTCTTAAGACGTTTCCTCGTCTGAAGGGGGATGCAACAAAAGTCATCTACACAGAATACGATTTACCTAGAAAGTTGATCCAGCCACACGATGTGATTGTGGACAAGGTTGGACGAGTTTGGTATTCAAATTTTGGTGAGCAAACTATTGGACGTTTAGATACGCAAACGGGTGCTGTTAAAGAGTTTGCGGTGGCAGTTACAAAACCTGAATTTCCACAAGGCATTTTGGCACTCAGGAACGACAGAGATGGAAAATTGTGGATTGGTAATATGTATCAAGCATCCATTGCCAGATTTGACCCAGACACACAAAATATCGACTACTTCAAGCCTCCCAAAGAGGATGATCTACCATCGACTCAACTCAACCAAGTCGCGCCTATGAACTCCAATGTAGACGGTAAAGTCTGGAGTCAAAATAGTGGATTTGCAGGCGTACACCGATTTGACGTCGCTACTGGAAAAATTGAGACGTGGGCACCATTTAAGGGCTCAAAAGAGCAGCACAACATTTACGATGTCATCTCAGACTCCAAAAACAACGCGTTTTTTACAGACTTCAGGCAACAAGAAATTGGTCGCATAGACGCTGTAACCGGCGAGGTCTCTTTTTATAAGCTACCCACTAAACTTGCGTCCCCAAGGCGCGGATCTATGGATGATAAAGATCGGCTGTGGTTCGGGGAATACAGAGGGCACCGAATAGGTATGCTTGACACGCGTTCAGGAGAGGTCAAGGAATGGCTCGTGCCCACACCTTATTCTGCACCCTATGATGTGGTGTTAGATAAAAATGAGTTCGCTTGGACCGGGTCCATGACCACAGATAGAGTTGCCCGGTTGAATATAAAAACCAATACTTTTACCGAATACCAACTGCCGCATTCAACCAATATCCGCAGGCTCTATTCCGATGATTCAACGAATTCCCCAACAATTTGGATTGGTAACAATCACGGGGCTTCAATACTGAAAATTGAAACATTAGATTAAGAAAGCTCTTTTGGACAAGATGGCACCAGGGATTGCAGCGATCTAAATAATCTGGAAATAAACGCATTTTTAAAGACGTACTATTTTAGGCTGACTACCTGACAATAGCCTGAATCCCAAAATAGAATCCGCATGACTGGGGCCCAATTACAGCGCCGTTAAGTCAGGTTGAATTAAATGGAATGCCTGGTCTGATGTAAATCAAACACCCATGGGCCTCATTGAGGATAATGGGTCTTTCTCATCCCTAACTTCGTGGACAAAGGCGACGTGAGTCACCCAGGTACCAAGAGACGTTAAAGTGAACATTCTTTCAGATGTTTGCTGATGTGTTTAACGCTTAACTATAAGGAGAACTGGGATTGAGGTCTAGGGATAAAATTCAATGGCACTAGTTAATCTTAGGACTTTATGAGTAATAACAATCAAACGACTTATGTGAAAAAAATAGGGGTAACTCAGTGGGAGCAGTCGTCTGCGCGGTTGGATTGGGCTGCGGATTTAGAGGCCGGATGCGTATTGCATTTTGAAGCATTACCCTTTGTAGTTAATCCCTCTGAACAACGGTTCTTTAATGCGGGTATCCAAAGCAAAGGCGCTAGGAATATCAGTCTGGATTCAAGGGGGACGTTAAAAGGCATGATTGCTCCGGTTGAGGACCAAGAGGCTTTAACCCGGTTTATTTTGAGATATAGGAGCCTGGCCCAAAAGTTGGTGAATTCTGCATTCCCAAAATACACGGAACACTTAAGAGTTGCACCCACAAGTTTTAGGCCTAACCAAGTGGAGACCCGCGCGCAGTCAGTACGTGCTGATGATAAGAGACTCCACGTTGATGCATTTCCGACCCGGCCCAATTACGGAGAGAGAATACTGCGCGTTTTCTTAAACGTCAATCCTGTAGATAAGCCAAGAGTTTGGCGCGTAGGAGAGCCGTTTATAGATATTGCAAATCAATTTGTGCCAAAAATAAAACCCTACTCTCAGTGGCAAGCCCAAGTACTCAATGCGCTTCGGATTACAAAGTCACTTAGGAGTGAGTATGATCATTTGATGCTGGGTATCCATGACGGAATGAAGATGAGTGATGAATATCAATCAGCGTCAAATCAAATCACCTATAACTTTCCTCCTGGTTCTGTTTGGGTGTGTTTCTCAGATCAAACAGCCCACGCCGTTATGGCTGGACAATTTATGATGGAGCAAACCTATCATTTGCCTGTCACCTCCTTGTACGATCCTGAGACCAGCCCCCTCGCAATTCTGCAAAAGCTAACGAATAAAGAGCTAGTTTAATTAAAAATACGACTAGGTAAATTATGAAATAATCGTTTGACTATAGGTGTTGGAAGAACATACTGCGGGAAACATTTAGATGTGTTGTGGTTGTGCAATACATGCACGCAAAGTCCGACATCATCGCCGAGCAATTGAGTTTTAAAGCCAAGAGCCATCGCGGCTTTGATAAATGGTGCATCCTCATTAAAGGATGTGGACTCGAACCGGATGATCTGGGATACCTGTGTTTTGTAAACATATGAAAACCCGTAACCCAGGTGGACATCAAGTAAGTCAGTGTTCGTATTCTCAATGGTGCCTACTACCATCGGTTGGGGTGACCAGATGTAGTGAATTCCTGTCTTCTCCAGCAGATTCCAGTAGGCAAACTTTTTATAAATCTTGCTGTAGATAAAGAAGCCAGAGAGTTTTAAGATGTCCCCGTTTTGAAGCTCAAGTAATTTGACCATTGATTCAATGTAGTGGGGTGCGTAGTACTCATCGTCATCAAAGTGAGCGATGTATTTTCCATTCGCTAAATCAGCACATAAGTTTCGTTTGTCGCCAATCGTCATTCGCGAGTCTAAAAACTGATAGTTAATTTGAGGGTTATTTAAGGACTGAATAAAAGCACTAGGCTCTTTGCTATCATCAACGATGATCCACTCCCAATCAGTGGTTGTTTGTTGGCTTATGCATTCATAAATGAGGGGCAGAAACTCCTCTCGGTTATAGGTGGGAGTGACAATAGAGACGAAGGGTTTGTTCATTGGAGAAAAAGTTTAAGTTTCTGTGAGAGCCATGTTTTTGTAATATTATTGCATCACCCCAAAGCCAAAAAGTCTCAGTGAATAATCTTGTCCACATAGAATCTGCCGAGCTCGAGCCCATCAACGCAACTTGTTTTATTCGCAGACTAGAACCAGCTGTAATCCCTCATATGCTCACCGAAGCGGCAAAGACTGCGAATCCTGCCGATTTGTTTATGAAGATGTTTTATATCTTCGGCGCTTACGGACAAGACGCCACTGCGCTGCAAATGCAGTCTAAGGCACTTGAATTTAGAAAATTATTTCGAATTGTCGCTCCTCCAATCCCCCAGCTTAAATTGCTCGCGCTGGTCGCTGCCGGCGATATGATGGACAACACTCCGCTTGATTTTCTAATCGAAAATTCTAATATCCAGTTAGAACTTTTGTACGTAGATGAGCACCTTCAATTGCCCCTCAAAGTACCAGAGCATGATGCGGTGTACCTTGCGATTGGCGAGTCGCCTAAAAATAACCCAATTTTGGATAACCTATCCGATTTAATCAAGCACTGGCCAAGACCAACTGTCAATGATCCCGCTGGAATAAGGAGGTGTGCCAGAGATGTGTTTTGTCATTTGATGAAGTCTGGACCCAATATACGCGTTGCAAATACATTCATAAAGAAGCACGGAGAGTTGGCTTTTAGGGGTGAGCCCTTTACCGTTCGACCCATTGGCTCGCATGCGGGCACCGGATTCGTGAAAATTACTTCTGATCAGGAGTTAACGACTTACCTTGGCTCTTACAAGGAGGATCAGATCTTTTACCAAGCAGAATTCCTAGCGTATCAAAGTGAGGACGGGCATTATAGGAAATACAGAATAGCCTTGATCGCCGGTGTACCCTACATCTGTCACTTGGCTATTTCTCAGCACTGGATTGTTCACTATTTTCCCTCAGGGATGGAGTTGAGCCAGGCCAAACGAGATGAGGAGGAGCGCGAGATGAACCACTTTGACACCGGGTTTGCGCAGGCTCACTCAAAGGCATTCGCTTATATTTACGAAACTCTAGGACTTGACTACGTTGTCCTGGACTGCGCTCAAACCAAAAGCGGTGAGTTAATTGTATTTGAGGCAGACTCGGGTGCGTGGGTTCACGCCACAGATCCGGTTGAGATTTTTGCCTATAAACCCGCTGTTATGCAAAAGGTATTCACTGCGTTTAGAGAAATGTTGATGCGTAAAGCTTGTACAGAGTTCTAAACGACTCATCATCTCTTCATAGGCTGGAATGCGCAACTTCAAATATATACAGAATTCGCTCCTGAAACTCAACAAACCCCATTTCTTATCAAAGCGTTTAAAGTAATGACTGATCTCCAAATCATTTTGCTAGAAGCTGTAGTGAGTGCAACCGTGTTGATCTGTTTTGCCGCCTTTGTGTTGGGGGGATTGGTTAAGGGAACACTAGGCGTTGGCCTACCTCTTTTGGCCGTCCCGCTCATGTCAATGGTGATCCCAAGCCCCAGAGCAATTGGCATGGTTGCTGTGCCTGTTTTGTTGTCCAATTTATGGCAAATGATCGATGGCCAAAGGATTGTGCAGGGGTGGTCTCGCTTTTGGCCTTTGATTGGCATGCAGTTGATCTCGACCATTCTGACTGTAAGGTTCACTCTGTCCTTAAACGAGCATGAAATGAATCAAATGGTGGCAGCATCGATGCTTTTAGCTGTTTTCTTGATGGTCTTGAAGCCTACCTTTGAGGTTGCACCACAGCGTGAGAAAAAAGCAAGTGCATTGGTTGGTTTGCTGTCCGGCTTGCTTGGAGGGGTATCCTCACTGACAGGGCCCGTGATCATCACTTATCTTATGGCTCTTAAGCTATCTAGAGAAGAGTTTATTGGATGCATTAGCATTATTTACCTATCCAGTGGGCTTCCACTATACGCGGCTATGCTTTATTACGGACGCATGGATTTTGTTGATTTGAGCTACTCTGCCATGGCACTCGTCCCCATGGCCTTAGGCTTGTATCTGGGCAAGATGATTCGGAACAAAATGAGTGAAAACAGATTTCGGCTCATTTTGTACACTTACCTGGTCTTAATGTCCATTGTGTTATTTGCTCGAAGTTGACGAGGCAGTCAGCGGCGTCAAATAAACTTCTAGAAATGGACTGATTAGGAAGTTAGGCATTCACATTTGTTAATGCGAATTGACCGCATTGAGGCTAGCCCTCTGGGCTAGTTCAGCACGCAGAGCTCTTAGCTTCTCCATCGGATCTAAAACAACAGTCTCTTGGTTGAGCGACATTTCTGCGATGAATCGACTGGGGAGCGCGCCAACTATTTCGCGTCCCTTTTTGCGACGCTTGCACCAACTGACCACCAAAGTATATTGAGCGCGAGTGATGCCCACATACATTAAGCGGCGCTCCTCCTCAATGCGTTGTGTCTGAGCAAACATCTGAACCTCAGTTAATTCCCCTCCATCCTCTTGGGAGCTGGGTTTAAATGGGAGTATGTCTTCATTGATACCAATTAATACGACATGGGGCCACTCCAAACCTTTTGCTGCGTGAAGTGTTGACAAGGTGACAACATTTTGGTCTTGTTCTCGCTCTGAGAGTGTTGACAAAAGTGATACCGTTTGAACGACTTCGAGCAGATTTTTCTGCTCCTGCGCAGTGGTGACTCCTGCAGCGTCTTCGATCTGCCCACCACAGCG
Source organism: uncultured Burkholderiales bacterium (assembly GCA_903828695.1). Classification (GTDB taxonomy): domain Bacteria; phylum Pseudomonadota; class Gammaproteobacteria; order Burkholderiales; family Burkholderiaceae_C; genus Limnohabitans. Next base: position 11,949 of record CAIKNE010000015.1, on the reverse strand, counting down.
ATTGGCAATCCAATCACAAAACTCCAACACATTCGTCCATCTTTGTGATGCAACTTTTTCGTTGTCCTCGTTATCAAACAAAAACTTCTCATAGCCAATACTTTTTAGCCAATCCATTAAAAATGTTTTTGCATCCTCATTTCCCTTTGTGTGCTTGGCCCTAAATTCCAAATCATTTATGTCTCGACCAAACTCATGTAATCCGCCCAGTATCTTGGGTGCAATGACTGAGCTCAAGCTCTGGCTAAATAAGGCCTCAAATAAGCTGAGTTTGTATTGGCTCGCAAACTGTCCAAGCGCTTGCAAAGACTGGTGACCTATGCCTCGTTTAGGAGTGGTAATCGCCCTTAGAAAGGCTGGATCATCGTCGTTATTGACCCATAACCTGAGCCATGCACAAAGATCTCTAATTTCTGCTTTATCAAAGAAACTCTGCCCCCCCGATACCTTATAAGGTATTTGAGCTTTGCGAAAAGCTTGCTCAAGGATTCGAGACTGATGGTTGGCCCTGTATAGCACTGCAAATTCTTTAAACTCGGGGTGACGAACCTCCCCGGTGGAGCTGATTTTGGGAATGGCTCTGAGCGACTGAATACGCGCAACGACTCTCTCCGCCTCATGCTCCTCGTTATCACATTCAATCACTTGAACCGGTTCGCCCTGGCCCAGTTCTGAGAACAAGGTTTTGGGGAATAGCTTTGGATTGGGCTGGATGACATTGTTAGCTGCATTCAAAATAGAACTGGTCGAGCGGTAGTTTTGCTCGAGTTTGATGATTTTTAAATTAGGATAATCAACAGGGAGTTTTTGTAAATTCTCAAGCGTTGCGCCCCTCCAGCCGTAAATGGACTGATCATCATCCCCGACTGCTGTGAAACGCTGTTTCTCGCCCGCAAGTAGTTTTAAGAACTCATACTGTGTTGCATTCGTGTCTTGGTATTCATCCACTAAGATGTGTTGAATCAAGTCCTGCCATTTAGCTCTGACCTCATCACTTTGCCTTAAGAGCTTATGGGGAAGCCCCACCAAGTCGTCAAAATCAACGCTTTGATATGCAGACAAGCGCTCCTCATATCTGCCCATGATCTGAGCAATCAAACGGTCTTGGTCGTCTACGGCGATAGCCATTGCCTGCGCCGAATTAAGTCCTAAGTTTTTCCATGAACTGATTTTCCATTGCCACTGCCTTGCGAGTTTGACATCGGTGGTACCCCCCGCATCTTTTAAGATGCTTGTCACATCGTCCGTGTCCAAGATGCTAAATTGGGGCTTCAGTCCAACGCTCTCTCCGTCTTGGCGCAACATGCGCACACCCATTGCGTGGAAGGTGCAGATCAATACGCCTTTGGCTGCACGTCCAATAAGGGATTTGGCTCGCTCTCGCATCTCAACGGCTGCTTTGTTGGTAAATGTGATCGCCACAATCCGTTCGGGCTCCACGCCGGCTTGAATCAGGCGAGCAATTTTGTGTGTGATCACCCTAGTTTTTCCAGATCCAGCTCCGGCTAAGACGAGACAGGGACCGTGTAAAAAATTGACAGCTTCTTGTTGGGCGTTATTGAGTTGAGCGGACATAAGGGGGGAGAAAAATACAAAAAAACAGGAGAGAGCTGTTGCAAGGAATGGCTGAGAGGCGTAAAAATATTCACTTCCAGCAAAGATTTCAATCATACCGTGCACAATGGGGGAATGCTGGACGTTTTTAGTGTTACTTTCCCATTTTTCGCCCTGGTCTTGGCTGGTTTTTTAGCGACCACCCAAAAAATGATGCCCTCCGAGGCAATTCCAGGCCTTAATATTTTTGTTTTGTACTTTGCATTACCCTGCATGCTATTTAGGTTTGGCACCCACGCCCAACTTGATCAGTTATTGAACCCAGCAGTTTTCATGACTTATTTGGTTGGCGCTTGTCTAATGGTTTCACTTGCCGTCCTTGTGTCCCTGAATTTCGGACTCGGCTGGAATAATGCTTCCTTTGGCGCTTTAGTTGCAGCCTTTCCGAACACGGGTTTCATGGGCGTGCCCTTACTGCTTGCGTTATTTGGTTTATCCGCCGCAGGAACGGCCATCGTAACTATCACTATTGATATGGTATTCACCACATCGCTTTGTATTGCGCTGTCCAGACTTGAGGGGGCTGGGGTGCACGGAATCCGTGTCGCCCTGCAAAGAGCCTTGAAGGGCGTAGTGATGAATCCCATGCCTTGGGCGATTGGGTTGGGTGTGTTTTTTTGTGCCTTTGATTTAAAGCTCGTCGCGCCTTTAGATAAAACGGTTCAACTCTTGGGCGACGCTGCCTCGCCAACAGCGCTTTTCACCGTCGGTGCAGTACTAGCAAGGTCTTGGATGAACAGCGATCATCAACCCCAGCATCAAGTAAGTCGTGATTACTGGACTATTTCAATATTGAAATTGCTTATTCACCCCTTGCTAATCTACTTACTTGGACAAACCGCAATAACGTTTGGCCTCGCTTTGGAGCCAGGGAGCTTAAAAATTATGGTGCTCATTGCCGCCTTGCCCAGTGCCAGTAATGTGGTGATGCTGTCCCAGCGCTACGGAGCAGACAACGAACGGATTGCGAAAATCATTTTATTTACGACAGGCGTTGCGTTCTTGTCCTTCAGCGCTTTGGTGAAAATTTATCAATAAAAATTTACGCTTACAACATCCTCAATTGACTTATGGTTCATCCTTAAATAGTCAGCGGATCCACATCCACCACCCAACGCACTACCCCCTTGAACTGGGGTTGTAGCTGGTGGAGATGGTGTTGCCAAAGTTTTAAATATTCCTGCATCATCAATCTGGACTCACACTCAATCAGCATCTGAGCGCGCTCAATATTCGCAATTCTTTGAAGCGTCATGGGTATGGCTGGGTAAAGCGTTGGTTCAATCTTCAGCCAAGGGGATTGGGAGTTGGGACGTTGCCTTCGTATTTCTTCTAAAACTTCTGCGCTTCGCTCCCTCGCTGTATTCAAAAACAACTGCGCATCTGTTTGAGACCTTGCATCTGCACGAATCAAGGCCTGAAAAGAAAAAGGCGGCAGATAGCCCTGCGCACGTTCACTCAGTTGCTGTGCTGCAAATTGCGGATAGTCGTAATGACGCAAGGCTTCAAATAAAGGATGCTCAGGATATTGAGTTTGAATCCACATCTCAGAGGGTGATGATGTTGAGAGGTCAGCATCCCGTCCAGCCCTTCCCGCCGCCTGCAACAGAAGTGAGAAAAGACGCTCTGGGGCACGAAAGTCACTTGAGAACAGTGCTGTATCCGGGTAAAGTGCCGCTACAAGCGTCATCCGTCTAAAGTCATGACCCTTTGCAATCATTTGAGTGCCAACCAAGATGTTGACTTCACCGGAATGTACTTGGGCCAATTGATTGTTTAACGCACCTTTTAAGCGAGTACTGTCGGCGTCAATCCTCAGTATATTAAGGGGCTCGCCGTTTGCTTGGCGTACATCTGCCAATAAATCGTGGAGCAATTCCTCCAATTGTTCCGTGCCTTTGCCTAGGGGCGAGATATCTGCATTTCCACAACTGGGACAGTGACGAGGGACTCGCTCTACGACCCCGCAGTGGTGGCACCTGAGAGTCCTGTCAACCTTGTGAAAGACTCTATATGCACTGCAGTGCAAACAAGCACTCTTCCATTCACAGTCTTGGCAGTGCAGTACTGGCGCGTAACCCCTGCGGTTCAACAAGATGAGGGCTTGTTCGCCCCTTTGAACCCGCGTTTTAATCGCCTCTAAGAGCTCTTTTGAAAAGACTGTTCCCCTGGGCTGTCGGTTGAGATCAATGATCTGCACCTTGGGCATTGATGCTTGTCCGATTCGCGAGGGCATCGCTATTAATTGGTACTTGGAGGGGTGTGCAATATCGTGTGTATTTTGGGCGTGGTGCCAGCTCTCAAGTGAAGGCGTTGCAGAGCCCAAAATAACTTTTATCCCAAGTTGTTTGGCTCTGTAAACGGCCAGATCTCTTGCCGAGTACCGAGCTCCCTCTTGTTGTTTGTAGCTTGGATCGTGCTCCTCATCTACGACGATTAGTTTGAGATGAGGGAGGGAGGCAAATATAGACATCCGCGTACCCAAAATGATGCGGGCTACCCCGCTGTGCGCCGCCAACCAAGACTGAAGACGCTGTGCGGGGGTCATGGCACTGTGCATGCTCACCAAACTAGACGCGCCCCAGTGGTTGAGTAGTGGGGCAAAGCGGGTTTTAAATCTCTCCTCGAGCTGAGGCGTTAGATTTATCTCCGGCACCATAACCAGGACCTGTGCCAAGGGGTCATTGGCCAAAGTGCTTTGTACACACTGCAAGTAGACCTCAGTCTTGCCACTACCGGTGCTGCCAAATATCAGAAATGCCCCGTCTTGCGTTTGTATCATACGAACGGCCTGCTCTTGCTCGCGGGTCAACGTATGCGCAGTTTGGACTGGGTACCCCAAGACAGCCTCCACCGATTGGACTTCACTGTCACGGGGCGTATCAGTGGGTTTTGACTGCGGAGGTTTTTTTCGATCGCTGCTTTTTTTGAGCCGACGGGCAATTTGAGTTGCGTCTAAATCTCTTAATTGAGGCGGCAAGGCTTGTAGGGCCATCTCACCCAAACTGCGTTGGTAATACCTTGCGGCAAATCCAACCAAATCCAACCACTGCAAGTCTATGGCCTTAATCCCCTCTATGACGCTGCTGATCTGTTTAAGCACTAGGGGTGATTTGGGCGCGGGACCTTTGATTAAGGTCCCTGAGTTGACTTGTACCCAATTGTCAACGGGTAAGGGCTGACCGTGCTCATCACTTGGTGCATGCCAAACAATACCCAAAACCTCGCTTTTTCCAAAAGGCACACGCACAAGTGTTCCCGCCTCCAAAGACTGTGTATGAAGGTACGTGAGCGGCCCACTGATATTAGCGTGTACTGGAAGATTAACCAGTACGTTAATTGGATAAGTCAATGTAAGAGTGTTAGATCGGATGTTTGATTCTGAGTTGCGAAATGGCGCTTAAGTCATTGATTTTCAAGGATTTTGTATTTTTGTGGATAACTTTGTTGACAGTTGATCGCCTTGGGGGCTTTATTTCGTGTTTAGATTGATTGCGACCGGACTTATCAACAATGTGAAAAATAAAAAAATCATTTGATATCAATAACTTAATTAAATAAATATCAGTTTATAAGCTTTTGTTATGAGGAAAAAATATTTAATAAAAAATTAAGATTTTTGTGCATAAGTAGAAAAGTATGAAAAATTGTGATAAGCAAAAGTAATACTATAGGAATCAATAATTACACGGATTGTGGGTTAAATTTTCTGGGGTGCATCAAGCGTATCTAGGGCGTGAGTGAGCTCTTCGAGGTTTAAAAGCTCGGAGAGCATGGTTAGTGGTTTTTGAGGTGAAAGCAACAGATAGACTGGTATGCCGTTTCGTCCCAGGCTCGCCAAAGCGCTTGCAATTTGCGCGTTGGGCTGTGTCCAGTCAGCGCGCAAGAGTCGGACGTTTTTAGCGATCAGAAGTGATTGAATGGTCTCATTTTGAAGCGTTGTCCGCTCGTTAACTTGGCACGTTATGCACCACGCTGCAGTAAAGTCAACAAAAACTGGACGCCCCTCAGCAAGCGTTTGCTCAACCAGCTCGGGTGACCAAGCCTCCCAGCGTAAGAGTCCCGGCGTGCCCAGGGCCGCTCCACCTATAGAGGGTGCAGAACTTAAAGTGCTCACTGAAGTTTGCTCAAGGGGGCTAAGGTTTTGGCCCACCCCGTACTCACCGATCAAAAGTACTGCAAAAAACAGGGCTGCAAAAGTCTTAGAAGGGCCTGTCAGTTTGGAGCAAAAAATAAGTGCGCTAAACGTCACCAAAGCAACCATCAACAGCGCCATCTCGTTTAAGCCGATCTGTTGGCCAAATACCCAAAGCAGCCAAGTCACGGTCAGTAACATCGGGAAAGCCAGAAAAACACGCATGGTATTCATCCACGCCCCGGGTTTGGGTAAGAATCTACCCAGTGCAGGGATATAGCTGATGGCAAGGATGGGAAGTGCCATACCCGCCCCAAGGCATACAAAGATGAATAAGCCCTGCCCATTGGCGGCTGTGACGGCCCATCCTAAGGAGGCTCCCATGAAAGGTGCTGTGCAAGGCGCAGCGACCACGACACTTAAGAGTCCTGATAAAAAACCGTCCACTCCCGGATCATGACTTTGGATCATTAAGAGTCGGTTGGGGACCACAAAGTGGATTTGAAACACGCCCAGTAAATTAAGAGCAATCAGAAGAAACAAAAAACTCAGTCCCGCTACAGCCACTGGGGACTGAAGTTGAAACCCCCACCCTAGCTCCAGCCCGAGCGTCTTTAGTCCGACAACGAGCCCGCCAAGTGATGAAAAACAAAATATCACGCCAACAGCGTATCCTGAGCTGTGGCGTCGGTAAAGCCGAGTGTCTTGTGAGTGAGCCGCTAAGCTTAAAACCTTGATGGCCAAAATTGGCAAAACACACGGCATTAAATTAAGAATCATTCCCCCGATCAACGCCCCTAACATGGCTGCGAGAAATGGATAGCTCTTGAAAATGGACAAAAAACCGTTGTTGGGTGAGGCTGGATATTGAGCATTTGCATGAGAGTTCTCAGGGGCTGAGTCCAGTGCTCTGTCAGAAGAGGCAACTTCACTGTTGACAGGTGGGAGCAACGGCGCGGGTTGGGGCCATACACCCTTGATCTCAAAAGTGGTGTGCCGAGTGAGGACGCTGCCCCCTCCACTCTTTTGGAACACAATCAATGCACCCAACTTACTGGGCTGCGTGCTTCGCATGGGGTGCAGGGCAAAGTCAATTTGCGTATCCAACGATTGGGTCGCACCAGTGGTGAGTTGGGGTCTTGGATCGGTAATGACTTCACTCAGTTCAGGAAAGATCGTGAACGGGGTGCTCTCTAACTCTTTGGGTATGGCCCGCAACTCCCCCACCAATCGATTCCCCTTTAGCACCAGAACTTGAGTTGCGTTTGAGAGTTCAACGGCTTGTTGCTCAAGCACTCTGGAAAAGTCTGCGCCGTCCATGGCCGAGGAGCTTTTTACGGGAACTTTGAGATGGAACTCTCCTTCCTGTGGAACGCATTCTTGTTTACAGATGAGCCAATTTGCATGTAATCCAATATCAATACTTGAGTTGAGGAGGGGGGCGCTTGTTGGAGCGCTGATGGGCGTGACCAACAACACCGCCCCCTCATATCCGTAGTTTGTGAGGTTGGAGACGTAGAGCTTGCTAGGCACAGGCCAAAGCACTTCTTGTGCACGAAAGCCACTTGGTAAACTCCAAGTTAACTGTGTCGGTAGTCCTGAGTCCCCAGGATTTTTCCAGTAGGTGTGCCACTCTGGTTGGTGTGAGAGCCTCAGTCCAAGCCAAAATGTTTGTCCGGGTTTGATACCCTGGGGAGCGTAGGCAATGAGCTCTGCTTTGACTTGGTCGGTTTGGACGATTGAGCCGATGGCCAAGGCCGCCTGCGCGGTGGCCAAAAAGCCTATGATCGCGGTGATCTTTAAAGCAGTGTGCAGGGCAGCGCAAATTTTATAAGCCCAGCTCCTTAAAACACAAATCGCTAAGTCTGACCCTATAGTTCGACCTTGTTGCTCGCTCTTCACGGGCGGCGTTAAATATTTCCGAACGGCGGGGGGTGGCTGGAATTTCATAAGGCCCATATGTTACAGAACAAGCAAAAGAATACAAAAAAACACTGAAAACGATTTACCATACGCGTGATGAGCTTTTTACCTAAATACTGGAACCAGTTATCAACACTGGACTTTAAAAATATTGACCCGTCAAAGGCCGTTGCAGTGTGGCCCCTGGCCGCGACGGAGCAACACGGCCCGCACCTACCTTTATCTGTTGACACGGATATCGTAGAAGCGCTGGTCAGTGAGAGCATTAAACATTTGGGTGCAAACGCACCCGTCTTTTTCCTACCTACTCAGACCGTAGGCCTGAGCACGGAGCATACCGCTTTTTCTGGAACCCTGAGTTTGAACGCGCAAACAATGCTTCAAATTGGAGCTCAACTGGGTGCTTGCGTTGCTCGCTCAGGCATTCGTAAGCTTTTGTTGATCAATTCGCACGGTGGCAATGCGGGTTTGATGGACCTGATTGCAAGGGACCTTAGAGGGGAGCATAACTTACTTGTTTTTAGTGCCAACTGGTATCAACTACCCATTGCAGAGGAGGCTTGGTCTGAGTTCAGTGCGCATGAGCAGCGATACGGCGTACATGCCGGTGATATTGAAACCTCGATCATGTTGCATATTGCCCCTGAGCGGGTTCGAATGAAGGAGGCGCAAGATTTTGCATCTGCCTCTGAAGTCAGGTCCCGCGACTACGAAATATTAGGTGACGGCAAGAGTGCCAAATTGGGATGGCACATCCAGGATTACAACAAAAGCGGTGCAGTCGGTTGCGCAAGCGCCGCAACTGCACAAAAAGGTGAAAAACTTCTGAATAGCGCAGGCCTTAAGTTGGCTCAACTACTAAAGGAGTTGATGGTGATCCCGCCACTTTGAGGCCAAGACCGCCCCCCCCCATGAAGGGGAGCGGGCATTATTGACTGGGTAAAGGTTGTTTTGCGCCGGTGTCTAGGCATATGTCACCCACTCGGTGTATTCAGGTTGCGCGAGATGATGGAGCGAATTAAAGCTTATAACTGAGATTGCTTTGGGATTAAAGTGCAGCTCAGATATGGAGGAATTTCGAAGACGAAGATTGAGCTCAATTCGTCCCGCATCGCTCATGCCCAGTAAATACGCCAATGCAGTGGAGATTGGTCCTCCGCTGGAGACGATCAAAACCGATTGCGTATGCTCAGCTTGAACGTTTCTCAGCAACTGAACAATCCCATCTGAAAAAATTGTAAATGGGGGTACATTCTCAGGCTCGCTTTGCTTTGTCATCCAACTCAACAACCCCAACCGCAGTAGGCGAAAATACTCTTTGTATCCCTCGGGTGTTTTAGGGCTGGGGATGACGCCTGAGTGGACGCCCCGAATGATGGAGTGACTGTCGTATTCATTCAGTGCAGGGTTGGATGTGCAGTGAAGTTGGGGGAGCGCAAGGCCCTGCAAAATATGACTGAGAGTTTGTTGTTGTCTGAGCAGTGTTCCTGAGTAGGCCGCCTCAAAAGTAGTACCACAAGACCTGAAGTATTCCCCCAACCTTGCGCTTTGCTGAACGCCAAGGGAGCTTAATTGGTCATAATTCTCAGCCCCCAAGGAGGCTTGACCATGTCTTACGAGGTAGATTTTTCCCATGGATAGGTTGAGGGGGCGTGATGGATGAACGAGGCCTGGTGGTTGAGGGGCTTATCGTTAGAGAATCAGCCCCCCATTTCAAATTGTAATAATCTATATCAAAGCCTAAGATTTTGCTGAAAGTGCCTCCCAACGCTCCAAAAGGGTTAACAAATCAGATTCGATTTGGGTGCTTTTGGACAATAGTTCGCTGGCACGTTTTGGATCTGTGGTGAAAATGCTGCCGTCCTCAATGAGTTGGGCAATTTCTTTTTGCTCTAACTCCAAGATTTCAATTTGCGCGGGCAAGCTATCGAGTTCGCGTTGCTCTTTGAAGCTTAACTTTTTCTTTAAAGTTGAACCACTCGTGGAAGGGGGTGAGGGGGCATGGGAAGCAGCGGCGCTGCTGAGTTCAAGCTGGTTGTTGGAGGGCAGGTGGTTCGCTGAGATCTGGCCCTTCGGCACGCCCGTCAAAGCCGATGACTTGCCTGTTCTTCGGGACTGAACAAGCCAATCTTGAATCCCTCCTTCGTATTCACGCCATTTGCTATCCCCCTCATAAGCAATGAGACTGGTAACCACGTTGTCTAAGAAAGCGCGGTCATGGCTTACCAAAAAGACGGTGCCCTTATAGTTTTCAAGCAACTCCTCGAGGAGCTCCAACGTTTCAATATCAAGATCGTTGGTTGGCTCATCTAGAACCAAAACATTCGCGGGACGGGCAAACAAACGCGCCAACAGCAAGCGATTTCGCTCCCCTCCCGACAAAGAGCGAACGGGGGAGTTGGCTCTAGCGGGTGAAAATAGGAAGTCGCCCAAATAGCTTTTGACGTGCTGGCGCTGATCTCCGATTTCAATCCACTCGCTACCCGGACTGATAAAGTTCTCCAGCGTGTCGTCTAAATTGAGTGCACCACGCATTTGGTCAAAATAAGCGATTTGCAGTTGAGTGCCAAATTTGACTGTTCCTGCGTCGGGTTCAAGACTGCCCAAAATGAGTTTAAGGAGCGTTGTCTTTCCAGCGCCGTTGGGGCCAAGTAGTCCTATCTTGTCTCCTCTTAAGATGATGCTGGAGAAGTCTTTAACAATACAGCGCTCACCAAATGAGAGGCTGACATTTTCGAGTTCAGAGACAATCTTCCCTGTTCTATTACCTGAGTCCACATTGAGCTTGACTTTGCCGACAGCCTCACGCCGGCTTTGTCGTTGGGCGCGCAACTCCTCAAGTCTTGCGATACGCGCTACGGAGCGGGTTCTTCGCGCCTCTACGCCCTTACGAATCCATATCTCTTCTTGGGCGAGTAACTTATCAGCCTTTGCGTTGATGACGCTCTCTTGAGCAAGCTGTGCTTCCTTGTTTACTCTAAACTGAGAGTAATTGCCTAAGTATGAGCGTAGACGGCCTCTGTCAAGCTCCACGATTCGTGTCGTCACCTTATCCAAGAACGAGCGGTCGTGTGTGATCACGATTGCACTGCCCTTGAATTCTGTGAGGAGTGAGGCAAGCCAATCAATGCTTTCTAAATCTAAATGATTGGTAGGTTCGTCCAGTAAAAGTACTTGCGGAGTACAAACGAGTGCTTGAGCAAGCGCTACGCGCTTGAGCGTTCCCCCCGAGAGGGTTCCTATGGTTAGTTTGCCGTTCAAGCGCAGTTGCTCAAGGGATTGCTCAACCTTTTGCTCCCATCCCCATCCCCCCAATGTATCGATTCGGTTAAATAGTTCATCCATATCGCCCGAGCCGTTGGAATAATCCTCAATGCACTTTAGTAATTCAGAGAGTCCGTCGCTCACAACTTCGAAAATAGTTTTATGCTCGTCAAATATCGGCTCTTGAGCGACGTAATTGATCCTAAGCCCTTGCTGATATTGAACGGTCCCTGAGTCCAACGCTTCCGTACGGTTTAAGATCTTCAGCAAGGTCGATTTGCCTGTTCCATTGCGACCGATAAGACCAATTCGCTCTCCTTCTTCCAAGGAAAAGTCGGTGTTATCTAATAAAGGGTGGTGTCCGTAAGCGAGACTTGCTTGATTAAGTGTGATGAGTGCCATGCGAGGATTATGCGTGCACAAAAGGGGAAACCTCATGGCAAGCAGAAATCGCAATTGGTTTGTATGCGCCTTACATAATGACGAAGAAAACGAGAATTGAAGTCAAATAAGATGTGTATTTCGTCAAAACGAGGCTTCAAAACCAATTATTTTCAGAGGAGAAAGGGATTATTTAGCAATTAATTCATGATAAGTCTTGATTTGACCAAAAAAGCGGGTTATACTAGCGGGCTCGGCTGATGAGAACTGATGCAAATCAAGCTCATCAAAAGGGGAAAGACCCCAGGGGTTGACAGGTTATTAAAAAATGTGTCACAATCGAGGGCTTCGCTGCAGATAAGTATTGATTACGAATCGCAACGAAAATAGTTGAAAATAAATTTCAATTATTGGTAGTAAGTCTAAAAAACGTGCTACAATCTAAGGCTCTGCTGATCGCAGCGGAGACGAAGAAGAAATAAAAAATCTTCTTAGGTTCATTAAAAAACTACAGCCGATAAGCGTGGGCGTTTTTGGTACTTGCCATGGTTCTAGTAACCAAGTCGCAAGACTTAAAACGCTCATGAAGATAGAAGTGAAGTTCACTTCAATTCCGTTTTAATGAGTGGTCT
>CAIKNE010000014.1 GCA_903828695.1 uncultured Burkholderiales bacterium | reverse complement strand
TCCAAAACTCGAGCAGAGTTTTGCCCTTGGGGCTGGCAGCGAGCTGGACTTTCGTTTGACTCATGCGGCGAAATTGCACGGTGTGCCCAGCGGCCTTGATAGTGCGCGACAGACCTGAAGTAGGTACCACCAGCAGATCATTTGGCCCTGCGGATGGCGCAAGTCCCACTCGCTCACCTGTCTTTTGCGCAAGTGCGCTGGCTACCGTTTGTGCATCCAAATGCTGACCGGCTAAGGCATACAGCCCTCTGGCTACCCGCTCGATCGTCCCGGTCCGCATCATCCGTAAGAGCGCCTGGTCAACGGCCGCGCGACTCCCCATTGACAAAAAGTCAGCACTTGAGAAGACAGCCCCCGTGGGTTTGTCTGCGATGGCTTGCCTGATCATTTCAGATGTACGCATGTCAGAAATTATGCCTGTTTTTCATTCAATGTCAATATTTTAAGGGTGATATCTGCTTTAGGGCAATGGTCTGCCGGGATTAAAGAACTGGAGATATCGACAAAGTTCTTTATTGAGTTTCTTATCAGTTCTTCATTGATTTTTTGAAATAGCAGTGTTGTCCCTCAACTCTCTGAAAGGAGTGACCCATGCTGCTAGCAACACCAGCGCCTTCAACGCTCAACCCTCTGAGCGTTATGACCCCAGAGCCACACATGCCCCCACGGCAAGTCCTGAGTGAGGCCGACCTGGCCTCGCGTTGGTGCATGAGCCCCAAGACCCTTCAACGCTGGCGAATGGAGGGACGCGGACCCCACTACTTGAAGCTCGGCAAGCGGGTGAACTACCCCCTCAATGCCGTCATCGCCTTGGAGAACTGCATCCAGCATGCGTATTCCAGCACACTTGGACACCTAATCCCCCCCGGTGTCAGGGTAAGGATATTGAAATTTTAAACAGACGCTCAGAGGTATATCAAAGAGCCAAGGAGAACAATCCAATCAGGTGGTCAGGTAAGACAAGAAATTGGGCTCACATTGACAGGGTTGAATTGAATCAGGAGAATCGAACTAAAGTTAGGTCATAAAAAAGTTCATCGGACAACTACCCTGAAAAACGCCGGCAGTGACATCCATACATTGACAACTGACTTGCAAATTCAGACTTGACAGGATATTTATATTAGCTAAAATAGCTAATATGATCTAAGGATTACCAAAATGCTTGTTACCGCAACAGAAGCTAAAAATAGATTTGGCAGTGTTTGTAGTGCCGCCAAAAAGGAACCGGTTTTCGTCCAAAAGGATGGTCGAATTGATACTGTAATTATTTCTGCAGATCAATTTGAAGCTCTTAAAGCAATAGGAAATTCTTCGAACTTGAGAAAGCAAAAATCTGTATTTGAAAAGAAATACGCAGATTGGATTAAAGAGATGAACCAAGATTTTGAATCCGTAGGTCACTGGTGCGAAGATCTAAGAATTTGGTAAAACAATGCAATACGACGTTTATTTGAATCCTAGCCAACAATCAAAGAATATTTATCCCTATGTCATTGATGTACAGTCAAACTTATTAAGCTTTCTAAAAACCAGAATGACTGTTCCACTTAAGATTTATAAATCTAGAGTTGATACTC
>CAIKNE010000013.1 GCA_903828695.1 uncultured Burkholderiales bacterium | reverse complement strand
GGCCTCCGGGGTAAGGCGTATTGAGGCCATCGCCGGTGAACAAGTTCTGGGCCATCTTCAGCATTTAGAGCAAACACTGGGAAGCGCTGCCAGTGCGCTTAGAGCGCCTGTTGGTGAAATTAACGCGCGTATCGCTCAAATGATTGAGCAATCCAAGAGCCTGGAAAAAGAGATTGATGCATTAAAAGGCAAGCTCGCCAGTTCGCAGGGAAATGACTTGCTCAGTAAAGCCGTTAACATTTCTGGTGCTAACGTCCTGAGTGCAGAGTTGAGCGGCGCAGATGCAAAAGTACTGCGCGATACGCTGGATCAGCTTCGTCATAAACTCAAGTCCTGCGTTTTGGTTTTGGGGAGCGCTCAGGGCGGTAAAGTTCAGTTAGCGGCTGCGGTCAGCTCGGACCTGGTTGGCAAAGTCAAGGCGGGTGAGCTCGTCAACTTTGTGGCCCTGCAAGTAGGGGGCAAAGGTGGTGGCAAGCCTGATATGGCAATGGCTGGGGGTACCCAGCCTGAGCACTTGGCTAGCGCGCTAGCAAGCGTAGAGGAGTGGACACGAAAATTACTGAGCTAAAGTTTGTTTAATTTAGCTCTTTTTCTTAAACACCAAATCCCAAACTCCGTGGCCTAATTTGAGCCCTCTGTTTTCAAATTTGGTCAGTGGGCGGTAATGGGGCTTTGTCGCGTAGCCACTTGGATCTTCGCTGGTGTTAGCAAGACTGGGGGACTGAGTCAATACCTCAAGAATTTGAACTGCATAAGCCTCCCAATCGGTCGCGCAGTGAATATAGCCACCGGGTTTCAATTTATCGACCACACTCTTTATAAAGGGGTCTTGAATCAGACGCCTTTTGTTGTGCTTTTTCTTGTGCCAAGGATCGGGGAAGAAAATATGCACTCCTTCCAGGCTATGGGGTGTAATCATATGCTCGAGCACTTGTACCGCGTCGTGTTGGATGATGCGAATATTTTTAATATTGAATTCACCCACTCGTTTTAACAGTGCACCTACGCCCGGATCGTGCACCTCACAGCAAAGAAAGTTCAGATGGTTCAGTGTTTGCGCAATCGCTGCTGTTGCCTCACCCATCCCAAATCCAATCTCAAGTACGATAGGGGCAATGTGTCCCTCAAACGCCTCATTCATATTAAGGAGTTGCGGGGCATAATCAATTAAAAAATCCTTGCCCATCGCCTCGCGCGCTTTGATTTGACCGGTTGTGATTCGACCTGAGCGTTTTACAAAACTACGGATAGAACGGGGACGAATGGGTTCTTCAATATCAGTCATAATTTTTTTACTTTACGGGTAACGTTCTAGCCACTGCTCGCTCCAAAACGCGAGAGCCTCAGAGACGCTTGAACTTTGCATTTGCAGTCCAAGCGTTTGTGCCGCGGTATTCAAACACTCAAGGGGGTGACTCGTGTTGGCAGGGGCTGCGCCGTTTTGTTTTGAGAGCTTTTCACCATTGGGCCCCAGCAAGAGCTGAGTGTGCAAATACTTTGGCACCGGGTAGCCGAGTGCTTTTTGCAGTTGTATTTGTCTAGCTGTATTGTCCACTAAATCCGCGCCACGAACAATGTGAGTGATTTTGCTCTGTGCGTCGTCAACGACAACGCTCAGTTGGTAGGCCCATACGCAGTCTGAACGCTTGATGATAAAGTCACCCACCTCGGCGCTGACATCTTGGTGTTGGATCCCCAGCCTTCTGTCCTCCCAAACGAGTGGACCCGGCGTGACCTTGAAGCGCCAAGCAGCGCCCTGAATGTGGAGATCTTCATGGTCTTTGAACTCAAGTGATCTGCACGTTCCTGGATAAATTTTGCTTTGGTTTCGCGTCAGTTGGCCCCCATTGCCAAGTAGTTCACTGAGAATTTTTGCTCTCGTGCAGTGACAGGGGTAGATTAGATTTAATTCGTTAAGTGTTTCAAAAGCAGATTCATACCCACGCACTCTCTTAGATTGCCACTGCACAGGCTCGGTGCTTAGGAGTTGGCACTTGGTGAGTTGTTGGAGAATGAATTGATCTATTCCTTTTACGCAGCGGTCTTGGTCCAGATCCTCGATTCGAACGATCCAAGTACCTTGGTGGGCTTTCGCATCCAACCAACTCGCCAAAGCAGCTACCATGGAGCCGGCGTGCAGAGGTCCAGTAGGGGAGGGTGCGAATCTTCCAATATATCCACTCATGAACGGGACCGGGTATCCGTATAAGTCTTAATCTTGAAAATAAAAAATTTGTAACAATTGCTTTAAATCTTCTCATACGCCCTTTAGGTGTGCGTAAATGAGATGAGGCAAAGAAAAGTTGTCCCTTTGCGCATCCTGTCAGGTATAGGCTCAAACTGAGCGCAAACTAAGCGCAAACTAAGCGCAAACTAAGCGCAAACCAAAAGAGCCAGTGACAGGCCGCTGATGAAAGCGTCCTCCACGCGGTGCCCGAGGTGCCAGTCCCCGCATGTCCCAATATGAGCCTCTTGAGCCCATAAGCAGTTCTGTCCCAGTGGTGTCAGAGTCTTTGCATATCTCCACCTGTGAACAGCGCTATGGCTTGGCTCCACTCTAATGCCTGTTAACTCTGCAAAGGCGCGCAGTAATTTGGCTTTAACTCTCTCTGGATCATCCTCAAGGTGTTCGTTGGACCATTGTGGACCTGCTTGAACAGTCCAGCGTTCGATATGACTTTTACCGGGTTTGGAGGATTCTCTTGCAACCCATGCAATGCGGTGGTGCGTGCTTTTAGCCGCATTCCATTGAGGACCGAAATGAGTCAGCCCTTGCTGGCTCGCTTGGGGGTAGGCAACCATGAGTGTCCAACAAGGCTCAGTCACCACAAGATCAACCTGTTGCTTGATGGCTTGAATAGAGGACGTTAATCCTGGGTCAATCAGTTTTTGAAGCATCGAGCGCTCAAGCAAAGCACTGCACTGAATGTTGGGTACGGCAATTAAAACGCTGTCAAACCCCTCAAATTCTTGAGAGGTCTCGCCTTGCTGAGTATGGAGGGTCCAAGTTCTGGCAGTAGGTATTTTTTCGCTTGACTGTATACGAGTCACTTCCGTGGAATAGTGCACAGCGTCCAAATCAACCAACGGTTGAGCCCAGTGTTTAACCAAAGCGTTCATGGCGGGGACCGCAACATAATGCTTTTCCCGGGCTGGCAGTGGCGCCTCAATGACTCGTCCCAACTCATCCAAAACTCTAACAGCGTTAACACTCCAGGGTCTACAAATATCTTCGGTCCCTGGGACTTCTTTTATCGCTTTTTCAAACCGGGGGTCTCTAATGGTGAAGTATTGAACGCCATGATCAAAACTACCCCAAGAAGATTCACGGGTAGACATTCTTCCGCCGGCGCCTCTGCTCTTTTCAAATACGGTGACCGAATGTCCTGCTTTTAAAAGCGTTCTTGCTGCGGTAATGCCCGCCATACCAGCGCCAATGATCGCAATTTTTTTTAACATATTAGCTCTCGGTTTTAGGTCGATAAAGAAGATGATACATCAAGGAGTTGAGGCAAAAAAAATGCTGATTTTTCAGGCCAGTTGCGGGCTTCATTTTGTGATGCGCTTTAAGCTTTAAGTCAAACATTTTTCAGATTGTTTGGACTTCTGTTCTTTTTTTAGGCCCCCCAAGCTTACCTGGCACCGATTTACCTTTTGTACTGCCGCCCCTGCGGGTTAATGCTGTTTCAACTAAAATGGGAGCTTGGTTCAAATCAATTGAATAGCATAGTTTACCTTTTGCATTTTGTCTCTTGATTTGGACCACTTCGTCCCTATATTAGGCAGTGTGTATGAGATATCGTCAGTGATGATCATCCCCTTTGTGCCATTACATCTAATGCAACCATAGACTTTTTAAGAGGAAGGACAGTTTCAATGATTAGACTTAGAAAGTCAGAAGAAAGAGGACACGCTGATCACGGCTGGTTGCTCTCCAAACACAGCTTTTCTTTTGCGGGATATTACGACCCGCAATTCATGGGTTGGGGTAACCTTAGAGTGATCAATGAAGACAAAATCCTACCTGGTAAGGGTTTTGGTACCCATGGACATAAGGACATGGAGATCATCAGCTATGTGATGTCGGGGGAGTTAGCACACAAAGACAGCATGGGTAATGTGAAAGGCATCCCACCTGGTGACATTCAAAGAATGAGCGCCGGAAGTGGCGTCATGCATAGCGAATTTAATCACGCTCCCAACAATACAACTCATTTTTTTCAGATCTGGATAGAGCCCAATGTCACTGGCATTGAGCCCAGCTACGAGCAAAAAACGGTTGCAGCAATTGCCAAGCAAGGCCAGTTCGAGTTGATCGCAGGCCCCGTTGGGGGCTCTAATGCCGTCAAAATCCATGCCGACGCAAGTCTGTATGTGGGTGAATTTAACGCTGGGCAGAGCGCAAAGTTTGAGTTGACCCCAAACCGCAAGGCTTATGTGCATCTGATTAAAGGCACGGTGCAAGTTAACGCCAATGAGCTGGAGGCAGGGGACGCGCTTTTAATTGAGTCTGAGTCCCAATTGACTTTTAGTCATGGTCAGGGTGCTGAGGTGTTTTTATTTGAATTGGCCCAGTAATTCTGAGTCAGCAATTCATCTTATTTTGTTTTTTTTAATGAGGAGTATTTAGATGTCAAAAGTTATCGTTGTCTATCATTCAGGTTATGGACATACAGAGCGGGTTGCTGATTTTGTTGCCCAAGGCGCAAACGCACAAAAAGTAGTAATTGATGCTGACGGCAATGTGGACGAGGCGGGTTGGCAAGCTTTGAACGGCGCAGACGCCATTATCTTTGGATCACCCACCTATATGGGAATGGTGTCTTGGCAGTTTAAAAAGTTCGCGGACGCAACTTCTAAGCAGTGGTTCTCAAGCGCTTGGAAGGACAAAGTTGCGGGTGGTTTTACGATCTCCGCTAGTCCAAGCGGCGATAAGTTATCTACCCTTCAGTACTTCATCACATTGTCCATGCAACAAGGCATGATCTGGGTGGGCCAGCCCAGTATGAACGACGGGACTGTGAACCGCCTTGGATCCAATTCAGGTGTAATGGCGCAGGTTGGACCGACAAGCCCTGCTGCCGACATTCCACAAGGAGATTTGGATACGGCTAGGGCTTACGGGGCACGGGTTGCGGAGATTGCAGCAAAACTACGTGCTTAAGCACCCAATAGCTTAATTTGCTATTGAACTCTTAGGGGGTGCTTGGGCGGCTTTCGCCCAACTGCCCCCTAGCTATTTGCACTACCCGCCAAAACGAACTAAACTCTCAGCAACAAGTCCCCACAACATTTTGAGGTCTAGCCGATGAATTTCAATTCTGACGAACTCTTGCACGCCGCTGTACTCAGGGAGATGGAGCGGGGCGAGCGTAGGGACGGTTTATGGGCGCAGGCACTATCAGCCAGCAATTTAGATAAAAATAAAGCCACTGCCAAATACATTGAACTTAGGGTTCAGTCGATGAAAGATGATATGAAAAAATTCATCAAAGGAAGCATCAAAATTTAGCCTGATTAACATCTAAGAGCACAAAAGAATCAGCCCGTTGCAACCTAAGGTCGCAACGGGCTGATTCTTTTAATTAAACGGTATTATTTCTTAAGCGGTTTTCCACCACTTTTCAAACACTCATCCATAGAGTTGAAGGGGGTAAAGTTCTTTGTTTGTTTAAAGCTTGGGCTTGTTTTGTCATGACAAATCCCACTTGCAGTTGCTTTCTTAACGGCTGGGTCAGCAGCAGGTGCAGCAGCGACCGGCGCAGGTGCTGTGGGAGCTGCGCTAGCAGGGGCTGGTTTAGCGCCTGCTGCTGGATCGGCCGCGTGGGCTGCACTGGCTAAAACAAACGTGCTTGCGATGAGGAGGGACAG